>NZ_MOWP01000028.1:0-316299 GCF_001983215.1 Frankia sp. CcI49
AGGTGCCCGGCCGAGAACCCCGCGAAGGTCGGGAAGCACATCGAGGCCAGAATGCCGTTGCGGTCCATGTCCCGCACCCGGTCATGGATGTCGTACACACCCGGGCGCATCTCCGCGAACCCGGCCGGGTCCTTGCCCCACTCCTCGGCGGGCCAGGAGACGACGGCGTTCAGGCCGCTGACACCGGTGACCCGACCCTGGTAGATCCACTGGTCGACGCCCTTGTCGTTGCGCACGACATGCGGCGCCTGGTCGGCGAGCTTCGCCGGAACGTGGTTCTTGAACATGTCGGGCGGCTCGACCACGTGGTCGTCGATGCTCACCAGGATCATGTCGTCGATGTTCATGGGCCTCCTCGACCTCCCGTCCGGGAGTGTGCTCCCGACCACACCATTACTTCTACGCTCCCCGCTCCTGACCGTCTCCGCACAGTCGGCCAGGAAACCCGCGAAACCGGCCAGCACCGGCATGGAATATGCGTCTCGTAGTCGCATTGTGTCGATGCGTCATGCCAGCCCGGCGCGACGGAAAGCCGACCGATTCCCCCGCCGATCCCCGTCCGGCCGGCCGGCCAGGTCGCCATCCATCTCCAACAGTGACCCACCGGCCGCGCGGGCGCCATCGATCAGGCGCCGTAAAGGCACCGCCGAGGCGCCGTGCGCCGCGCCCACCACGTGAAGAACGTCGCACGGTGGTGGCCTGGGTCCGGGACGTAACCAGGGTGCTTTTCTCCGAAGATCCCGACACCGCGTCAGGGATCGGCATCCACGCAGAGGCGGGCTGATGAGCAGGAAGATGTACAGCGCGCAGGAGATCAAGGAATTCATCGAGGAGTTCCGGGCCAACGGGGGCCGACCTGCGGGCCTCTTCGAGGGCGCCACACTGCTGCTCCTGGACAGCGGCCCCGAGCCGGACGGGTCACCGCACGTGTGCCCGCTGAACTTCTACCTCGACAAGGGCCGCTACTACGTCTTCGCCGCCAACGACGGCGCCGACGAGGATCCCAGCTGRCTGGGCCAGTTGCGGGCCAACCCGGCCGCCACCATCGAGGTCGACGGCCAGGTGCTGCAGGTGACCGCCATCGAGCTGCACGGCGGCGAGCGCAGCTCGATCTACAAGCGCCAGGCGGCGCGTAACCCGCAGTTCGAGCACTACCAGGAGCTGACGTCCCGGGTCATACCGGTCGTCGCGCTCGTCCCCACCAAGGGCGCCTGACCGGACGGCGGCCCCGCCCAGCCCCACGTCAGAACCAGCTCCACGCCAGAACCAGCTCCACTTCAGAACCGGCTCCAACGCCGAACTGAACCCGGTGCCCCGTCAGCTTCGGCGGGGCACCGCACCTGGACGCGACGTCGGCAGCACATGCGTGTCACACGACACATGCACAATGCACGGCACCTGCACTCTGCGCTACTCATGCATAGTGCACATCTGCGCACAGGCACCGCGTCCATGGTCAGGGTCACACGAACGGAGCTGGTCCCGGTGAGCACTCCTGCCAGCACGCCCCCGGTCGGCCGCGGTGTCGTGGGCGTCCTCGCCGGCGCCGGAATCATGGTCTCGCTGATGCAGACCCTGGTCATACCGCTGATCCCACGGCTGCCGGAGCTGCTCGACACCAGCGTCTCCAACACCTCCTGGGTGATCACCGCGACGCTGCTCACCTCGGCCGTCGCGACCCCGCTGCTCGGCCGGCTCGGCGATCTCTACGGCAAGCGCCGGCTGATGCTGGTCGCCCTGCTGTCCGTGTCGGCGGGCTCCCTGGTGTGCGCGCTGAGCTCGTCACTGGCACCCGTGATCGTCGGACGAGTTCTGCAGGGCCTGGGTATCTCGCTCATCCCGCTCGGCATGAGCATCATGCGGGACGTCCTGCCACCCGAACGGCTCGGGCGAGCGGTCGCGCTGATGAGCTCGTCGCTCGGTGTGGGTGGCGCGCTGGGCCTGCCGCTGTCCGCGGTCATCGCCCAGCATCTGGGCTGGCACGCGCTGTTCTGGTTCGCCGCCGCGCTGTCGGCCCTCGTCGCGGTACTGATCGCCAGGGTGGTGCCCGAGTCCCCCGTCCGCGTTCGGCAGCGGTTCGACGCCAAGGGGGCCGTCGGCCTGTCCGTGGGGCTGGTCGCGTTGCTGCTCGCGATCTCCAAGGGCGCCGAGTGGGGCTGGACGAGCGCAACCGTCCTGTGCCTCTTCGTCGGCTCACTGACCGTACTGGTACTCTGGGGCGCCTGGGAGCTGCGTGCCCCGTCACCCATCGTGGACCTGCGCACCAGCGCCCGCCGCCCGGTGCTGATGACCAACCTCGCGACCATCGTCGTCGGCTTCGCGATGTACTCCACGAGTCTGCTCGGGCCTCAGATGCTTCAGCTGCCCACCGCCACCGGCTACGGGCAGGGGCTGTCCATGCTCGAAGCCGGGCTGCTGATGGCGCCCGGAGGCCTGGCGATGATGACGGTCTCACCGCTCGCCGCGCGGCTGGCGCAGGTCCGCGGGCCCAGGACCTGCCTGCTGCTGGGCACTATGACCATCTGCTTCGGCAACGTCCTGGCGCAGCTTCTCATCGGCACCGCCTGGGGCGTCACGCTGTTCGGCATCGTGAACAGCGCCGGCGTCGGCTTCGCCTACGCCGCCACACCGACCCTGATCATGAGGTCGGTGCCCCGGTCGGCGACCGCCGCGGCCAACGGCCTCAACTCCCTGGCCCGCTCGCTGGGGACGTCCACCGCCAGCACGGTGGTGGGCCTCGTTCTCGGCCAGATGACGATCAGGATCGGCACGACTGCCGTCCCGGCGGAGAACGGCATCCGGGTGTGCCTGGCGATCTGCGCCGGCAGCGCGGCCCTGGCCGCGCTCGTGGAGCTGGCCATCCCGAGGCTGCAAGCCCCCGTCCCCGAAACCCCCGTCCCGGCCGCCGCCGCAGCTTCCGCTCCGGCCGCGGCCCCGGTGGCTGCGCCTGCTCCGATCACCCGTTAAGCGGCGCATTGAATCGCCTGTGAAGCGGCACATTGATAGGAAGGCGGCACACCTGCGGGTGGCCTGTCTGTCGGCCGAAGGAGGAGACGGGAATTGAGTGAACGGGAGATCGCCCAGCTCGAACACGAGCTTGTGCTCCTGACGCGTCACCCGTCGATGGGAGCGTTCGCCGGTGGCTGGGATCCGGGCAGCCAACAGCTGGAACGCAGTGCGTATCTCCTCATGGGCCGGCTCGAGAGCGCGGGCCCACAGTCCATCGGGCAGCTGGCCGAGACCTTCCGGCTCAACGCGTCCACCGTGAACCGGCAGACCGCGGCCATGCTGCGCGCCGGGCTCGTCGAGCGCATCCTCGACCCCGCCGGTGGAATGGCGCGGATGTTCCGGCTCACCCCGCACGGCAGGGAACGGCTTGACCAGCACCGCTCATGGTCGGTACGCGGCCTGGAGCGGGTCCTCACCGACTGGGACCCCACCGAGATCAGCGAACTCGTCCGCTCGTTGAGCCGCCTCAACCGCAGCATCCAGCACCGGATCGAGAATTCGCTGCCCGACCGGGCCGGCGCCGCCAGGTAGTCGGCGCCGCCAGGTAGGCGGCCCTGCGACGCGGCGCCGTTCGTCAGCGTCCCGGTGCCCTGGTGTCTCAGGGCGCGGTGAGTGCTTCGGTGGGTTGGAGGCGGGAGGCGCGGGTGGCGGGGTAGATCCCGGCGGCCGCGCCGATGACGATGGTGGCGCTGAAGGCGAGGAGCATCGCCCAGGACGGGACGACGGTAGGCCAGGCTTGAATGGTGGCGTAGCACGTGGTGACGCCGGTGCCGAGGATGAGACCCGTGATCCCGCCGAGGGCGGACAGGAGAAGCGCCTCGGCGAGGAACTGGTTGCGGATGTCCCCGCGGGTGGCGCCGAGCGCGCGGCGAAGTCCTATCTCGCCTCGTCGTTCGAGTACTGAGATGACCATGGTGTTCGCGACCCCGATGCCGCCGACGAGCAGTGCGACTGACCCGAGGCCGAGCAGGAGCCCGCCGAGGGTGGAGTCGGCCGCGTGCTGTGCGGCGAGGGCGTCGGAAGGACGTGAGACGTCGACCTCGTTGGGGGCGGTCGGGTTGGCGGTGCGGGCGAGCAACGTCTGTACGGCCTCGACGTTCCCGGGGTCTGTGCGGGTGTACAGGGTGGTCGGGAAGCTGTCGAAGCCGAGCAGGTCGGCGGCGACGGGCCAGCCGACGAGGGCGGCGCGGTCGAGTTCGGGGGCGAGGCCGACGGGGGCGAGGATGCCGACGACGGTGAACCACTGGCCACCGAGGTGGATCTGCTGGTCCGGTCCGGTCGAGTCGACGCCCAGGTGGGCTGCTGCGTCCGATCCGAGGACCACGGCGGGATAGTGCTGGGTCGCCTCGTTGAGGTAGGTGCCGGCGACGATGTCGGCCCCGACGGTGTGAAGCAGGTCCAGCCTGGTTGCCAGCACGGCGATACCGCCGGATTCCGCGGCCGGGATGTGGTCGTTGCGATAGACCTTGGCGTCCGGCACCAGGCCGGTGGCACTGATCGACTCGACGTGGCCGATCGCGCCGATCATCGCGACTGCCTCGGTCGGGAGGTGCGCCTGGTCGCCGAAGAGGCTCTGGCCGGGACTGACAGTGAGCAGGTTGGTACCAAGTGCGGCGATCTGGCGGTGGAAGGCCTCCCGGCTCGAGGAGGAGATACCGATTACCGAGATCATGGCCGCGATGCCGATCGCGATGCCCAGGGCGGACAGTGCGACACGCATCGGTCGGGAGCGAAGTCCGGAGGAGCCGACGCGGATGAGGTCCGGCGCGGTGAGCCGGACCGGGCGCAGGACCAGGGTGGCGTCCGGCACCAGCCCCCGGTGGGTCACATGTCCGGTCCTGTCCGTCGCCAGGATGCCGCCCCGAGTAGACGCATCAGTCGTTGATCGGGTGGCGGTCATGCACGGGCTCCCTGAGGTGTCCGGATGTCTCCGCTGTCGCCGACTTTGTGGCCGTCCCGCATCTCGATGCGTCGTGGCAGGGCGGCGGCGATGTCGCGGTCATGCGTGATGATCACGACGGTGGTTCCGGCGGAGCGGAGCTGTTGTAGCAGGGCCATCACCTCTGATCCGGACGAGGAGTCGAGGTTGCCGGTGGGTTCGTCGGCAAGCAGCAGTGCGGGCTCGCCGACGACAGCGCGGGCGATTGCGACACGTTGGCGTTCGCCGCCGGACAGTTGGTGCGGCCGGTGGTGGACCCGGTGGCCGAGACCAACCCGGTCAAGGGCGGCGCGTGCACGTTCGAGCCGTTCCGGACGGCGCACGCCGGTGTACAACAGCCCATCAGCCACGTTGTCCAGCGCCGGCACGCCCGAGGCGAGGTGGAACTGCTGGAAGATGAACCCGATGCGTTGCGCGCGTAGCGCCGAACGCTGGTCGTCACTCAGCGCGTGGACCGGTTGGCCGTCGACGGTCACGGTTCCCGTCGTCGGCCGGTCGAGGGTGCCGAGCAGGTGGAGCATCGTCGACTTGCCCGACCCGGACGGCCCGACGATCCCGACAAGCTCGCCCTCGTTGATCCGCAGGCTGACGTCGGCCAGCGCGCTGACCGTGCCAAAGGACCTGGACACCCGGTCGAGGACGACGATGGCAACCGCGGCGCTCACTGGGCGACCCGCACGGTGAGGCCTTCGCTGATCCCGGCTCCGCTGATCTCGACCTTGCCGCCCGCGAACATGCCGATCGTCACTGGCACGAACGTCAGCCGTCCGTCCCGGACCGCCTGGACGGCGTACCCGCCATCGGGGTTCGCGAGGAGCGCGGTAATCGGAACAGTCAGCACGTTCGCCCGCTGCCCGGTGACGATTGCCAATGTCACCGGCGACGAGTCGAAGCCTCCGGCGAGCGCGGAGGGATCGTCGAACGACACGATCACGGTGATGAAGGTCTTGTCCTGCTCCTCGATGGTCTGTGCGACGGCGCCGACGCTGCTGACCGTGCCGTCGAGACGCTGGCCCGTCGGAAGGGTGACGGTCGCCGGATCTCCGGTGTGGACGAGATGTTGCAGCGAAACGTCCAGTGGGATCGATGCCACCTGTGTGGCGCCGCTGTAGGTGATGACCTGCTGATTGGGTTGCAGGCCCAGGCGGCTGCCGGCCGGGATGACCTGGAGGGCGACTCGGATGTCGCCGTCGTGGACGAAGATCTGGTCAGGCGGGACGGTGCCTGTGACAGGCAGACCACTTTTGGCCTGCCACACCCGCACAGCCGAGGCGGTGGCGGCGTCGAAGGTTTCGTCGACGGTGAAACCGGTGTAGCCCAGGTTCTTCAGGCTGGTCTCGAGCTCCTTCACATCCGGGCCCAAGGTGCCCGTGGCCAGTGTCCGGTACGGCGTCGCGGTGCCGTGCAGGAGAATGACCGGCCTGCTGTCGACCGTGTACACGGGTTGGCCGATCTTCACCGTCGTGCCCGGGGCAGCGATCCAGGTGAGGACTCCGGACTGTTGCTGCGCGACGAGTCCGACCGGCTCGCCGTAGGAGATCAGACCACCGACCTGCTGGGTCTGGGTCAGGGTCGTGCGTAGGACCACCGCGGTCGCCGCGGGAAGCGGCCCGGTCGGCGGCGACGAGCTGCCACCGAAGCCCACCGCGGCAGCGGCGATCAGCGTGACGGCCCCCGCCCCCGCCCCTGCCAGGGCGAGCAGGTGCCGGCGGCGCCGCAGGCGCCGTAGCGATCTCCTAGCCAGCGGTGCGACCACCGCCCGTGTCCAAGCCCCGCTGGGCACATCCGGGCCGCCCGCCCTGCGCCCGACAGCCGCCGGCGGGGCGGTCACGGAAGTCTCACTGGTTCTGGTCTCTCCTGCCCCGGTCCCGGCCATGTCACGCGCCTGCGTTGTCGAGGATGTCCTGGCACTGCTGGGCCGCCTGCTGGAACGCCGGGTCGTCGCGGTCGACGTCCGCGCCGGCGAACAGACCGCCGGCCGAGCCGGGCTGGGGGTCGGGGAAGCCCGGCAGGCCGTTGTCGCGCATGCACTGCGCAAAGGCCACATAGGCGCCGAGGTCGGCGTCGTTCGGTTCTCCCCGGCTGCCGGCGGGCAGCCGATCCTGGCAGGCGGCCAGCGCCTGCTTCACGGCCGGACTGTTCGGGTCGACGCCCTCCCCGAACTGCGGAACTCCCGTGGACGGGTCCGGGTCAGCCATGTCGACGTCGTGGTCGCGCATGCACTGTGCATACGTCTGTACCGTCGGTGCCCCAGTGCCACCGGCACCGGACACCGTCCCGACCGGCGCCGCGCCACCGCCGGAGCCGCAACCGGCCAACCCCATGACCACCAGGCTCAGGCCGGTGGCCACCACTGCCAGCGGAAGTGTGGTCCTGATCATCCGTGTCCTCCGTCGTGGTTGAGCGATATCGACTACGGCGCCCAGTGGACGGCATTGCGGATAACCAGGCCGTAACGTCGGCGGCCGCTCGTTATCCGACGGTTATGCCCGCGGCGCCATGCTGAACGGGCACCGCACCGGGGCGCAGACGAGGCGAAGGGGGAAACCAGATGGTTCGGGTGATGGTCGTGGAGGACGAACCAGAGCTCGCCGGTGCGCTCTGCGAGGCGTTGACACGCGAGTCGTTCGCCGTCGACGTGGCCTACGACGGCGAAGAGGCGCTGGAGAAATGCGCCACTCACGACTACGACGTCGTCGTTCTGGACCGGGACCTGCCCGTCGTGCACGGCGATGAGGTCTGCCGCGCGATCGTCGCCGCCCGACGATCAACGCGGGTCCTGATGCTGACCGCCGCCTCGGCGGTCCGCGCCCGGGTCGAAGGGCTCGCGATCGGCGCCGACGACTACCTCGTGAAGCCGTTCGCGCTGGCCGAGTTGTCCGCCCGCGTGCACGCTCTCGCCCGCCGCACCGCGCCGGCCGCCGCTCCGATTCTCGAACGCGCCGGCCTACGTGTGGATCAGGCCAGCCGGACCGTCACTCGAGACGGCCATTTCGTCACTCTGACGAACAAGGAGTACGCGGTCCTGGTCGAACTGCTCCGCGCCGCCGGCGGTGTTCTGTCGGCTGAGCAGCTGCTGGAGAAGGTCTGGGACGAGAACATCGATCCCTTCACCAACACCGTCCGCATGACGGTGATGAAACTGCGCCGCAAGCTCGGCACACCACAACTGATCGAAACACTGCCGGCGGCCGGTTACCGCATACCGTGAACAGCCTGAGCCTGCGCGCCCGTCTCACCATTCTCTACGGCGCGCTGTCGATCCTCGCCGGAGCGGTCATCCTCACGCTGCTCTACCTGGTCGTCCAGGCCCGCCTCGACGCCGAGCTCACCGGGGACTCCGACTTCCGCATCGCCGCTCTTCGACAGCGGGCCGGCCAGGCGGGCGAAGCGACGATCACCGCACCCAGCGGGAGCCGAATCAGCCTCGACGACCTCGCCGAGCAGATCAGAGGCAACGAGGAAAGGATCAGGAATGCCGCCCTCGACACACTGCTCGTTCGGGGAAGCGGCATCGTCCTCGCCATAGGCCTCGCCACCGCGGGCACCGGCTGGATCATCGCAGRCCGCGGCCTGCGACCACTCGATGCCATCACCGCCACCGCCGAGCAGATCGCACGGTCCACCGGCCCGCACCGCGACCTCAGCCAGCGGATCGCGCTGACCGGACACAGCGACGACATCAGACGGCTAGCCAATGCCTTCGACGCCATGCTCGAAACCCTCGACCACGCCTTCGATGGCCAGCGCCGCTTCGTCGCAAGCGCCTCCCACGAACTGCGGACCCCGCTCGCGCTGGAACGTGCCGTGATCGAGCTCGAAGCGACCAAGGCGACCGCTCACCCCGACATCGTCCACTTCGCCGACCGCCTGCTGGCCATCAACACCAGGAACACCGATCTCGTCGACCGGCTCCTGACCCTCGCCGACGGAGGCAACGAACTCACCGAACCGATCCCCGTCGATCTAGCCGACGTCGCGGCCGACGTTCTCGCCCACACCAACACGGACACCCTGACCAGCGCCCGGATCACCGCCGACCTGGCTACCGCTCCGGTGCTCGGCGATCCCATCCTGCTCCACCAACTCGTCCGCAATCTGGTCGAGAACGCGGTCAATCACAATGTTCCGGGCGGCTGGATCGAGATCGGCACCGGCACCGGCACCGGCACCGGCACCGGCCAGATGTACCTGGCCATCGCGAACAGCGGCCCGCTGCTGCTCGCCCATGACGTGAACGGCCTCTTCGAACCCTTCCGGCGCGGACGGCCCGACCGAACACGGGACGCAGGCCGTCGGGGGTTCGGCCTCGGTCTCACGATCGTCAAGGCCATCGCCGACAGCCATCACGCACGGATCATCGCTCTCCCCAGGCAGGACGGCGGACTGGACCTGCGCATCACATTCCCGGCAGCATCTACATCCGGTGATGGCCCAGCCGGGACAACGCCGTGATCCTCCGATGCACTGAGCACCTAAGCGCCTGGTCACCTCGCCGTACCCGCACATCCGACCGAGGCAGCACCACATCGGCGCATGCCTGCCGCAGGCGGGCATGCCTGACCTACGCGAGGAGGCGGCCCGGCGGTCAGGTCGTTCGCTCGTTCTCGCACGCGGAGCGATCAATGGGAGGTTGGCTGGGGGACACGTCCTCGGAGGCGACAGTCCAGGCTATGAGGTCGTAGAGCCGGCCCGCGCACGAAAAAACCCGGCCCGCGAGGGGGCCGGTGGGCTAGACGCCTAGGCTCGCATGCGGTAGGCCCGGTGTCAAAGCCGGGCCCACCATCGCCGTGTCTACCAACCGGGAGGTCGGCTGATCGTGCCGATCTGGACCGGCAGCTGCGCCACGGTGAGGTCGACCGCGCGCAGGTTGTACCACCAGTGCCGGCCAACACCGGTGTCCGGCACTCCTCGCAGCGCACCGGCGGTGTAGCCCTTGCTGGGGTTGATGACTCCGACGGGTCCCCGAACGTCTGCACGCCGCCACCGAGGCCATAGACGACTTCCTCCGCAGGACGGCTGTGGACACCAGGCGGGGAGCACCGCTGAAGCGGCTTTGCTACACGGTTGGCCACATAACGATCATCCCGGCCCCGCCAGGTCGGGCGAAGCCCGACACTCGGGGGTCCGGGGGTCGCCCCCCGGGCAGACATCCAACCTCGGCGAAGCCGACCAGAGGCCGGCGAGCAGCCAGCGAGTGGAGACGAGGGGACTTGAACCCCTAACCCCTGCCTTGCAAAGGCAGTGCTCTGCCAGTTGAGCTACGCCCCCGTGGGTCTGGCCGCCAGGACGCGAGATCCGGGTGACCAACGTCCCCAGACTACGGCATCGCTCACCGCTGGGGCGCCTGCCGCCGAGGTTTCTTCACCCTTGATCTTCGGCGGCGGGGGTCGTGGCGTGGGCGGCAACCACCGCGTTGTCCACAGCCAGTACCCCCAGCCCGCCGAGGCGGCAGCCCCTTCGATCGGCTCCACCGGCCCGCCACCCACGGCTCTCCGTAGATCAAAGTTGTGATCATCTTGGCAGTTCTGCCAGCTCAGGCCGGGTTCAACGATGCAAGGCCGACCAGAGTGCACCCCTCGTGTCAGCGTGGGTCGAGATTGTGGATAACCCGACCCCTCTCGGCGCACGCTGCCCATATATGGAGTGCGTTCAAGTTCTCGGCGCCATTCCGTGCCGAGGTACAGACATAAAGCGAGCAATGTGCCATGATTGCCACAACGCACGTTGTCTGGAAATATGTCTGGAACACGCCACGCCATCGGCGATGAGTCGGCCTGAGTCCCACCGGGCCGCGACGACATCGATGGCGCTTGTGTGTTGGTAGTGACGTCGTCAGGTCGGTCTCGGTCGTGCTGCCGCTCCGCGGCGGGGGGCTCGGTTCGGTTCGACAGCTGTGGAAAGCCCGCCGGAGCTCGGCCTCGCCGTGGGTGAACGAGACCCATGGGTGGAAATCGTTAGCTGTTCTCCGCCTGTGTGGCTGGTTCGCGCGGGATCTTCGTTGCTCCGTCGGCCAGCTGCGAGGGCACGCGCCGCAGCGAACCCGGGTTGGCGGCCTGTGCGCAGGCGCCGGCCGGCAGGCAGAAACGGTCCAGACTTATCCACACGATGCCCACCAGCGGTCATCGTTCCCGCCGTGGACCACCGAACTGTGGACAGCGTGGCCCCGCGCTCCAGCGCACGTTGACCACAGGCCTCGCGCAGCAGGCCTCGGCCCCACGACGACAGGTCCACGCGCAACCCGAATCCGGTGCGGAGGCTTCTCCGTGGCAGTGGCGACACATCCGATTCGCGCGACCGCTCCGGCGGGATGGTCACGTCGTCCGCGTGGGCCGCACGGCCGATGCGGGACGCCCAAGGCACGGCTGCGGCTGCGGCTGCGGCGACAAGGTGCCTGCGGCGGCAGCCCCTGGGCGATGGGAGTCACTGCAGCTACGGGAGTTCCGCAGGGGCACCGACCCTGCTCGCGGCCAGCACGCGGGTACTCCCGGCGACGATGGCCCGAGCCCAGTTTGGAGTCCGCCATCTATTGCTAATAAGCAAACGTTCTACACTCACGCCATTGACGAGCGCGACGACAAGGAGCTGGCGTAAGCCATCACGCCCGTAGATCGCCGGGACCATCTCGGAATTCGTTCCCGTCGGCGACGCTCTCCGTCGATGGCTTCCGAGCAAAAATTTGACAGAAACCCCACTGGGAGTCAGTCAAATTTTGTCAATTAGCAAACGTTGTAAACTAACTCCTCGGGCGGTCGGCGCGCAAATCGTCCACCGGATTCCCTCGATGGTCAAAGATGCCGGTTGATGCCAAGCAAACTCATCGAACTTCTGCGACAGTCACCGCGGAGGATCAAGGTGCCCTCGTACAGCCAAAACTGCAGGTGGGTACTGTTGAATTTTGCGCATGAGCAAAATTATCCGACAGAAACCCGGGGTGGTAGGGGTTCGCATCACCGACCCTTTTCACGACCGGCGATCGACGACGTTTGCTGACTAGCAAAATAGTTTCACCATGACCACCGCCGGCCGTCGTCAGCGTCGCCAACCATGACCATCCCTGGAGTGTGCGTTATTTTGTTGCAAAGCAAAATAAGTGAACGTTCACCGGACCTGGAAATCGTCGGACGATGTACCGATCGCCACGCAAGGTGAACGACAGATTTTTCTTTGAAGAAAAATGATTCGACAGTCACCGTGGGCAGTTTTCGTACGCGGATTCGGGCAGCCACAGACAGGGGCAACGTCGACCTTTTGCGACAAGCAAATATCGTGCACGGTCACCATCACAGGGATGCCTGCGGGCTGCCGCACAATCGAGTCCCGGCTCCCACGCCGCGGTACCTGAGCCGGGGTGAACGAGGCGCTGCGGTCCGCGCAGAGGGACTGTTGGCCGCGAGCTACCGCTGTTGTCGACGGCGAAGCGGCAGACAGACTGCGCGGGGGAGGACGAAGCGACGAGACACGGACGGACCACAGTGGGCGAAGCCGGGGACGGAYGCGGAACAGGCCTGACCGAGGCTGGCCGCCGGTTCCTCAGGTCCAGGCGGCCAAGGTAGGCCAGGCAGGGTCGCCTTCGGCCCGGCCGGCCATCCAGCGCAGCGCTGCCCCGGCGGGGAGATCGACCCGGACGATCCGGGCGCCCCTCCCGGCGGCGAGCGACGGGCGATCCCCTGGTGTGAGGTGGAGCGTGACGTCCGACGGAAGCCGTTCCACCAGGCGGCGGGTGGACCAGGCCCATTCGGCCTCGATGTAGGCCGGGCTCAGGTCGCCCCAGTTCGGGCCGCCGAGATCGGTGAGGCCCAGATCGACCAGGTGGACCTCGATCTCACGCCATCGCAGGAACACGAGATCCGCGAGGCTGGTGCTGCCCTGGGTGCTCGTCCGGCCGAGGCCGCCGCGCCAGGTGTTGACGTGGGTGTCGTCCCAGGCCCGTTCGAGGCGCCGCACCGAATCGGCGACGTCGGCGACCAGCTGCTGCGCCGGGCGGCCGGCGCCGGCCTCGATCGCGGTGTTCCGCTGCTCCGGGCCACCCGGGTACTGATCCTCGACATACCCGTCGCGCGCCGCGTCGAGCATGTCGGCGTGGCTGTCGGCGTTTCGTGCGAGATGGGTGATCAGATGCCCGACGGTCCAGCCGGGAAGTAGTGAGGGGCGACGCGCGACGGCGTCGTCAACCCGGGCCAGCAGCTCCAGCAGCCGCGCATGGGCACGTGCGCAGCCCAGCAGCCGGTCGAGCGGCACCGCGGACGGCGTGTACTCGGGAGGCTGCGGCGGCTCCGAGAGGACGACAGAGGAGGACACCGGCTGCGAGTCCGAATGCGGCGCGCTGGGAGTGGCCATGGGGACCAGACTCCCCCCTCGCTCGCCGCGAGCGCCACTTCGCCACCCCGGCAGGGTGCCCGGCGGGATGAGGAAGCGGCACTCGCCGCTACGGATGGGTCAGCGGGTGCCCTGCGCGGCCGTCGCCTCGCGCCAAAGGTCGATCTCGTCCTTGTTGCGGCGGCGGCGGACGGCGGTGAGGAGAGCCCCGGCGCTCGCCGCCACGGCGATGAGAGTGAACTTGCGCATACCGACTCCCCTTGGTCGACTGCCACTACCCGCTCACCGTATCGCGCGTGAAACCGCTGCGCCGACGCCGAACGCTGTCGGATCACCGTCCAGACACAGGCACAGGAAAGTCAGCGCCGACGAACAGGTCGGCGCCGACCGTGGGCGACCAGGTAACCGGCGACCGGGGCGACATCCGCGGGAGCCCGTCCTGCGAGGACGGGCGTCCGGCCACCGTGTTCGGGGTGGCCGGCAGCGGCTGCCGGGGTCGCGCCCTGGGGTGGGGGCGACTGAGGTTCAGCGCTGGTAGGTCGCCCGCAGGACGCCCCGAGCCAGGGTGTGGAAGGTGAGGTTGAAGCCGACGACGGCCGGGGCCACGCTCGCGTCGATCTCGAGCTTCGGCACGTCGACGGCATGGACCACAAAGACGTAACGGTGCGGGCGGTCGCCCTCGGGGGGAGCGGCACCGCCGTAGTTCGGCGTCCCCCAGTCGCTGCGGACGTGGTACGAGCCCGCGGGAAGACCGGACAGGTCACCGCTGGCGGCACCGGTGGCCAGCTCCGTGACGTCCGCCGGGATGTCGACGAGCACCCAGTGCCAGAAACCGCTGCCGGTGGGCGCGTCGGGGTCGAAGCAGGTTACGGCGAAGCTCTTGGTCTCTGCCGGGAAGCCGCTCCAGGACAGCTGCGGCGACAGGTCCGCGCCGCCCGCACCCCCGTACACCTGGTCCAGGCCGAGCGGGCTGCCATCCGTTATGTCGCTGCTGGTCAGGGCGAACGAGGGCAGGGCGGGCAGCAGGTCGAGCGGGTCCGGTGCGGTGTTCCGGTCCAGCAGGGACATCGGTCGGTCCTCTCGTCGAGATCGGATGACGCCCGCATTGACGGGCATCCGCCGGATTGGATGACAATCGCGAGACCGCGTTGTCATCTGTGGGCTTTACGCTTCTCCGCGATGAAACATCATTACGCCACCAGAGGTGGAGCCGGGTCTTGAAGCTCGTGACGGCGATCCTGCGCCCGCACCGSGTGGATGATGTCCGCGCCGCACTGACGACGTTCGGGGTACAAGGAATGACCCTGAGTCAGGTTACGGGCTTCGGCCTCGAGCTCTGGCGTACACAGGCGTATCGAGGCAACGTCTTCCATGACGAATCCGTGAGCAACGTCCGGCTTGAGCTGATCGTGCCCGACGTCGACGCGACTGATGTGGTGAACGTCATCCGGCGGGCGGCGGCGTCGGCAAGCAGCGGGGCCGGCAAGATCTGGGTCCTGCCGGTGGAGGGTCTTGTCCGGATCCGTACCGGGGAGCGAGGCATGGACGCTCTCTGATCGCCACCCAACGTCACCCAGGGCAACCAGAATGTGGACTTTCAGACACGGAAAGTAACCGCACTATGCCCGTCTTGCGCTAGTTCATCATCTTTTCGGGGATAATTGGGCCGTGGGCGCGACGTAGGGCCGACCGGGCGGATACGGTAGCTGTGTTCCGGCGGGTGTCTCCCACTGAATCCCCCCGTATCAGTGGGTCGCCCGCCGGAACCCTTTTCGTTTCCGGCCTTCGCGCCCGGCTGTCGGCTCGGGTGGCCCCTCGGCACAGCGGCCCGGCACAGTTGCGCGGGCCGATCCCGAGCGAGGCAGGCTCGCCGGCGACCAGCCCGCGCGACGACGCTCAGCGGTTCCGGGGCGCCGAATGCCTGCCGCCACCTCCACGCCGCGGGTTCCGCTCGATTCGCATCGTCTGCTCACTCTCGCCCGGCCCCGCCGGTGTGCCCGCAAGCTGGTCGGCGTAGGTCCGACCGCCCGCGACCGGATCGTGCGCACCACTCGCGCCCGTGCCCGTGGGCTGGCCCCCGGTACTGCCGGTGGCCGCGGTGGCGGCCTTTCTGCGACGAGCCCGCAGATACTCCACGCCGATCGGCAGCACCGAGACCAGCACAAGCAGGATGAGCATCGCCTCGACGTTGTCCCGAACGAAGGCGATCTTCCCGAGGTAATAGCCGAGAACGGTGACGCCGCAGCCCCAGAGCAGCCCGCCGATCACATTGAAGGTCACGAAGGTCCGGTAGTGCATGCGGCCCACGCCGGCGATCACCGGGGTGAACGTCCGCACGATCGGGACGAACCTGGCCAGCACGATCGACCGGGGGCCGTGCTTCTCGAAGAACTCCTGTGCCTGGTCGACGTACTCCTGTTTGAACAACCGCGAGTCCTGGCGCCGGAACAGTGCCGGCCCGACCTTTCGGCCGAAGAGATAGCCGACCTGGTCACCCGCGATGGCGGCGACGGCGATCAGCGCACAGGCCAGCCACAGCGGCGTGGACACCTCATCCCGCGAGATCAGTAGACCCAGCGTGAACAGCATGGAGTCGCCGGGGAGGAAGAACCCCACCAACAGCCCGGATTCGGCGAAGACGATCAGCAGGACCATGACGAGGCCAGCCTTGGCCAGGCTGTCAGCGCTGATTGCGTCCGGCCCGAGGGCCAGGGTGTTCGACGCGAACGTGGTCACTGTCGAGGGCCTCCTGGGGATCGAACGGACCGCGCGCGGCAGCGCCGTAGGTAAATCCAGGGTCTCACGTCCACGGGGCGGCTCCGCTCCGGCCTCGGGCCGGGCCCGAAACCCACCGGGACAGCGGGCGGACGGCAGGTGCACGGCAGACGGGCAGCAGGCGGGCAGCGGGCGGGCAGCGGGACAGCGGAAACACAGCTGACGCTCAGATGGTGCCGACCCTGGCAAAGCACCCATAACCTTTCGGGGTGACGAGACCCCGGATCCGTCTCCTCTGCCTCACCCTCGGCGTCACCGCTCTGGCCACGCCACTCGCGGCCTGCACCGCGCGCTCGACCTCCGCCACAGCCCTGCGTCCAACAGCACCGACAGTGGCGTCGGCCACCGCGCCGACGAGGACGTCCAAAACGACGAATCAGCCCAGGGCAACCGGAACGGCGCCCTCCACCGCCAGCTACCAGCTGAGCGGCTACGGCCTGAAGGACCTCACCGTCAACGGCCGCACCGGATCCGAGGACCTCGCCGACCTGCCCGCCGGGAAGCCCGGTGAGCTGGTGTCGACCGCCCCGGTGACCGCGCCGGACGGCCTGCGGGCCTGGCGGATGCTGTACCACTCCACCGGTCCGGACGGGGAGGACCGGCTCGTCACGGGTCTCGTGGTGGCCCCGGCGGCAGGCACGCCCGTTCCGCCCGCTGGCCGCCAGCTGGTCGCGTTCGG
The DNA here is from genome assembly GCF_001983215.1 of Frankia sp. CcI49. Lineage (NCBI taxonomy): Bacteria > Bacillati > Actinomycetota > Actinomycetes > Frankiales > Frankiaceae > Frankia > Frankia sp. CcI49. Next base: position 16,722 of record NZ_MOWP01000028.1, read on the forward strand.
CCACGGGACCACCGGGATCAACGACAGCTGCGCCCCGTCGAGAGCGGACTCGCCGCTGTCCACCGTCGGCGGGACGCTCCAGCTCGCCAGGGATGGGAACGTCCTGGCCATCACCGACTACACCGGCCTCGGCGGGCCCGGTGAGCATCCGATCTACGTGGCCGACGTCGAGGGGAAGGCAGTTCTGGACGCCGCCCGGGCCGCGCGCTCCCTCACCGCCGCCCAGGTGGGCCGTGATGTCGTCCTCTGGGGGTATTCGCAGGGCGGCCAGGCGGTGCTCGCCGCCAGTGGTCTCGCCGCCGCCTACGCGCCTGACCTGCGGGTTCGTGGGGTAGCGGCGACCGCGCCCCTGGCCGATGTGCGGACGTCCCTGCGTGAGCTGCTGGCGACGCCGGGGGGCGTCGGCTACCTGCTGCTCGCGGTGCTGGGTGTCACCGCCGCCGATCCGGCTGTCAACCCGGCGGGCCTGCTCACCGCCACCGGCCGGAGGCTGAGCGCCGTGGCGCACAACCGGTGCGCGATCGACCTTCTGCAGGCGAGCACCGGTGAGTCCGTCACCAGTGTGTTCACCAGCGATCCACTGCGCACGGAGCCGTTCGCCGGCGCCCTGGAACGTCAGTGGCAGCAGCTGGAGAAGCCTGGGCCGCCGAAGCTCGTGCTCCAGGGCGATCTGGACACCGTGATCCGCCAGCCCACCACGGACAACGTGGTCCGCGCGCTGTGCGCGGCTGGCGGCCCGGTGGAGTACCGCCGCTACCAGCTGGCCGATCACCTCACGGTCGTCAACGCGTCCATGCGGGACCTCTCCGCCTGGATCAACGCGCGCTTCGCCACCGACGGCACGGCCGAGCCGGACAGCTGTTCGCGGCTCTGACCGCGCCGCCCCCCACAACCGTGCAATCGCGACCGCGGCCGTGACCGCAGCCGCTGGCCAGGACGTCCACGTCACCCACCCACGGGCAGGGTGGGGGCGGAATCCCGGGCTGCGGCGAGGGAGTATTCGACGAGCCTGCGGTGGAAGGCGGTCACCGGCCCAGCAGCGTCCGGCCCACCTGCGTCCGGACCACCTGTGCCGTCCGGGCGATCGGGGTCCGGCCCATCGGAGTCCGGGCTGCCGGGGTCCGGGCTGCCGGGTGGGCTGCCGGGTGGGTTGCCGTAGCCGAACGCCTGCCGTCCGAACGCCTGCCGGGTCAGCAGCACGCCCAGGAAGGCACTGGCGGCCAGATCGGTGTCCAGGTCCGGCCGGGTCTCGCCGCGCAGCCGGGCGTCGTGGAAGGCATCCTGGACAGCTGCCGCGCACCGGTCCACCGACTCCCGCCGGAAGGCCGCGTACAGGTCGGGATAACGCGAGAGCTCGGCCAGGCAGCGGGCGAGGATCGACATCCGCGGCTCGGTGAAGACGGCGTCGACCTGCGGTGCCAGTCTGAGCAGGTCCGCGCGCAGCGAGCCGGTCCGGGGTGGCACGAGACCGGCGGCCAACGTGCCCAGGGCGGCGAGCACCAGTCCGTCACGGGTGGGCCAGCGGGCGTAGATGCCACGTTTCGCCACTCCCGCGCGGGCCGCGACGCTGTTGACGCTGAATCCGCCGACACCCTGGTCGGCCAGCTCCTCGACGGCGGCCCGCAGGACCCGATCGTCGATCGTGGCGTCCCGGGGGCGGCCCCGACGCGGCCGCGAACAGTCCTCGGCCGGATCATCGGGAGCCATCCGTCCAGGGTAGGCGTCTGACCGCAGCCCAGCGGAAACCACACAGCGTAGCCGCAGGACGTGGGAGGTGGACCGGGTCCCGGCCGGGGGCGCGGCCTGGGTCGCCGGACCTGCTCCAGGACGGGACTTGGCAGGTCGCGGATGGTTCGTACCCGAAGGAACCGGCTGCCCAATGTACGGACAACGACGTCCGGGCCGGCCGTGACACCAACTACGCTAAGTAGCCGGATTTGCCCGAAAGCAGCCGAAAGTATCCGGATTCCGTGAAGATCGGCGCCTAATGTCCTAGTGTTCCAGCAACGGCGCTGTCCACGGGCTCGCGGGACCCGTAGGAGGCCGCGAGCGATGGAGGGCGCACCGTTGCGGATTGCGTTGTTGTCGTACCGAAGTCTGCCTACCTGTGGTGGCCAGGGAGTGTACGTACGGCACCTCTCGCGTGAACTGGTTACGCTAGGTCACCAGGTCCACGTTGTGAGTGGGCCGCCCTACCCGGTGCTCGACCCGGGCGTGGAACTCACCGAACTGCCGAGCCTCGACCTCTACCGCGACGGCGATCCGTTCCGCTGGCCGGGGTTCCGGGAGTTCAGGTCCCTGGCGGACGTGGCCGAGTTCGGCATGATGCGCACCGGGCAGTTCTCCGAGCCACTGGCGTTCTCGATCCGGGCGTTCGAGGCACTGCGCCCGCGGCGCGGGCAGGGCCGGCCGGACTTCGACATCGTCCACGACAACCAGACGCTGGGCTACGGCCTGTTGCCGCTGCGCCGGGCACTGCGCCCCTACAGGATCCCGGTCGTCTCCACGATCCACCACCCGATCACCGTCGACCGCCGTCTGCACCTGGCCGCGACGACCGGCCGACGAGCCCGGCTCGGTGTTCGTCGCTGGTACTCGTTCCTGCCCATGCAGGGACGGGTAGCCCGTGGTCTCGACGGTGTGGTCGTGCCGTCGGAGAGCTCGCGGCACGAGATCGTCGCCGACATGAACGTGCCGCTTGATCTGATGCACACCGTTCCGCTCGGCGTCGAGTCCGACGTGTTCACCCCGAGCCCGGCCGGACCCACTGGCGACCAGGACGGCCAGGGCGACCAGGCCGCCGCTGCCAGCACCCGGGTCCCGGGACGGATCGTGGTGGTCACCAGCGCGGACGTCCCCCTCAAGGGCCTGATGGTGCTGTTGGAGGCGCTGGCGAAGCTGCGGGTCGAGCGCCCGGCGCACCTGGTGTGCATCGGGAAGGTCCGGGAGGGCGGGGCGGCGCAGCGCCGAGTCGTCGAGCTCGGGCTCACCGAGGCGGTCACCTTCCGGTCCAATGTGCCCCAGCCCGAGATGGTCGAGCTGCTGCGCACCGCCGAGGTCGCCGTGGTGCCCTCGCTCTACGAGGGCTTCAGCCTCCCCGCGGTGGAGGAGATGGCCTGCGGGCTGCCGCTGGTCGCGACGACCGCCGGCGCGCTGCCCGAGGTGGCCGGGCCGAGCGGGGAGGCCGCGCTGCTGGTGCCCCCGGGCGACGCCGACGCGCTCGCGGGCGCGATCAGGACACTGCAGGACGACCCCGAGCTGCGCGCGCGGATGGGTGCCGCCGGCCGGCGCCGGGTCGAGGAGCTGTTCTCCTGGAAGGCCGCTGCGGCCGGCACCGCCGCCTGGTACGAGAAGGTGCTCCGCGAGGCCAGGCCGGCCGCCGGCCACGACAACCAGGCATCCGCCGCATGCTGACCGTCGATTTCGAACGCTTTCCCGTCCCGGGGAAKGCCCTCGTCCTCGACCTCGGCTGCGGTGCCGGCCGGCACTCGTTCGAGGCGCTGCGCCGCGGTGCCCGGGTCATCGCACTCGACTACTCGGCCGACGAGGTGGCCGGGGTGAACGCGATGTTCGGCGCGATGGCCGCCGAGGACCAGGTGCCCCCGGGCGGGCAGGCGGGGGCGGTGCGCGGTGACGCGCTGTCGCTGCCCTTCGCGGACGGCACCTTCGACCGGATCATCGCGGCCGAGGTGCTGGAGCACCTCCCCGCGGACGCCGGCGCGATCGCCGAGCTGGCCCGCGTGCTGCGCCCCGGCGGACTCGCCGCGGTCACCGTGCCCGCGCGTTTCCCCGAGCGGATCTGCTGGGCGCTGTCGGACGACTACCACAACGTCGAGGGCGGCCACGTCCGCATCTACCGCCAGGACGACCTCGTCACGAAGCTGCGCGCGGGTGGCCTGGACCTGATCGGCCAGCACCGCGCGCACGCGCTGCACGCCCCGTACTGGTGGCTGCGGTGCCTGGTCGGTGTGCACGACGACAACCATCGGGCCACAAAGCTCTACCACCGGCTGCTGGTCTGGGACATGATGCGCCAGCCGGCGATCACCCGCCGGACGGAACAGCTGCTCAACCCGGTCCTGGGCAAGAGCCTGGTGCTGTACCTGCGCAAACCACGAGTGCAACCACCGGCCCGGACGTCCGATCGCTCGGCAGGTGATCACCTCACCGTGGGGGGCCCGCGTGCCGGCGAGTGACGCCTCGCCTGACGCCTCGCCTGATGCCTCGCCGACCGGACCGATCCTCGACGCCGCGCAGCTACGTGCCACCGCGGACGCCATAGCGGCCGCCCAGGAGCCCGACGGGGCCATCCCGTGGTTCCCGGGCGGGCACACCGACGCCTGGGACCATCTGGAATGCGCGATGGCACTGCTGATCGCCGGGCGCCTCGACGCCGCCGACGCCGCCTGGGACTGGCTGCGCCGCAAGCAGCGCCCGGACGGCTCCTGGCCGGCCAAGACCGTCGGCGGCGTCATCACGGAGGACTTCGCCGACAACAACCAGTGCGCCTACGTGGCGACCGCGCTCTGGCACCGCTGGCTCGCCACCGGCGACCGGGCGTTCGTCGACCAGCTGTGGCCGGTCGCCCGGGCCGCGCTCGACTTCGTCGTGGACATGCAGGCGCCCGCCGGCCAGATCTGGTGGGCCCGCGACGCCGCCGGGAACGACTACCCCGAGGCGCTGCTGACGGGATGTTCGTCCACCCTGCACAGCCTGCGCTGCGGGCTCGGGCTGGCAGCGCTCGTCGACGATCCGCAACCTGACTGGGAGCTGGCCGCGGGCCGGCTGTGGCACGCCCTGCGCCACCACCCGGAGAACTTCATCTCCCGGGATCGCTGGTCGATGGACTGGTACTACCCGGTGATCGGCGGCGCGCTGCACGGCGCGGAGGCGCGAGCCCGGCTACGCAGCCGCTGGGACGACTTCGTGGTGGACGACCTGGGCATCCGCTGTGTCGACGACGAGCCGTGGGTCACCGGTGCGGAGACCTGCGAGCTGGCCATCGCGCTGCACCTCGCCGGCGAGTCCGACGAGGCCGCCCGGATGGTGCGCAACATGCAGCATCTGCGCACCGCGGACGGCGCCTACTGGACCGGCTGGCAGTTCGTGGCCCAGTGCCACTGGCCGGAGGAGCAGTCGACCTGGACCGCGGCCGCGGTCATCCTCGCCGTCGACACGCTCGCCGGCGGGCCCACCGAGCGGGCCTTCCGCGGCGACGGCCTGCCCGAGGCCCTGCAGCCCGCTTCGGCAGCGCACGGGGCGTCCGCACCGCACGCCGACCTGCCCGGACCCCGCCGGGCCCCCGATTCCCCGGAGCCCGGTTCCCAGAGCCCCCACCAGCAGCCCGCGGACGAGTCGCCGCGGGCCTGATCCGGACCTGACCCGGGCCTGCTGCCCCAGAGGCCTAGGGCAGGGGCCTGCTGACGCGGCTCAGAACAGCCGGCGGAGTACCCGCAGGGATCCCGTCCGCGACATCTCGGTGAATCCGTCCCGGACGGCGCGGAGCAGCACGTGGTACGGCGCCTGGCCGCCATCCGCCGGGTCGGGGAACACGTCGTGGATGACCAGCCGGCCGCCGGGACGCACATGGCGGGCCCAGGCCTCGTAGTCGGCCTGGGCCTGCTTCTCGGTGTGCCCGCCGTCCAGGAAAAGCAGGTCGATCGGCGTCGACCACCAGCGGCCGACCATCTCCGAGCGCCCGATGACGGGTGTGACGACGTCCTCGACGCCGGCGGCCTCCAGCGTGGAGCGCAGGGTCGGCAGCGTGTCCATCCGCCCGCTCCGCTCGTCGACGAGCGTGGTGTCGTGGTACTCCCAGCCCGCCTGGTTCTCCTCCGAGCCGCGGTGGTGGTCGACGGTGACCACCACGGCACCGACGAGCCGGGCCGCCGAGGCGAGGTAGAGGGTGGACTTGCCGCAGTAGGTGCCGATCTCGCAGATGAGCCCACCGCCGGGAAGCTCGGCGGCGGCCGCATGCAGCGCCTGTCCTTCCTCGGGTGGCATGAAGCCCTTGGCAGCCTCGGCCGCCTGCCGCAACGCCACGTCCACGTCGTCGTCTCCTCGTCCCAGGTGGGGGATCCGGGTGGGATCCGGGGTCCGCGACCAGCGGGATGACCCGCTCGGCTCCCCGCCCCGTAGCCGATGCCGCCTGCTCGTCTTACCAGAACTGGCAAAGCGCATGCATGGGATGCGGGCCGGCACTTCGCCCACCGGTGCGCGGCTCGCACCCATCCACCCGTGGCGTTCGTGTCGGCTTCCAGACACCACTCACCACGATTGGCACCCACATAGCGGCCTATCCACAGGATCATCCACAGCTTTATCCACAGCCCTGTGCACAGACCCGTGGACAACCACAGGACCACAAGGACCAGACCACGCTAAGCCCCCCGCACCCCACCGGCGGTACCCGTGCGGATGAACCCGAGGGCGATATCCACAAGACTGAGCCGGTACAGGTCGACGACGTCCGTCAGCGGGATCCAGGCGGCCAGGTCGGTGGTGCCGCCCACCTCGGACCGCAGCTCACCGCCGACGACGTGGCCCGAGTACACGATCCGCAGCCCGTGGAAGTCGGTGTTCCTGTCGGCCCAGAACTCGCGGATGGAGTCGACGCCGAGCAGACCGGTGATCTCGACGTCGAGGCCGGTCTCCTCCTCGACCTCCCGAACGGCGCCCGCCTCCGGCTGCTCACCGTGGTCCAGCCCACCCCCTGGCAGCGTCCACCGCGCCGCGTCCGCGGCCACGCTCGGACCCGTCCGGACCAGCAGCAACCGCTCATCCTGGACGCAGACCACGTAGGCGGCGATCCGCTGGTACTTCCGGGCGCCCCCACCACCCCCAGCAAGCCGCACAAGCCCTCCCAGCACCGATTCGTCCACCCAGGCCGATTCTGGTGCCGCCAGGCCCCCACAGACCACCAAACCCCACAACCACCCGACCGCCCCGCCGCCGTGGGCGGCCCCGGCGGACGCCCGGGTGGCTCACCCCACATCAGCCGGATCTCGCCCGAACGGCCACCCTTCGGGGATCCCACCCCGCCCCGGCGCACCGACAATTCATCTCAAAAGCGGGCAAAAAGGGGTACGGGTTGCCTGGCAACCCGCAAGAAAGAAGGATTTCGGTCGTCGGAGCAACCAAAATCGTTCACTCTTGCGACTCACCACACCGGGCCACCGGGCCACCGGGCGACCGGGTGCTCGGAGGTCCGGCCGCGTTCGTGGGGTGCGGACCTCCCCGCCCACCATCCAGCGATCTTGATCGGCGCCAGCCTGCGCCAGGCTCCCAACGACCAAAATCCTCAGATCGTGCCAGGCACCAATAGCTCCATCGCCCGAAGCCACACCGCAGGACCCGGGAGGAACCGACCAAGCAAACCCAATCAACCAGGCAATGCCGGCTAAGACCCCCCGAAGCCCCAGGCCCCCGCTGATCTTCGAGGATTCCCGTGGGGGTTCGGCCCCCCGACCAACATCCCGCGGGCCCCAGGGAGCCCCCGAGCAGAGGGACGAACACACAAAGCCGACCAACCAGGCAAACCCTGCGAACCAGAAAACCCCCGAAGCCCCAGACCCCCACCATCTCCGGGGGGTTCCCGTGGGGGGTCCCGGGGGGCTCGGCCCCCCGACCAACATCCCGCGGGAGCCAGGGAGCCCCCCACCAGGGGGGCGAACACGCAAAGCCGATCGCGTGGACCTAGGTGGACTTGAACCACCGGCCTCTTCCTTATCAGGGAAGCGCTCTAACCGACTGAGCTATAGGTCCTTGGCTGTTGATGAGAGTACAGGATGGCGACAGCTGCGTGACGGCTGCCGCCATCCGAATTCTGGGAGATCTTCTACTGGTCGCTCAAGGTCACTTCGAGGCCGCCGATCATCTCGGCGCAGAGGTTGTAGAGGAGGGCGCCGAGGGTCGCGAGCGCGGTCATCAGCACCACGTTGATGGCGCCTACGAGCAGGCTGATCTGCATGGCGCGGCCGAAGGACAGCCAGTTGGACACGTCGGCGTTGGTGCCGTTGGTGAGCGTGTCGGCGGCGTCGGTGACGCTGTCGAAGACGCCGATCGAGTTGAGCACGAACCACAGCACCGCGACGGCGACCATCATGATCAGGAAGACGCACAGCGAGAACGCGAACGAGAGCTTGGTCACCGACAGCGGTTCGACCCGGGACAGGCGTAGCCGGGCGCGCCGGCCGCTGGCGGGGGGGCGCCGTTCGGCTGGTTCCGCCCGGTCGCTCCGGAGCGGCTCGTAGCCGCCATGGTCGCGGCCGCCCTGCGGAGGGCTCTGGGCACCTCGGGGGCCGGCCTGGGGGCCGGGAGGACCGAGCGGCCCCGGGCGGGACTGCATCGGGCCGTCAGGGGGGCCCAGCGGCTCGGTGGACAGCGCGCCCGGGCCGAGGCGGCTGGGGGGCGGCTGTACGCCTGGCGGCGTGCCAGGGCGGTCGTAGGGCGCGGTGCGGTCGGCCGCGGGGGCGGGCCGCCCGGCCCCTGAACCGGCCCGTACGGGCTCGGGGGTGGGTCGGCGTTCCGCGGGCATCCGCTCGGTGACGGCGGCGCGGTCGGTCTTCTTCATGCTGTCGCCGCCGCGGTCGGTCGTGCTGCCGGTTCCGCGCCTGGGCAGGTTGGGGCGCACCAGGGAGATCGTGTCGGTGTCCCGCGGCCCGTCCAGTGCCGATGTGGGTCGGGCCGCGGGGGTCGCGACGGTGCTCTGCGCATCGTGCTTTCTGGTGGTGTCGGATCTGGACCCGTCTGTTCGGGCGGTGTTCGGCCCGGCCGCCGTGGCGGGGGTACGGGTGTCGGTGCCGGTCCGGGTCTTGGCCACGGAGGGCTTGCGGGGGTCGCCGCTGCCCGGGTCCGCTGGGTCGCCGTCCCGGGTGGCGGCCGTGGCCGTGGTCTTGGATGTGGTCTTGTCTGTGCTCTTGACTGTGGTCTTGGCGGTGGTGGTCCGCGCCCCGGCGCCGCGGTCGGCGTCGCTGCCGCGGGGAGCCGGAGTGGCACGGTCGGTGCCGCCGGGCTTCCTCGCGGCCGAGGTACCGGAACCCGACGCGGATCCCGAAGTACCGGAGCCGGAACCAGCGGACGAGCTGCCCTCCTTGGTGGGCTCTCCCGCTGCGGCGGCGCCGGAACGCGCCTCGCTCCTGGCAGCCCCCGGCGCCTTGCCCCGGTCGTTCGAGGAGCTGGAGTCGCGCCCGTTCCGCTGGAAGAAGGGACTGGACGCGCCTCCCGAACCGGCGGCCGAGCCCGAGCCGGCGGCCGAGCCCGAGCCCGCCGCTGATCCCGAGGGGCCACCACCCGCGGGGCGGCCGTCATCGGCCCGGCTCTCGCCCCGGCCGGTCCCCGGCAGGGAGAAGCGCCTCGGCGCGTCGCTGCCGCCGTCGGCGGCGGCAGCGCTCGCGGCATCCCCGGGCCGCCGCGTCAGGTCGGGATCGTCCAACCGGCCGGCACCCACGGGTGACTCCTGGCGGCCCGGGGATGCGCGGTGGACGGCCGACCGGGCTGGCCGGTCACTCTGACTGTCGCTCACGGATACTCCCCGTCCACTCCTGGTCGCACGTGGGACCTGCCCGTCGGCAGTCCTGGCTGGCGCCGACGACGCGCGACGTGGCCGTCAGGCCGCCGGATCGCCGAACTCAGGTGGCCGGCCCGTCCGACCCCGCATTCTCGCCGCTTCCGTCACTGTCGTTGGCATCAGCATTGCGCGCCACACCGACGACCTGCACACCGGCCTCCAGGTCGATGAGCCGTACGCCCATGGTCTGCCGCTGTGCCCGACGGACATCCTTCGCTACGGTACGCAACACACCGCCGTTGGATGTGATGGCGTAGAGCTGGTCGTCCGGTGCGACGACGAGCGCTCCGACCAGACCACCCCGAGTTGATACGATCTTGGCGGTCAGGACCCCCTTGCCGCCCCGCCCCTGAACGGGGTATTCGGCGAGCGGTGTCCGCTTCGCGTAGCCACCGCTGGTGGCGACCAGCAGGTCCGCGGTGGTCTCCGGCACGACGACGTCCATCGAGAGCAGTTCGTCCGAGTCGTCGAACCGCATGCCGATCACGCCGGACGTAGCCCGCCCCATCGGGCGGAGCTGCTCGTCGTCGGCGTGGAACCGGATCGACTGCGCGTTGCGGCTGACCAGCAGAAGGTCGTCGCCCGGTGCCACGAGACGCGCGGCGATCAGCTCGTCGTCGTCGCGCAGGTTGATGGCGACCAGGCCGCCGGCGCGGTTGGAGTCGAAGTCGGTCAGYGCCGTCTTCTTGCACAGGCCCCGCTTGGTCGCGAGCACCAGGTAGGGGGCGGCCTCGTAGTCCTGGATCGCCATCACCTCGGCGATCCGCTCGTCCTGGCTGAACGCGAGGATGTTCGCGACGTGCTGCCCCTTGGCGCTGCGGGCCTGCTCGGGCAGCTCGTGCGCCTTCGCCCGGTAGACCCGCCCCTTGTTCGTGAAGAACAGCAGCCAGTGGTGGGTGGTGGTGACGAAGAAGTGCTCGACGATGTCGTCCTCGCGCAGCGCCGCGCCCTGCACGCCCTTGCCGCCGCGCTTCTGCGAACGGTAGAGGTCGGTCTTGGTGCGCTTGGCGTAGCCGCCACGGGTGACGGTGACGACGACGTCCTCGCGGGCGATGAGGTCCTCGACGGACATGTCGCCCTCGAACGGGACGAGGCGGGTGCGCCGCTCGTCGCCGTACTTCTCGACGATCTCCGCCAGCTCCTGGCCGATGATCTCGCGCTGCCGGGCCGGTGAGGCCAGGATGGCCTCGAGCTCGGAGACCTTCGCCCGCAGCTCCGCGGCCTCGTCGATGATCCGCTGCCGCTCCAGGGCGGCCAGGCGGCGCAGCTGCATGTCGAGGATCGCGGTGGCCTGGATCTCGGAGAGGGAGAACCGCTCCATGAGCTGGCCGCGGGCGACGTCCGCCGACTCGGCGTTGCGGATGAGGGCGATGACCTCGTCCAGGTGGTCGAGCGCGATGAGCAGGCCGTCGAGGACGTGCAGCCGCTCGCGCGCCTTGCGCAGCTGGTAGCGCGTCCGCCGGACGATGACCTCGATCTGGTGCTCGACGTAGTACGAGATGATCTGGTCGAGCCGCAGCGTGCGGGGCACGCCGTCGACGATCGCCAGCATGTTGACGCCGAAGGTGTCCTGCAGCTGGGTGTGCTTGTAGAGGTTGTTCAGCACGACCTTGGCGACGGCGTCGCGCTTGAGGTCGATGACGAGCCGCTGCCCGATGCGCGCGGACGTCTCGTCGCGGACGTCCGAGATGCCGGTGATCTTGTTGTCGCGGACCAGCTCGGCGATCTTCTCGGCGAGGTTGTCCGGGTTGACCTGGTACGGCAGCTCGGTGACGACGAGCTGGGTGCGGCCCTTGTTCTCCTCGACGTTGACGACCGCGCGCATCCGGATGCTGCCGCGACCGGTGCGGTAGGCGTCCTCGATGCCGTTGCGGCCGACGATCAGGCCGTAGGTCGGGAAGTCCGGGCCCTTGATGATGCCGATCAGGGCTTCGAGCAGCTCCTCGGGGGTGGCGTCCGGGTGGTCGAGCGCCCACTGCACGCCCTTGGAGACCTCCACCAGGTTGTGCGGCGGAATGTTCGTCGCCATGCCCACCGCGATGCCGCCGGCGCCGTTGACGAGCAGGTTCGGGAACCGGCTCGGCAGGACCAGCGGCTCCTGCGAACGGCCGTCGTAGTTCGGCGCGAAGTCGACCGTCTCCTGGTCGATGTCGCGCAGCATCTCCATGGCCAGCGGGGCCATCCGGGCCTCGGTGTACCGCATGGCGGCCGGCGGGTCGTTGCCCGGCGAACCGAAGTTGCCGTTGCCGTCGACCAGCGGGTAACGCAGCGACCAGGACTGGGCCAGCCGGACGAGCGTGTCGTAGATCGCCGAGTCACCGTGCGGGTGGTAGTTACCCATGACGTCACCGACGACGCGGGAGCACTTGAAGTACCCCCGGTCCGGCCGGTAACCGCCGTCGTACATGGCGTACAGAACCCTGCGGTGGACGGGCTTCAGCCCGTCACGCACCTCCGGCAGGGCACGGCCGACGATGACGGACATGGCGTAGTCGAGGTACGACCGCTGCATCTCGACTTCGATGCCGATGGGCTCGATGCGGTCGCCGGGGGGCGGGGGTAGGACGTCGACCACGGGGTCCTTCCAGGCAGTGGGAGCGATGAGTCGGCGGGTGCGGGCCGGGCGCCGGGCCGCGGGGAGTGGCCCGGTCCGTCCCCTGGCGTCCGCGGGCCGCTCACTCGCGGATCCGCCGGGATCAGATCGGTTTCAGATCGGTCCAGCTCAGTGCGGGAGTCCCAGCTCAGTGCCGGATCAGTGCCACCAGCCGCCGGACGGGGTCGGCGGGCCCGGCCAGCGCCCGGACCCCACCGGCGAACTGGCCTAGATGTCCAGGAAACGCACGTCCTTCGCGTTGCGCTGGATGAAGCTGCGGCGCGCGTCGACGTCCTCGCCCATGAGGACGGAGAACAGCTCGTCGGCGACGGCGGCGTCGTCCAGGGTCACCTGGAGCAGGATCCGTCGGTCCGGGTCCATGGTGGTGTCCCAGAGCTCGGTGGCGTTCATCTCGCCGAGACCCTTGAAGCGCTGGATCGCGTCCTTGGGCAGCTTGCGCCCGGCCTCGGTACCCCGCTCCAGCAGGCCGTCACGCTCGCGGTCGGAGTAGGCGTACTCCCAGTCCTCACGACMCCACTTGATCTTGTAGAGCGGGGGCTGCGCCAGGAAGACATGGCCGGCTTCGACCAGCGGGCGCATGAACCGGAACAGCAGGGTGAGCAGCAGGGTGCGGATGTGCTGGCCGTCGACGTCGGCGTCCGCCATCAGCACGATCTTGTGGTAGCGCAGCTTGGCGATGTCGAAGTCGTCGTGGATGCCGGTGCCCAGCGCCTGGATGAGCGCCTGGACCTCGGTGTTCTTCAGAACCCGGTCGATACGGGCCTTCTCGACGTTCAGGATCTTGCCACGCAGCGGCAGGATGGCCTGGAACTTCGAGTCCCGCCCACCCTTGGCCGAGCCGCCGGCCGAGTCACCCTCGACGATGTAGAGCTCGCACCGCTCCGGGTCGGTGTACTGGCAGTCCGAGAGCTTGCCGGGCAGGCCGGTCCCGCCGAGCAGGCCCTTGCGGCGGGTCAGATCGCGGGCCTGCCGCGCGGCGATGCGCGCCCGCTGCGCGTCCAGCGCCTTGCTGACGATGGCGCGGGCCTCGGTCCGGTTGACCTCGAACCAGTCCTTGAGCGCCGCGTAGCACATCTCCTGGACGAACTTCTTGGCCTCGGTGTTGCCGAGCTTCGTCTTGGTCTGGCCCTCGAACTGGGGCTGCGCGAGCTTCACCGAGATGATCGCGGTGAGGCCCTCCCGGATGTCGTCGCCGGAGAGCCGCTCGTCGGTGTTCTTGGAGCCGGCCTTGACCGGCTTCAGGAGGTTCTGATCCTTCGCGTAGGCGTTGACCGCGCTGGTGAGCGCCGCCCGGAACCCCTCTTCGTGGGTTCCGCCCTCGTGGGTGTTGATCGTGTTCGCGAAGGTGTAGACCGACTCGTTGTAGCCGGAGTTCCACTGCATCGCGAGCTCGGCCTCGATGCCCGTGCCCTTGGACTCCAGCGAGATCACGCTGCGGTGGACGGCGTCCTTGGTCGCGTTGAGGTGACCGACGAAGTCGACCAGGCCGTTGTCGTACTTGAAGGTGACCTCGACCGGCTCGGTCACCTCCTCCGCCGCCGCGGTCTGGGCGCTGCTCGCCTCCACGGAGCCGGTCTCGGCCGCGGATGCCTCGGCCTCACCTGCCGCGGCCGCCGCCTCGGCGGCCTCAGCGGCCTTCGCGGCCAGCGCCGGGTTCTTGGCGGCCGCACTCCGCTCGTCGCGCAGGGTGATGGACAGGCCCTTGTTCAGGAAGGCCATCTCCTGCAGGCGCCGGTAAAGCGTCTCGTACTTGTACGTGGTGGTCTCGAAGATCGTCGGGTCGGCCCAGAACGAGATCGTCGTGCCGGTCTTCTTCGAGGTTCCGGTCTTCGCCAGCGGCGCCGCGGGGCGGGATGCCACGTAGGGCTGGAACCAGGAGTGGCCGTCGGTCTCGACGGCGACGTCGAGCCGGGTGGAGAGGGCGTTCACGACGCTGACACCCACACCGTGCAGGCCACCGGAGACCGCGTACGCCTGGCCGTCGAACTTTCCTCCGGCGTGCAGGGTGGTCAGCACGAGTTCCACAGTGGGAATCTTCTTGACGGGGTGCTCACCGACCGGGATGCCTCGGCCGTTGTCGGTGACACGTACGCCGCCGTCGGCCAGCAGGGTCACGGTGATCGTGTCGCAGTAGCCGGCGAGGGCCTCGTCCACCGCGTTGTCCACAACCTCGTAGACAAGGTGGTGCAGGCCCCGCTCCCCGGTGGAACCGATGTACATGCCGGGGCGCTTGCGTACTGCGTCGAGACCCTCGAGAACCTTGATCGAACTAGCGTCGTAGGCCACGCGGCAGGTCCCCTCGCTCTGACGGAAGTATTCCTCAGTCTACCCGGCAACCCGTCGTAACGGACGCAAGGTGCCGTCTCAGCTGTGCGCTGGGCCCCGAACTCGGGTCGGCTGTGGCCCCCTACCAGCTCCACGCACCCTGAGGCCTTGCGTCCATCTGCGACCGGTCRCCGAGGTCACCGCGACAGTCACTCTGATCCGTTCGCCGACCGGAGGTCTCGTTGCCGCGGCCCGCGAGGCCCGATTCGGCGGGACGTCCGGGGGTGCGCGGGATACAGAGACAGCACAGGATTACAGAGAGAGACCGGGCGGGGTATGAGGTGTCATCCGTATGTATCCCGCGGGCCGCGCCCACCGCTGGTGGACATACCGCCGTGATTCCAGGAGGGCGCGGCCGGGCCCCGCACCGTGATCCGGCGGACGACGTGCGGTCCCAGCTCCTTGCGAAGGATCCCGAGAATCTGCCTGGAAAGCATCCGCAGCTGGGTGGCCCAGGCCGTCGACTCCGCGACCAGTTCCAGCTCTCCGTCACGCAGCGAGACCGGCGAGCAGTGCGCGGCGATGTCCGGGCCGACGAGGACATCCCACCGGGCCAGCACCGATGCGTCCGTGGCCCGGCTCTGCCAGCCACGTTCCGCGACAAGGCGGGCGATCGACGAACCGACCACCATCGGCGTCCGCCAGTCGCGACCAGGTGCTGCGATACCTGGCAGCCGCGGGCGCGGCGGCGGATCACCAGAACTTTCCCGCCCCCGCCGACCGGGGTCGTGCCCGCCGGCACCCGCACCGGTCTCCGCATCGGCACCAGCGCCGGTGCCGGCGCCTCGACCCGACGACGTGCCCGGGCGACCCTGGCCACGCGCGCGGGCGTCCCGCTTCGCCCGGGCCAGCATCTCGCGCGCGAGATCGGCGCCCCGCGCCCCCGAAGCCGGCGCGGTGGACGGGTCCGCCCCCGAAGCCGTGGCCGGACCCGATGCCGGCGCCGGACCCGCGGGCGGCTCTGCCGGTGAAGGCGGCGGCGATGACGACCCTGCCGCACCGAACTGGTCAGCCGACACGACGCACCTCCCCGGAGCTCACCTCGAACCGCACCCCGGCCAGCTCGGCGGGGACGTCCGCCTCAACCGCCGCGGTCACCAGAACCTGCTCGGCCGGCGCGACGAGGGCGGCGAGCCGGGCCCGTCGTCGGACGTCCAGCTCGGCGAAAACGTCGTCCAGCAGCAGCACAGGCTCCCGGTCGTCGGCTCGGAGCAGGTCATAGGAGGCCAGCCGCAGCGCCAGCGCCAGCGACCAGGACTCGCCATGGCTCGCGTAGCCCCGGGCCGGCCGCCCCTTCACCGACAGCAGGAGGTCGTCGCGATGCGGCCCGACCAGGGTGACCCCGCGTTCGAT
The DNA here is from genome assembly GCF_001983215.1 of Frankia sp. CcI49. Classification (NCBI taxonomy): domain Bacteria; kingdom Bacillati; phylum Actinomycetota; class Actinomycetes; order Frankiales; family Frankiaceae; genus Frankia; species Frankia sp. CcI49. The sequence continues at coordinate 32,582 of NZ_MOWP01000028.1, forward strand.
CTCCTGGGAGCGGACCGCGGCCAGCCCGGTCAGGATGGCTTCGGCCAGCTCGGCCCGCAGATCCGAACGGCTGGGCCGGCCGCCGGGCCGCGTCTCGTCCGAGCCTTCGGCGCCTTCGGCCTGCCCTGCGCTCGGAGCCGGCCCGGCCGCCTGATCCGTCGGCGCGGACGAGACGTCGGGAGCACCCGGAGCGAGCTCGGTGCCCGAGTCGGTGTGGCCGGCGGCTGCCGTCCGGTCGGGTATCGCCCGGTATGGGACCGTCGAGCGATAGTCGACGTCGGTGGGCGAGTCCTCGCCGGCGACCGCCGCGTAGGCGCTGCGCACCCGTGGCCTGAGCTCCTCGACCAGCGCGAGACGGGCCGCAAGCAGCTCCGCGCCGTGGTCTGCGAGATGACCGTCCCAGACGTCAAGGGTCCTCAGATCGCCCCGGCCGCCGGATCGACGCGCCGCACCGGCGGTTCGCAGCAGCGCGGACCGTTGCTTCAGCACCCGTTCGTAGTCCGCCTGGACGGCGGCCATGCGCGGCGAGCGGGCGACAAGCAGTTCGTCGAGGAACCGACGCCGTTCGGCCGGATCGCCCTTCACCAGGGCGAGGTCCTCCGGGGCGAAGAGCACCGTGGCCAGCAGCCCGGCGACGTCACGAGCCCGTGGCACCGGCGCCCGGTTCAGCCGCACCCGGTTCGCCTTCCCCGGCACGATCTGGATCTCCACCAACGCCGCCCGGTCACCGCGCACGATGCGTGACCGGACGACCGCCTGCGTGGTTCCCTCTCGCACAAGCGGAGCATCCGTCGCCACCCGATGACTACCCAGCGTGGCGACGAATCCGATCGCTTCGATCAGATTCGTCTTTCCCTGGCCGTTCGAACCAACGAACGTCGTGACTCCCGGCTCCAGAACCAGATCGAGCCGTGGGTAGGACCGGAAGTCAGTCAGGGACAGGTGAGTTAGATGCACGTCACCCGTTGAGGCGAATGGGCATCAGCAGGTAGCGATAGTCGGGGATCTCGGTCTGGTCGTCGCCGCCCTTGCCCGTGAGGATCGCGGGCTTGTTCGCCRCCAGCGCGGGGTCCTCGTCGCTGGCGAAACCGATCCGGACGATGTCGGACTCCAGCGCGCCGAGTGCGTCCAGCAGGTACGTCGGGTTGAACGCGACCGTGAGCTCAGGCCCGTCGTAGGTCACCGGCAGCGTCTCGGACGCCTGGGCCTCGCCGCCCGTGCCCGCCTCGAGTACGAGGTGATCAGGCGTGAACGTGAGCTGCACCGGAGCGGTGCGGGGCGCCACGAGGGCCACCCGCTTCACGGCCTCGGTCAGCGGCGCGATCTCCAGCTGGGCGATCAGCGGTGAGCTGTCGGGAAGCAGCTTGCGGTAGGGCGGGAACGTTCCCTCGAGCAGCCGGGTGGTGGTCTGGCGGGTGTTACCCGCGAAGCCGGCCAGGGTCTCCCCCGACGGACCGGTTCCCAGCGCGATCGCCACCTCGACGCCGGTGCCGGACAGCGACTTCGCGGTGTCGAGCAGGGTACGAGCCGGAACCAGCGCGACGCCGGACGCCTCCGGCGTCGCCGGACGCCACTTGAGCGTGCGGACGGCGAGGCGGTACCGGTCGGTCGCGGCGAGGGTGAGCGTGTCCCCGTCGATCTCGAGCCGGACGCCGGTGAGGACCGGCAGCGTGTCGTCACGCCCGGCGGCGACCGCGACCTGCGCGACCGCGCTCCCGAACGCGGCGCCCTCGATGTGGCCGGTGATCTCCGGCATCGGGGGCAGGGTCGGGTAGTCGTCGACGGGCAGCATCGGCAGCGCGAACCGTGCGTTGCCGCAGGCGACGACGAGCCTCGTCCCATCCACGCTGACGTCGACCGGGGCTGCCGGCAGCGAGCGGGTGATGTCCGCCAGCATCTTGCCGTTGACCAGGCCACGGCCCTCTTCGGTGACGGTGGCGTCGACCTCGCCCTGTGCGGCGACCTCGTAGTCGAAGGCGGCCACCTTCAGCGCCGGACCAGTCGCGTCGAGCAACAGGCCGGCAAGCACCTGCAGCTGGGTGGTTGCCCGGCTCGGCAGGGTTCGCGCCGTCCAGGCCACCGCATCGGTGAATTCGTCCCGTTCCACGCGGAACTTCATGGACACGTCCTCCCGTCGTTCCACGCCTGCCGTAGCCACGGCGAGCCGCGGAACCTGACATCACCGGTTGAGCCACCCAGCGCCGGCCGCCCGGATCGCGCCGCACCCGGAGACGGGTGCCGAACGACCACGGTGTCGGGCCTGAGCCCATCCAGCATCCCAGAGCCGGACCGGCGGATGACGAGCGGTCTGTGTTCCGAGGGTGGCACACCTGGCCGAGCACCGAAGACGGGTGTCGGCCAGGACGCATCCCGTCATCACGCGTCACCACCTGCGCACTCGATCGGTGAGAGCAGCCCGGTGGCGCTGGTGGCTGGTTTCGGCGGTCGAGGGTCAGGGCAGATCCGACTTGCGGTTCGGCACCGAGACGCTACCTCGTTCGACCCGGGCACTTTCCGTGACGACCACGTCCGCGTCGTGCGTGCGCATGCGTGCCCTGAAGGTCGGGGGCCACATCAAGATCGCTTCTGGGCGTTCATCCCCAGGCCCTACTGCTTCGAGCTTTGATCTCTCCTGGAAGAAATTTGGTTCGTCGTAGTAGTAGGGGCTGTGGAAACTGTGGAAAACCGCCGTTTTCCCAGCTCAGAGCCCCTGAGGCCCTGTGCGCATCCTGGGGGTGGAGGTGTGGATGATCAAGGTACTTATCCCCAGGGCCCGATCGACTCCACAGCTGTCCCTCAGCTACACACAGTCTGTACACATGTTCATCCACTGGCTACCCACAGGTTAGGAGGCCACTGTCCCCAGGCTTCTGGCGCCCATGGACATCCCGACGGCCGCTCCCGGCCTGTGCACAGAGGCGGGAATTGCTACTTATCCACAGCCTTCTCCACAAGGTGTGGGTAAAGGCCACAGTGGTCCCTTGAGTCGATCGATGCGGAGTCGGCCCGGGAAGACCACGGTGCCTGCAGGGTCGAACCCGACATCGCAGGAGAGGGACCCGTTCAGGTGCCTCTGATCTGATTCACCCGATATAGGGAATTAACACTTCATTGGTGAGTTGTTTCCACTTGGGTAACCAGTGGATGCCTCGCGCGCGGACGATGACAACCGAGCAGGTGGCGACGGCACCCGAGCAGGTGGAGGCGCGGCGGAGCAGAGGGCGGTGCGGCGGGGCCGTGGCGCACCCACATCCGCATCCCGAGCGGCGGTCTCTGAGCACCCGGCTGGCCCGCCGTCCCGGACGCATCGGTCGCAGCGCGCGCCCGGGGCGCGCAGCGCTCAAAAGCTGGTAGCAACCCGGACATCGGCCGACTGGTCTACCCGGCAGGGACGTTCGTGCATGGCCTGAGTAGGCCGCGTGCCGGGGCGGAGGGACGGCTGCGAGGGATGCGGTGCAGACGAACATGTTGGTATGGACATGCGCAGAAGAACGTGTGAGTCGACCGTAGTCGTTCAGCCGGTGACGACCGGGGTCGTCACATTTCAAGGAACCGACCTCGTGGGGCCAGAGATCCGGTTCCGGGAATCAATCCCGGTGGCCCAGGTCCTGCCCGATGGCGATTGGTCCGAAGTGCAGGCGCATTGGGTCGTTCGCCTGAGTGGCGAGGCGTCCGCCGACCGGCCCACCCCAATGGTTGGAGCGCGGAGGTCGGACGGTGAGAAATTCAGGATTTCGGTCGTTGAAGAGCCTTTGGCGTAGCCCGAGCCTCGGGCTACGGTTGCTGCCGGGCAAAAGCGGAGGATTTTGGTCGTTGGGACGACCAAAATCCTCCACTCCTCGAGCCTCGAGCCTCGAGCCGCGAGCCGCGAGCCGCGAGCCGCGAGCCGCGAGCCGCCGGTGGCGCCACCGACGCCGAGCAAGATCCGAAGATCGTGGCTGCCAGGACGGCCGAAATCCTCAGGATCCCGCCAACGAGGGCAGGAGCGGACACGGTGCCACCGCGGCCGGCGGACAGCGGATCAGGCGTGCCGAGCCTGCGCGCGGATCCGGTTGGTCAGCTCGGTGACCTGGTTGTAGATGGCGCGTCGTTCGGCCATCAGACCGCGGATCTTTCGGTCCGCGTGCATGACGGTGGTGTGGTCGCGCCCGCCGAAGTGCTGGCCGATCTTGGGCAGTGACAGGTCGGTCAGCTCCCGGCACAGGTACATCGCGATCTGCCGGGCCGTGACCAGCACCCGGCTGCGTGAAGTACCGCAGAGGTCATCCATCGAGATCCCGAAGTACGCGGCGGTGGCGTTCATGATCGCCGCTGCGGTGATCTCGGGGTTCGCCGCGTCGGGGATGAGATCGCGCAGGACGATCTCGGCCAGCGTGCGGTCGACGTGCGACTTGTTCAGACTGGCGAACGCCGCGACCCGGATGAGCGCGCCCTCGAGCTCGCGGATGTTCCGCTCGATGTGGGTCGCGATGTACTCGAGGACGTCCGGCGGCACCGGCAGCCGCTCGGTCGCCGCCTTCTTGGAGAGAATCGCGATGCGGGTCTCCAGGTCGGGCGGGGTGACGTCGGTGATCAGCCCCCACTCGAACCGGCTGCGCAGCCTGTCCTCCAGTGCCGCCAGCTGCTTGGGCGAGCGGTCGGAGCTGATGACGATCTGCTTCTCGGTGTCGTGCAGGACGTTGAAGGTGTGGAAGAACTCCTCCTGCGTCCGCTCCTTGTTCTCCAGGAACTGGATGTCGTCGACGAGGAGGACGTCGATATCCCGGTAACGACGTTGGAAGGCGAGCTGCCGGTCGTCGCGGATCGAGGCGATGAAGTCGTTGGTGAACTCCTCCATGCTCACATATTTGATCCTGCTCTCCGGGTAGAGCTTGACCGTGTAGTGACCGATCGCATGCAGCAGGTGAGTCTTGCCGAGCCCGGAGTCACCGTAGATGAACAGCGGGTTGTAGGCCTTCGCGGGAGCCTCCGCGACCGCGACCGCGGCGGCGTGAGGAAACCGGTTGCTGTCACCGATGACGAAGGTCTCGAACAGATAGCGCGGATTGAGCCGGGCTGGTTCGGACGGCCTCGGGGACGGATCACGGCCAAGACCTGGCGAAACCCTGCCGGGCGCGGGCCCGTCGACCCGGACACCGTCGACGCTCTCGGCACCCTCGTCCAGTGTGGTGCCGGACCCCCCGCCCATCAGGTGCTGGGTCAGGTCCGCGGTGGTGGCGGGCCGGATGAGTGGTCCGGTCATCGGCYCGGGGTCCGGTGTGTGCTCCACGGTGACCGCGACCCGGATCTCGCGTCCATAGGCTCTGGACAGGGCCGTGGACAGGAACGGCCGCAGCCGCGAGTCGAGCAGGTCCTTGGTGAACTCGTTCGGAGCGGCGAGCAGCGCCGTGTCCTGCACCAGGCCGAGTGGGCGGGTCAGCCTCAGCCACGCCCGCTGCTGTGCCGACAGCGCACCGTCCGCAACGCCCGCCACAGCCTGCTCCCACACCGCCGACAGGTCGGGATCTGACGGCGGTGTGGCTCCCCGGGACGGCAGACCTGCGACGGAATCGGCGCTGAGGTCGGTCACTGCGGGGCTCCTCGTGGTTCTTCGTGGCTGTTCGGAGGGATGACACGACCGTAGGTAGCCGAAGTCGCTGACTGACTCTGACTGGCAGTGTGACCCGTGGTGTCTCTGGTAGCCGTCCTGTGTGGGTAATCGTCGGAAGTGTCGGCAGGACGACCCCGCCGAGGTGATCGGCGGGCGTGGATCCCGGCAGCGACGCGGTCGGTTCGCTCCCCGGGCCGACCGCGCCCGGGTCGGCCGTACCCGGGTCTGCGTCGCCCCTGGCGGCGATGCGGCGTCCACTGCCGGCGGCACACAGCATCCTCCGAGAAGAGTTCTCCACATCGTCGTCCACAACCTGTGCATGGACATGACACCGCATCGGGCGTGGCATCGCCGGCAGGGCCACAAACTGGACGACAGCCGGGAAGCCACGGAGTGCGTTGCGCCGACGAGCGGGTGGTGACGGTGCTGCCACCTACAGCCTCCGCGCGCTTCGTGGAGGGCAGGCGGTTCGCGGACGGAGGTGACGGCGGCACGGACAGAGCACCAAACGTTAACAGCCCGGTCCCTGGGGCGGGATTCGGGCCTCCCTGCGATCCCCCCGCGACTGCCCGGCGGCGACGGGACCGTGGCCTACGGTCAGGACGGACCCGGCGATGGTGGCATCGTGTGTAGGCTAGGGAGAACCACGGCGACGGTCGGCTCCCATGTACCTCGGTGACATCACGTACCTCGGTGCCATGGGGCCTGGCTTCCCGGATGTTGGGATTTGGCGAAAGGCACCCTCCGCACAGGGGGTCCGGCCGGTCGGCGACCCAGGTCCGCGCCCCGTAGCCGAGGCGTCAGTCATGACCGGCAATCCACGCCGGTGTCCCGCCGTCTGTGTCTCCGGAGTCCTCACGTGAGCAAGCGCACCTTCCAGCCGAACAACCGCCGGCGGGCCCGCACCCACGGGTTCCGGCTCCGGATGCGGACCCGCGCCGGCCGCGCCATCCTGTCCGGTCGCCGCCGTAAGGGCCGCAACGAGCTCTCCGCCTGACGGCGGAACCAACGCGCCTGCCGCCGTCCAGCCATGCTCCCCCGGGGCTCGCGAGTACGTACGAAATCGGACCACGCCATCCTCGGGCGGTCCGGCCGGCGTATTCGGGCGGGGTCAATCGTTGTCCACAGCATGCACACCGATGTGGACAGTCCACCCCGGGCGGGCTTTGTCGTAGGGCGGCGTGTCGGTAACGCGGTGGTTCGTAACCGTGTCCGTCGGCGTCTTCGCGAACAGACCCGGTCCCGGCTGCCTCTGCTACCGCCGGGAACCGCGGTTCTGGTTCGAGCGTTGCCTGAAGCGGCGACCGCGACGTCGGCAGATCTGGGCCGATCGCTCGACTCGGCCTTCGGCGCGGTTCGTTCCGGCCGGTCCCCACGATCGGCGCGCTTCGGATGAGCGTGGCCCGGTACGCGGGGATCCTGGTGGTCCTGATGGCACTCGTCGACCTCGTGTTCGCCGCGCCGATCACCGCCAGGAGATTTCCCACCCTGGCCCGGACCTCCGACCAGTCGGTCCGTGGGCCTCTTGCGTGGGCTCTCACGGCGCTGGTCCGGCTGTACCGCGCCGGCTGGTCGGCGCGGAACGCGGGCTGCTGCCGGTTTGAACCGTCCTGTAGCGCCTATGCCCTGACCGCTCTGCGGCGGCACGGTGGCGTCGTCGGTGGTTTGTTGGCTCTCCGTCGGCTGTTGCGTTGCCAGCCGCTGTCGGCTGGCGGCTACGACCCGGTGCCAGGTGTCGGGTCCGGTGTCGCTGGCAGCCCTGGCAGGGGTCCTGCGGCCCCGAGCCCGACGGGCATCGACCGGGCAACGGGCATCGGCCGGGCGGATGCCGCCCGGGCCGCTGCCGGGCCCGGGCATCGCACCGCGTCCCCGCTCGGGGGGACGCGTTCCGAGATCGTCGGTTCCCGTCGCGGAACGCGGGTGTGAGGAGACAGACAGGTGTTGGATCCGCTTTACCATCTCGCGGCAAACGCGATCGTCTTCTTCCACAAGGGCTTCGGGCCGATCTTCGGCAGGGACAGCTTCTTCGCCTGGGCGCTGTCGGTCATCCTGCTCGTCATCTGCGTCCGCATCCTGATCTTCCCGCTGTTCGTCAAGCAGGTGAAGTCCCAGCGGACGATGCAGATGATGCAGCCGCGCATCAAGGAGATCAAGGAGAAGTACGGGCACGACAAGCAGCAGATGCAGCTGGAGATCATGAAGCTCCAGAAGGAGCACGGAAATCCACTGCTCGGCTGTCTGCCCATCCTCCTGCAGATCCCGCTGTTCATCTCGCTGTTCCACGTCTTCACGCACCTGGCGCCGATGAACGAGGGCCCGGGCGGCTCTCTGGTCTGGCGGCCCCGGGTCGGCCTGTCCGCCGATCAGGTCGAACAGATCGCCACGGCGAAGCTGTGGGGCATTTCGCTGTCGAGCAAGTTCACGTCGTCACCGGACTTCCTGGACTTCCTCGGCGCCAACGGGATGCACACGAAGATCCTCGCGGTCGTGCTGATCGTCACGATGGGCGTGACGACCTTCCTGACCCAGCGCCAGATCATGAACCGTGCCGGCACCGCGGTCGACCCGCAGCAGGCGATGGTCCAGAAGATCCTGCTGTACGGTTCGCCGCTCATGCTGGCGATCTTCGGATTCCGGTTCCCGATCGCCGTCCTGCTGTACTGGCTGACCACCAACCTGTGGAGCCTCGGCCAGCAGTTCTTCGTCATCAGGAAGATGCCGCCGATCCAGCCGCTCGCCGCCGGCGGCCGGGTTCCCGGGGCACGCACGGCCACCACGGACGGCACGACGGTTTCCCGTCCGGCGCCCGGTGCGCGGCCGGCCCCCGGCGCCCGCGCGGGAGCGAAGTCGAAGAGCCTCGGGGCCCGGGCAGCGCAGTCCACGGCGGACACGGCGGCAAGCGGCTCGGGTGCTGGCACCGACGCGCCTCGGCCGGGCAGCCGCCCGTCGAAGGCTCCCCCCGGAACCCGCTCCAGGTCCGGTGCCGCGGCCGGCAACGGCTCGGCGAAACCCGCTGCCGCCAAGGGCGGCCAGACGAAGGCTGATTCGTCCGGTGCCGGTGCCGGTGGAGGCAGTGGCAAGGGCCGCCTGACGAAGGGCGGTGCGGCGGGCACCGGTGGGGCCATCTCGTCGCCGACCGCGGCCGCAGCCGGCGAGACGTCGGGCGCGAAGAACGGCATCGCCGACGGCGTGGGCGACAGCAAGTCTGGTTCGGCGTCGGCGTCGGCGGGAACCTCTCGTAACGGTGTCGCCGACTCGGATGCCGCCGCCGCTTCCCGGTCGTCCCAGGCCCCCGTCCCCGCCGGCGCGCGGCGGGCTCCCGGCGGATCTCGCCCCGCCAAGCGTCGCGGGAAGGGCAAGCGGCCGGGCGGGCGTCGCTGATGGGCCGGTGGTCGGCGCTAGTGCGTGCGCATCCGGTCGCGGCCGCCGCTGGGCGACCTGGCCGGGTACCGGCCCCGCGCCCACCCCTGAGCATCGTCCGGGCAGTCAGGCCGGGACGACACGGAACGTCCGAAGCGGCAGCGCCCCGCCACCGTCGCGTTGACCCCGCGGCGGTCGGACGTGCCGTACTGTCGGCATCGCCGCCCACTTTCCCCTGGAGTAACGCTGATGACCGGTTCGGCACCTGACCTCGCCGTGGAAGAACCCGAGGCCAACGAGGACAGCCCTGCGGCCGGGGCCGACGAGGCCGTGACCGACTCGGCCGCGGCGACCGGAGGGTCGGGGTCCGCGGGTGGCGGCGAGCGCCGCGTCGCCGACCTGGAGCAGGAAGGCGAGATCGCCGCGGACTACATCGAGGGTCTGCTCGACATCGTCGACATGGACGGCGACCTCGACCTCGACGTCGAAGGCGGGCGTGCGGTCGTCGCCGTCGTCGGGGACGGCCTGGACAAGCTGATCGGCACCGGCGGCGAGACCCTTGAGGCTCTCCAGGAGCTGACCCGGCTCGCGGTGCTGCAGAAGACCGGTGTCCGCAGCCGGCTCATGCTCGACGTGGGCGGGCATCGCGCTCGTCGGCGGGTGGAGCTGCGCAAGGTCGCGACCTCGGCGGCACGTAAGGTCCTCGACACCGGCGAGCCTCGGAAGCTGGCCGCGATGACCCCGTTCGAGCGCAAGGTCGTGCACGACGTGATCGCCACGATCGACGGTGTGCACAGCGAGTCCGAGGGCGAGGAGCCCAGCCGTCGGGTCGTGGTCCTGCCCGACTGACCTCGCGTGTAGCGTCGGCTGGGCTTTCCCGGGCTCGGCCGCGTGATCCCTGCGTGACGTGACGCCCGCGCGCGGCCTGATTCGTGCGCGGGCGTGGAACGGCTAACCTGCGGCACACGCCGGCAGGTCAGCGGATTCCCGATCCCGGCTGCGTAGCGAGGCGATCGGGAGGCGCACGGGTGGTTCCGCCACGGGCACAGGCACCGGCCATCTCGCCCAAGGCGGTGAAGCCGTCGGCGCCGGCCAGTCCTCCCGCTGCCGCGACGGCTCCTCCCACGGCGTCGCCGTCGCCGTCGTCCGCAACGGCCGCGGCACCTCCCGCCGCTGACACCACGGCCGACGCCCCCTCTCAGCACCCGCGGTTCTCGCGGTTCTCGCGAGCCTGGCTGATCGGGTGTGTGGTGCTCCTGCTGACGGGGCCCGTCGTACTGCTCGCCGCCTACCTGCGCCGACCGTTCTGGTACGACGAGATCTGGCGTGGTCATTTCGTCAGTGAGCCTCTGAGCTCGGTGTGGTCCGAGCTGGCGGTTGCCAACACCCCGTCCGCGCTCGGGTGGTTCGGACTCGTCCGGCTGTCCGGGGAGGCGTTCGGCTGGCATACCTGGGCACTGCGACTGCCCGGCCTGCTCGCGCTTCCCGTGCTGGGCGTGGCGGTCGCGGTTCTCGTTCGCCGGTTCGCCGGGTCGGTGGCGGCTGCCTTCGCGGTCTGCTGGCTGTGCCTGAACGCCACCTTTCTCGACCTCGCGACCCAGCTCAAGCCGTACACGGTCGAGACCGTCGCGACCGTCGCGGTGGTGCTGCTGTGGCTGGGGCCGGTGCGAGGCGACGACACGCGTGGCCGGGGTTCCCGCAGGATGGCCGCCGGGGTGGTCGCCCTGTGCTCCGTTCCAGCGGTGTTCGTGATCGTGCCGCTCGCGGCGATGGACGTCCTGGGCGGTGGCGTCGGCGGTGGTGGCGGCGGAGGCCGAAGCCTGCTGCGCCGAGGCCAGTTGCGCCGAAGCCAACTGGGCCGGCGTCTGCGTGAGACGTTGCCGGCCGTCGTGCTGGTGACGGTGCACACCCTGGTCTTCCTCGGCCACCAGTCCGCCCAGCGCGCGGGGGACTACTGGGACACGCAGTTCCTCGCCGGACGGGATCCGTGGCAGGCCGTGTGTTTCGTCGGCGATCAGCTCTGGCGGATCCTCGCCGGCTCGCCGCCGGGAATCGACCAGTTCGATCCGAGCCTCGTGCCGGGGTACCTGCACCTGCCGCACTATCTGCCGTGGCTGCTCGCCCCGCTGACCGGGGTGTTCGGCGCGGTCGGCATCGCCGCGCTGGCCCGCCGGGCGGACGGGCGGCGGGTCCTGGCCGCGCTCGTCGGAGCCGAGGTGCTGATGCTCGGCGCGAGTGCGGTGCGCTTCTGGCCGTTCGGGCCGACGAGGACGAACCAGTTCGTCGTTCCGCTGCTGCTGCTTGTCGTGGTTGTCGGCGTGGATCGAGTGGTCCGTCAGGTGGTCCGACGGGTGACCCGCGACCGGGCTGATGCTGCGCCCCGTGACCGACTGCTTTCGGCGCTGGGGGTGACATCCGGGGCGATGGTGCTGCTGATGGTCGCGGGTGTGGCGCTGGCGGGCGGCCTGTCCGGGGACCGGCTCCTGTGGGAGCGGCGGGACCGCCTGCGCGGACTGGATCTGATGGTCGATGCCACGGTGGCCACCCGGCGTCTGGTCCGTCCGGGCGATGTCGTCGTGGTCGGCGGGCGCCTTGCCCGTCCGGGCTGGATCTACGCCATGGAGGTCAGCGATGACCTGCCACGTCAGCCGGAGGCGCTCCCCCCGGTGCCGGCGGGGACCGCTGCCGGGGTGGAGGCACCGCGGGTCGCGCGAGCTGACACGGTGTTCGTCGTCCCGGGCCTCCTGCGTCGCGCCGAGCTCGCGGCGTCCATCGCGACCGCCTCGGCTGATTCGGCCGCGGCAGCTGATTCGGCCGCGGCAGCTGACTCCGGCATCGCGGTGGACAAGGCGGCTGCCACTTTGGCGGACACGGCCGTCACCGGCTCCACCGCCGACTCCGATTCCGTCGGCGCGGACAACGCGGCTGATGTCGCCACGGTGGCTCACCTCCAGCGATCGGAGCGGCTCATCGTCTTCGTCTTCGACATCGAGGAGAAGGCGATGGCCTCCGACCTCGCGGCGCTGCGGCAGGACGGCTGGTGCCCAGGCGAAGAATGGTCGTTCCGGCTCACCGGCTCGGTGACGGTCTACGAGCGGTGCGTGGCACGAACGGCGCAGAGCGCGAAATGATTCACGGGAAACATTTCCCGTAGGGCGATCGTCCCCGGCCTGATTCCCGACACAACGACAATCCGAAGCAGTACCTGACGCGCGTGCGCCGGTTCACCGGGGATGCTGGGTCCGTGCCTTCATGCCCGACCAGTCCCCGTCATCCCGGGCGCCCGGCTTCGCCTGGATGCCACTCCCCTGCCGGCCGGAGTCCGTCCGCCGTTCCCGGGAGGGCGGTCAGTTCCAGCCTCTCTCGAGGTGAACCGGTCCAATCGGCCCTCCTCGCGCCCTTCCAGGCAGCCCACCGGAGCGGTCTCCCGAACCTGTTGGGCCAGTCCGGCTTTCGTGGCACCACCCGCTCGGGGGGCGCGGCTCGCCGCGCCGCAACGGAGGCCGGGCGGTGAGTACTCCCCCGACGGACTCCGCCGACGGTCTCCTGGACTCCGGCACCGCCGCGGACGTTCGGTCCGAGGCGATCGAGGAGAGCCAGGAGACCGAAGTCGTCCCCGATGCCGCGACCCGCGTCTTCGGTGATCGGTTGGAGCTGGCCGTCCAGTACGCGGAGCTGCTGGCGACGGCGGGCGTGGAACGAGGCCTGATCGGCCCGCGTGAGACCGGCCGGTTGTGGTCCCGGCATCTGCTGAACTCCGCAGTGCTCGCCGAGGCCGTTCCCGCCGCCGCCGAGCTCCCCGGCGCATCCGGACGGGTGCCTGAGGTCGTGGACGTCGGCAGCGGCGCCGGGCTGCCCGGTGTTCCCCTCGCCCTGGCCCGGCCGGACCTGCGGGTCACCCTGCTCGAACCAATGGAACGAAGGTGTCGCTTCCTGAGCGAAGTTGTGGCACAACTTGGCCTGGAAGAACAGATTGAAGTGGTGCGTGGTCGGGCACCGGACCTCGCACAGCGTCCGCCACACCGTGATTTCGACGTATCCGTGGCCCGTGCGGTGGCTCCACTCGGCCGCCTTGGCGCGGTACTGCTGCCGATGACCCGTTCAGGCGGTGTCATGCTTGCACTACGCGGCTCGCGAATCCTTGAGGAATTGCAGGCGGCGCGTAGTGATCTCGATTCCCAGGGTTGGCGCGAGGTGGACGTCGTGACGTGCGGAGCTGACCTGGTGGAGGAACCCACCCGCGTGCTTCGTGCGACGCGTACCGTCGCGGCGGCCCGCGGGGACGGCGGGAGGGGACGGCGCGGCACGGATGACCGGCAGGCCAGACGGGCGACACAGCCACGGCGAGTACGGGAGGGAACTCCTGATCGACCGGCACGTGGGCGGTCACGTTCCACGTGAAACAGAGATGCCTTACCAGACGGCGATGGCACCTGAAGCAGCGTCGACGGATCGAGGAGGCCTGACCTATGGGACGTCACCGGGCGGTGGGTCCGGATTCCCGGGGCTGGACCCTCTCGATTCATCGACCCCGATCGGAGCGGCGGCAGCAGCGGCGGTGGAAGCACTGACGATGGAACGACGACGACCCTTCCCGCGACCCAACCGGCGGCGCATCATCACCGTCGCGAACCAGAAAGGTGGCGTCGGCAAGACGACGACCACCGTCAATCTCGCGGCCGCACTGGCCATGCACGGCATCCGGGTGCTCGTGGTGGACCTGGATCCCCAGGGCAACGCCTCGACCGCGCTGGGAGTGGACCACCGCTCCGGGACACCATCGATCTACGAGGTGCTGGTCGGCGACCGTCCGCTTGACGAGATCGTCGTGCAGTCGGGAGAGGCCGAAGGGCTCTTCTGCGCGCCGGCCACCATCGACCTCGCGGGTGCGGAGATCGAGCTGGTCTCCCTGGTCGCGCGGGAGACCCGGCTGCGGCGGGCCATCGAGGGCATGCGCAACGAGGTCGACTACGTCCTCATCGACTGTCCGCCATCACTCGGCCTGCTCACGGTCAACGCGCTGGTCGCGGCCCGTGAGCTCCTGATACCGATCCAGTGCGAGTACTACGCGCTGGAGGGCCTCGGCCAGCTACTGCGTAACGTCGAGCTGGTCCAGGCACATCTCAATCAGGAGCTCCGGCTGTCGACCATCCTGCTGACCATGTACGACTCGCGCACCCGGCTCGCCGACCAGGTTGTGCACGAGGTCAAAGAGCATTTCGGGGATCGGGTCCTGAACACCACGATCCCACGGAACGTGCGGCTGGCCGAAGCGCCTAGCTACGGGCAGTCCGCCCTCACCTACGACCCGGCGTCCCGTGGGTCGCTGTCCTACCTCGCGGCGGCGCGGGAGCTCGCCGAGCGGGGGGCCGACCGCGGGCCGCGTGGCGGTGGGCTGGCCGGCGGAGCTCCGCCGGTGGGCGATGCCCGGGCCGCGGCCGAATCCGTGCCTCGGGCCGATCACGGGCCAGGGGCCGGCGCGGGCGTGCCCGCTGCGGCCGCCCCGAGCGCCGCTGGGGCGACGAGTGGCCACTCCCCCGCCGGACATCCCGGTGCCGGTGGTTTCGTTGCGCACGGGCCGGCTGAGCGGCACGCGACGGGCGCACCCTACGGTCCCGCGGACCGTCGCGGCGGCCCGGCTGACGGCTACGGCCCGGCTGACGGCTATGAGGCGGCGGACGGCTACGGCGCCCCGAACGGAGCCCGTCGATGACAGCGCGGCGAGGCGGCCTCGGCCGTGGGCTCGGAGCGCTCATTCCCGCGGCTGCCGAAAGCGCGGACGCCTACCAGTCGATGTCCGCCGACCGCGGCTACGCCCCCGCACCGGTCGCGGGGGCGGTCTTCCGTGAGATCCCGCTGGACTCGGTCACGCCCAACCCGCGCCAGCCTCGCAACCACTTCGACGAGGACGCGCTCGCGGAGCTGGCCGAGAGCCTCAAGGAAGTCGGCCTGCTACAGCCGATCGTGGTGCGTGAGCTGCTTCCAGGCCGGTACGAGCTCGTCATGGGCGAGCGCCGTTGGCGCGCGTCGAGGCTGGCCGGGCTCGACCAGGTCCCCGCCATCGTGCGGGAGACCGCGGACGACGCCATGCTGCGCGACGCGCTCCTGGAGAACCTGCATCGCCAGCAGCTCAATCCGCTGGAGGAAGCGGCTGCCTACGAGCAGCTGCTGCGGGACTTCGGCGCGACCCACGAGGAGCTCGCCGGGCGGCTGGGGCGTTCCCGTTCGCATGTCACGAACACCATCCGCCTGCTGGGCCTGCCGCCGGCGGTCCAGCGGCGGGTCGCGGCCGGGGTGCTGTCGGCCGGGCACGCCCGCGCCCTGCTCTCCCTGGACGATGCCGACGCCCAGGATCGGCTGGCGACCCGGATCGTCGCGGAGGGCCTGTCCGTCCGGGCGGTCGAGGAGATCGTGGCTCTCGGCGAGGAGGGGCCGCGCAAGCGTGCTCCGCGCAAGCCGCGCTCCCCTGTCCCGGCGCTGACCCAGATCGCCGATCGGCTCGCCGACCGGCTGGAGACCCGGGTCAAGGTGGACATGGGCCGCAACAAGGGCCGGATCACCGTTGAGTTCGCCACGCTGGAAGACCTTGAACGCATCGTCGAGGCCATGTCCCCCGACTCGACGATCTCCTGACTGGACGGGGGCCCTCGGAGTCATCACCACGGCCCGGATCCCGGCTGGACCGGATTCGGCCACGAGACTCCGAGCGGCCCGCCCACGCTGGGCCCGCCCACGCCGGCTTCGAGAAGCCGGCCCACGCCCGACGCCGGCCCTGACGGGCGGCGGAAGTCGGCTCAGATCGCCCCGGGAACGGGGTTCACCTGGCCGCGTAGCACGCCTTCGGGACTCATGGACCCGAGGAGACGCTCCAGGGCCACCTCGACGTCCTCCCGCCAGCTCACCGCGTTCTTGACCTCGAGGCGCAGGCGGGGCCAGCGATGATGCGGCCGGACGGTCTTGAACCCGACGGCGAGCAGGTAGTCGGCTGGCACCACGCAGCGGGTGTCGGAACCCTTCAGATCCCCGAAGGCCTCGATCGCCCGGTAGCCGCGTCGGGTGATCTCCTTCGCGACCGCCTGGACCAGCACCCGGCCCAGACCCTGGCCGGTGAACTCCTCGACGATCTGGGCCGTCATCAGCAGCACCGCGTCCGGGCTGACGGGACTTGTCGGAAACGCCACCGAGCGGGGTACGTGCGCCGGCGGCGCGAACATCACAAAGCCGGCCGGGACGTCGTCGACATAAGCGATTTTTCCGCAGCTGCCCCATTCGAGGAGGGCGGCGGAGACCCAGGCTTCCTTCTCGATGTCCGTGGCGCCGGCCTCTTCCGCGCGGCTGCGGGCGACTGGATCGAGTTCCCAGAAGACGCATCGCCGACATGGGAGCGGTATGTCGTCGATGTTGTCGAGCGTGATGTTCGCGATCCGTCGACTCATCGAGCTACGCCTCCCAGCGGTTCGGACAGCCTTGTCCGGCCGGAACTATCGCCTACTTCCGACAGCCTAGGGCGCCTGCCGGCATTGATGACGACGGGCACGCCGTGAGGTGTTCCACGTGAAACTTTGCCGGGTGGGCGTTGCGGACCGAGGCGCGGCGTGCGTTGCAGGGGAGCGGCGTCCGCTACCCGGCAGCGGCGCGGTACGGGGGTGGCGCCGAGCGCTGGAAGTAGGCGCTGAGCAGCGGAGCGGCTGCGGGCCGCCGAGGGGTATCGGACAGCGGAACGGCGTCGGATGGCCGAGGGCGTCGGGCAGCAGAGCGGTGTCGGGTGGTCCACGGGTGTCGGACAGCCGAGCGATGCCGGGCAGCAGAGCGATGCCGGGTGACCGAGGGGTGTCGGGCAGCAGAACGGTGCTGGGCGGGATGGATCGGCACGATCGGCGGCGCGGCGAAGCGTTCGAACGGCGAAGTCAGCGGGGCAGCCGAGTAGGCCGAGCAGGGGAGTCGCCGCGGCGCGGGTGGTTCTGTGTGGTGGCCCGCCTCGGGCCGCCGGGGCCGCCGCCGGGGCTGTCGCCACTAGCCGGACAGGATCTGAGGATCGTGGTCGGCAGGACGACGACAATCCTCAGATCTTCGGTCCGCCGCTCACCCGGCCGCGGCGCGTTCCGGCCTGTCGGCCAGGTTCGGCCCGTCGGTCAGGTTCGAGCTGCGATGCGTGGCACCCGCAGCTGGCCCGTCGGCGGGTCCTGCTCCGGCGGGAGGAACAGCCGCTGCGTGGCGGCGAGCAGCGCCTCCGCCACCGCGGCCCGGAACTCGGTGGACGCCAGGGCGGCCACGTCGTGGGCGTTGGTGAGATAGCCGAGATCGATCTGCACCGCGGGCATGCGGGTACGGCGCAGCAGCTCCCAGGTCTTGGGGTGGGCCCGGCAGTCGACCATGTCGGTCCGCGAGATGATCTCTCGCTGGACCAGCAGGGCGAAGCGCTCACCGACGGCCGACGACCCGCGTGCATGCCCGTAGTAGTAGGTCGAGACGCCCTGCGCCTGGCTCGAGCCGCTCGCGTCGACGTGTAGCGAGACGAGGAGGTCGGCGCCGATCTCGTTCGCGCGCGCGGCGCGCTCCGCCTCGGACGGAGACTCGTGCGGGCCGTGGACCAGATGCGCCTCGAGTCCGGAGGCGAGCAGGCGCGCCTCCAGCCGGGACGCCAGATCCGCCATCAGATCGCGCTCGCACAGCGGACCGCTCGTCACACCGGGGTCGTCGCCGCCATGGCCGGGGTCGATCGCGACGACCATGCCGAGCAGGGACGGACCACGGGCCAGCAGACGCACCGACTCACGCAGGACGTCCGGGCGGCCGCCGGTGACGGTGCGCTCCAGCCGCTTGAGCTCACGAAGCGTCCGCGGGCCGCACAGGCCGTCCGGGTCGAGCCCACGGTTGCGCTGGAAGTCGCGGACGGCGACGTCGGTGCGGGCGCCGAAGATTCCGTCGGCACGGCCGACGTCGAAGCCCATGTTCGACAGTCGCTCCTGCAACGCGGTGACGTCGTCGCCGACGAAGGGGTGCGTCACGCTGAAGTAGAGGAGCCGGTCACCCAGGCGGCGCCGAGCCTCCTCGATGGCCCGGAACGTGTCGGGGCCGATGATCCCGTCGACGGAGAGCCCCCGGCTCTGCTGAAAGGCCCGGACCGCGTTGTCGAGCTCGCGGTCGAACAGATCAGCCGTCACAGCCGGCTCGGTCGCCGCGGCCGACCGCTCCGCCTCGGTGGCCCCGGTCTGCCCGCCAGGCTCCGCAGGCTCGGCGGCCCCGGCGGTGGTAGCGGTGGCCGGCCCGGTCGCGGTGACAGGCGCGTTGTCCGCCACGGCGGCCTGGCGTGGTGCGACCGGCAGGAAACCGAGGTGGATGAAAGCTGCCCGTGCCTCGGCTACGGAGGGATCACGGTCACCAAGGCGCAGCAGCTTCACGAATGAGCACCTTTCGAATGTGCGTTCATCGAACCGTCAACCAGCGTCGAACCGGTTCGGCCGCCGAATCCCGCCATCAGATTAGGGCATCGCCGCTGGTCCGCGAGGGCTGCGATCCCCAACGTCCGGTTTTCCCGCTCCGCGACGGCTTTCGCCGGCCCGCGACGGATTCGCCGGCCCACGTGACGACGTCCGCGCGGTGTGACGGTTGCCTGTCACCGGCCGTGAGCGAGGGTAACGGGCCGGGCCCAGGTACCGGGCTGCATCCATCAATCGATCATGTCCACGGCCCGTACAGCCCCGTGGAGGGCACCTGCCGGTCCGGGCCACCTCCAGTGGCGGGCTGCGTCCACCAGGAGTGCCGAGGATGTCACCGGTGGTCGCGGAACCTGCCGCAACAGCAACGGCCCGCTCCACAGGGAACGGGCCGTTGCTGTTGCGGCAGGTGCGTGCCGGTGTTGCTGCTGACGCGGGATCAACGGCTCCGCGGAACCGTCATGCCCGCGGCGAAGCGGCGCGGCGAGGCACCGCTCAGACGTAGGCCGCCAGATCGCGCAGCAGCGCCGCCTTCGGCTTCGCCCCGACGATGGTCCGGTCGACCTCGCCGTTGACGAACACTGCCATGGTCGGAATCGACATGATCTGGTACTCGCGGGCGACCTGCGGGTTCTCGTCGATGTTGAGCTTGACGATCCGCAGCTTCTCGCCGTGCTCCTTGGCGATCTCCTCGAGCACCGGGGCGACCATCTTGCACGGGCCGCACCACTCGGCCCAGAAGTCGACCAGCACCGGCTTGTCGCTCTTCAGTACCTCGGTGGCGAACGTGTCGTCCGTCACCACACCGGTTGCACCTGCCATGGGGTTCTCCTCGGGTCGTTCCTGGTCTTCGCTGTCTCTAGCTGCCTGGGTGTGGCRGCCGCCGGTAGCTGGCGGCCCGCCTGCTGCTCGACGGGGKTGGCGCTCCTCCCCCGTCGGCCAGCCAATTGTCTGGCCAAACCGGGCGGATGGGGTACTCCGCCGCCCGGATGGCCCGCCCTTCCGAGCGACCAGCCCGGGCCGAGCGACCAGCGCAGGCCGGGTGGTCAGCGCGGTTCAGCTCGCCAGCGCGGGATCCGGCACCCGCGCCGCGACGGCGGTCGGGTCGGCGACGCCCTCACTGCCGGCGATGTAGCGCTCGGCGTCCAGTGCCGCCGAGCAGCCGGTACCGGCGGCCGTGATCGCCTGGCGGTAGGTGTGGTCGACCACGTCGCCACAGGCGAACACGCCGGGGATGTTGGTCGCCGTGGTCGGGTGCGCCACCTTGACGTAACCCTCCTTGTCGAGCTCGAGCTGGTCGGCGACCAGCTCTGTCCGGGGCGTGTGGCCGATCGCCACGAACAGGCCCGTCACGGGAATCTCGTCGGTCTCGCCGGTGACCGTGTCGCGCAGCCGGACGCCCGTCAGCTTGTCGTCGCCGAGGACCTCCGCGACCTCCGAGTTCCACCGGAACCTGATCTTCGGGTCGGCGAAGGCGCGCTCCTGCATGATCACGCTCGCGCGCAGCTTGTCGCGCCGATGCACGATCGTCACCGACTTCGCGAACCGGGTGAGGAACGTCGCCTCCTCCATCGCGGAGTCGCCGCCGCCGACGACCACGATGTCGTGGTCCCGGAAGAAGAAGCCGTCACAGGTCGCGCAGGCGGACACACCGCGGCCGAGCAGCCGGTCCTCGTGCTCGATCCCGAGCTTCTTGTAGGCCGAGCCGGTGGCGACGATGACGGACCGGGTGAGGTAGGTCTCCTCACCGACCTTGACCACCTTCGGGTTAGCGGCCAGGTCGACCTCGGTGACATCGTCGGGGATGAGCTCTGCGCCGAAACGCTCCGCCTGGGCGCGCAGGTTGCCCATGAGCTCCGGTCCCTGGATGCCCTCGGGGAAACCGGGGAAGTTCTCGACCTCGGTCGTGGTCATCAGCGCGCCACCGGAGGTGACCGCACCCTCGAACACCACCGGCCGCAGGTTCGCCCTGGCGGTGTAGATCGCCGCCGTGTACCCGGCCGGGCCGGATCCGATGATGACGACGTCCAGGACCCGCTCCCCGGAACGTTCGGTCCCGGCGGTCGGGACCGCCTGGTCCTTGCCCTGGGCTGCCACACCCGCTCCCTTCATGATCGTCGACGGCCTGCCGCCGACGTCCCTCGCCTCGCCTGGTTTGGTTCGACTTCTCTTCGGTTCTTCGATACTGCGGTTCTTCAGATCCTTCAGGTACTGACGTCTGCCCGCATAACCGCGCGCGCCTGTCGCTGATTCCAGCAGTGGATCACAGTGGCCCGCCACCTACATGTGACGTCGGCACGCCGGGCCGGCTGGATGGTTGGCGGCTCACCCACCTGCCGGGCGTCCGGGCTGTTCGGCGGCGCTCGACCCGCTAGCCACGGCTCGCGTTCACGCTGTACCAGACGGCACCCGGAATCGGGACGGATCCGCAGTGCGCGTCGATGACGACGAGGTGGGCGGTGGTCGGCTGCCCGGCGACCGAGAGCACGAGCATGATCGCCTGCTGGTCGTCGAAACGCACCCGGTCGAGCGCGATGACGGAACCGCCGGTCTGCGCGGAGAGGGTTTCGTAGCACATCCGTAGCTGCGGGGTGTCGTAAACCCGGGCCAGCGACTCAGGCGTCGTCGCCAACACCTGGTCGGCACCGGCGGCCTGGTCGGCGGAGGCGGCGCCGGCGGATGGAGGAGGGGAATCGGCGGTCGCGGCCCCGTTGGTGGCGGCGGACGTGGGTGCCGCGGCCTCCGTCGCGCCGGAGCGGCTGCCCAGGGCGGACCAGGCAAGCCGTGTCATCGCGAGCTGGCCCGCGAGCAGCTGCTGGCCGTGGGCGACGACGCCGGCGGGGCGCAGGACCTTGTCGGTGTCGGCGACGAGCACCCAGCCACTGCCGGCAGCCGACGTTCCACCGGCGGCAGCCGCCTCGTTCGCCGCGGACGAGGCGGCTGTGGGCAGTGCCTCGCGCTGCGGTTGGGCAGCTGCGCCGAAGGTGCCCGCCTCCGCCGGGTTGGCAGCGGCGACGGCGGCGTCAGCCGTGGTCTCCGCGCTGGTTCCGGAGGTGAGCCCGCGCACCGCGAGAACCGCGGCGCCGAAGGCGACCAGCGCGACGCACGCGGCCGCGATGGAGATCCAGTCCCGAGCACCGCTGCTGCGGTTCCCCGCTGGCCGGCCGCGGCGCCCACCGGCATCGTGCTGCCGGGATCCGGACCGGGGCCGGGGTCCGGATCCGGTCCGGGGCCGGGGTCCGGATCCGGGCCGGGAGCCTGAGGCCCCGTCCACGAGGCTCATCCGCCGGATACCCGCGGGCGTGATGTCGGCTGCCGGGACGTCAGCGGCGTCGTCGAGGCCGTCAGCGGGGTCGGTGCCGAGCGGACGGCCCGCGGGCCTGCCGCCGGCGGCCGAGGCGCCGGAGCGGGCGGCGAGGGCCGCCTGGATCCGCTCGGCGACGTCGTCCGGCATCGTCATGCTGGCCAGCCGGGCGAGCTCGGCCCGGACCCGGCGCAGCGCGCTCAGCGTGTCCTGGCAGGCGAGGCAGGAACGGAGATGGCGGTCAACCCGGCTCGCGGTCACGCCCGGGGATGCGCCGGGGCCCGGTGGATCAGGATGGGTGTCGAGGTAGGCGTCGAGCACCTCGATGTCGGGATGGGCGTCCCGCCGCCAGGCTCGCCCCTGGCCGGCCTGGCCCGGCCCGCCGGTACCGATACCGCCAGCACCGTCAGCGAGTTCGGAACAACCGGAATCATCGGAATCGCCGGGGCCCGTGAGGTGCCAGCCCGGATCAGAGTCCTGGGTGCCGTGCTCGTCCGTCATCACCGTCGATCACCTCCTCCGGCGAGTCAGTCGACCGGCCCTGCGGGCGGTCGGGTTCGTGTTGTCGCCCGCCCCTGAGCCTGCGGCCTGGCCTTTGGATCCGTCCGGCGCGTCACGCCGTCCCACATCTGAGACGGAAGGGGACGCCGGCTGGTTCCCGCCAGGGGGCTGGGGTGCCCTTTCGGGGGCGAGATGTCCGAGATGAACGGCGAGTTGGGCCCGGGCCCGCGCGCAGCGGCTTTTGACCGTTCCGACCGGTATATCCAGGAGCTGGGCAACCTCGGCGACCGGTCGGCCCTCGACGTCCACCAGCACGACCGGGGCGCGCAGTGTGACGGGAAGCATGCCGAGCGCGGTCTGGATGTCCATCCGGGTGTCGTGGTCGGTGATCGCGTCGCGGACGTCCACCGGCTCGCGGGGAAGACCGTCGGGAGACGACGGAAGAGGCACGGTCGGGCGCGCCGCCCGGCGGCGCAGGCGGTCCAGGGCCGCGTTGGTGACGATGCGGTGCAGCCACGTCCCGACGGCCGCCTCGCCGCGGAAGTCGGCGGCCCGGCGGTGCGCCGAGAGCATCGCCTCCTGGACGGCGTCCGCCGCCTCCTCCGCGTCGCTCAGCAGGTTGAACGCGACCGCCCACAGCCGGTCCGCGTGCGCGCGGAACAGTTCGCCGAACGCCTCCGGATCACCGGCCACATGCCGACGAAGCGCGTCGGCGTCCGCCGCCACACCAGCGTTCGGGGCCGCCGCCGCTGCGGCCCCGGCCCCGTTCCCGCGCGTGCCGTGTCGGCTGTCAGGCGGGGACTCCGCCCGCCCCGCTGCAGACGGGTTCACCGTCTCCCCAGCCCCGCCGCCGCGACCCGATCAGCGCTTGAACTCGACCTCGGCGATCGAGCCCTTGAGCTTCCCGTCCGCACCCGCGGGCAGCTCAGTCAGCCAGACCACCCAGTACTTGTGCTTCTGCTGGTCGGACGGCATCGTGATCGAAACCTTGCCGGACTTGCCCTGCTGCGCCACGCCGACGAGCGGATAGGTGTTGATGTCGTTGGCCTCGGTGTCGCCAGCCCGCAGCTCGAACGAGACTGGAGCCAGGGAGCCAATGGTGACCGCCACCTCGCTGGGTGCGACGGGCTCGTTGAAGGTGAACCGAAGACCGACACCTTCCTTCAACCCACCGAACTGCCGAGGCGGCGCGTAGCCACTGGTGGTCCACTCCGTCGACGTGTTCCCGTCGGCCGCCTTCGAGACCGAGTCGTTGTTCTCCTCGCCGTCACCCGGCGGAGGGTCGAAGGCGGTGACGCCCGCGATATCGATCTTCTGTCCCGTCGAGAGCATCGTCGTCGACGACGGGCTGGTGCCGGGGTCCGTCCCCGGAGTTTGGTCGTCCTTGTTCTGCAGTGCGATCACGGCGACGATGGCGACGAGGACGACGACCACGGCGAGCGCCAGCCAGGGCAGGACGCGCCGGGCGGTCGAGCCGCCGCGGACCCCGTCGGGCGGCGGGATCCGGTTGTCGTCCGGGTGCCGCCGAGTCTCGGACGGACCACGCTGCACCGGATAGCCGTCGTAGCCACGCTCGCGCTCGTCGCCGCGGTCGTAACCGCCCCCGCCCGCGCCCCCACCTGCGCCGTACCCGCGCTCCTCGTAGGCGGTCTGGTCGTAGCCGCCGCGGCCCATGTAGGCGGTCTGGTCGTAGCCCCGGCGGTCGTAGCCGCTGCCCGTAGCACCAGCAGCACTGCCCGCACCGCCGTAACCGCCGCCGCCCGGGCCGGGGTAGCCGCCACGGTTGTCGTAGTCACCCCGGCTGCCGTAACCGCCACGGTTGTCGTAGTCACCCCGGTTGTCGTAGCCGCCGCGACCGTCATAGTCGCCCCGGCCGCCGTAGCCATCTCGGTTGCCGTAGCTGTTCGGGCCGCTGTCGTAGCCGCCGTAGCCGCCCCGGTCCTGGAAGTCGCCGGTGGCCGGGCCGTAGCCGTCCACCGGCATCGCCTCGGTGCTGGCCGGGCCCTCGTCGCCGAGGCTCATCAGACCGGTGTCGAGCACCTGATCGACGGGGCTGACTGCCTCCAGCTCGGCGACCAGCTCGGCGGCGGTGGTGATGGGTGCGCCGGCCCGCTCGTCGCCGAGGGTCGCCAGCGCGATCGCGTCGAGGTCGCGGGGGACCGCGGCGTTGACCTGCCTGGGCGTCCGCAGCCGACCGTTGGCCGTCGGGGCCGCCGGCAGCGCGTGCTCGCCGAGCAGCGGCCACGCGCCGGTCAGGCCCGCGTAGAGCAGCGCGCCGAGGGCACGGACGTCCGCCAGGTCCCCGGCGGCGCCGGTGCCCGTCCCGTCGTCGCCCTTCGCCTCCGAGCTCGAGCCCGCGTCGCCGTCCGCACCCGCACCCGCACCCGAGTCCGTGCCGGCGCCGACGGTCGGCTCGGCGCCGGTGGCCGAACCGTCCAGCCCGGCCAGGATCCCGCCGATCTCAAGATCGACGACCTTCACGGTGCCGTGGCCGGAGACGATGACATCGCCCGGGTTGAGCCCGCCGTGGTGGATCCCGCGCTCGTGCGCCGCGGCGAGGACCCGGGCGGCGGCGAGCACGATGGCCCCCGCCTGCTCGGGGCGCGGCGGGCCCTCGGCGGCGAGCTGGCGCAGCGTGCGCCCTTCCACCCACTCCGAGACGACGTAGGAGATGCGGGTCGACCCGGTGGTGGTCGTCGTCGCGTCATAGGTGGACGCGGCACCGGGATGAACCAGCCGGCCCGAGCTGATCGCGGCCTTCAGCAACGACTCGGCGACCTCCTCGAGGGCAGCCTGGTCGGCCTCGGACCCGGGATCGCCGGAGCCGTCCGGGTGTTCGACGATGCGCACCGCCACCGGCCGGGCGAGAACGTTGTCGTCGCCCCGCCAAAGTGTGACCGGGCCGCGGGTGTTCAGCGGCGCGAGCAGCCGGTAACGCCGGTCGAGAACGGATTCGGCGAGGACGGCGGTGCTGGCGGGCAGGTGCGCCGGCGCATCGTTGGTCACGTTGTTATCGACGTCCGCGCCCTGCGGTCGGTTGCTTCCGTCGACCACAGTGCCTCCGTCGTCCGCATACCCGCCGGTGGGTCACCCCACCCGAACCGGGCAGAGGATCCGCCCAGCGTTCCACCACTGCGAACGAACACCCGGGCACCCTCCGTCGCCTTGTCAGACGTAGGGCGCCCAAGGTGCCCCAAGCCTGGGTGCTGCGCCTGGTTCACCGGCGACGTTGGGCGGGGCCCGCGCACAGCGTGTTCAGTGTACGAGGCCAGCCCTGACATCTTGCGGATGTCTCCAGACAAGCCAGGTTGACGCACCGAGTGACTGCGTCCGCCCAGGTAACGGCCACGGAAACCGGGACCGGTGTGACCGGGTCGAGAACAGGCCCTCCACTCGTAACGGGCGAGGCTTCTGGCGTTTCCGGTTGGCTTCTCTTGGTGTCTGATCCTCGCTGGCGGCCGGCAAATTTTCGACAGATAGTCACGCGAGAACTACCTTTAGTTGTTTCGCGGGCGGGGTTGTCATCATCGGAGGTCGCGGAAGGGGGCGGCGGCCACGTGGCTGCTTCTCCGGACCCACCTGGTCGAGGTCGCCGCCACGCTCACACTGACCAGACGTATCGGGCGTATCGGACGGATCGGTCTGGCTGGTCCTGATTCGTCCGTCGGTGCGAAGGCGGCCTGTCGGTGTGTCGTTCGCGGCCGCGCGAGCGGAGCCGGCCGCCTTCCGTTGCTTTTGAGCAAGACCGAACGATCGTGGTCGCCGGGACGACCAGAATCCTTCAGTCTTCGAGTCTCCACCGCCGCTGCCCCGCTCGTGCGACCGCTGCCGACTCGCGCGGGACATGCCCGGCCGGTCCGCGGCAGCGGGCACCCGACCAGCACCCGACCAGCGCGGGATTCGAGCTCAGCGGGGGCGACGCCGCGGGTCGGGGGGTCCGCCGCGGCCTCCGGACGAACCCCGCGATCCACGTTCGCCGCTGCCGCGTCCACCGCGTCCGCTGTTGTCAGCGCCGCTGCCGCGGCCACGTCCGCCACCGCTGCGGCTACCGCCGGGACCTCGCCCGCCGGGGTCGCGCCCGCCGGCATCACGTTCGCGCTGTTCGCGCTGTTCGCGCTGTTCGCGCGGTTCGCGCTGTTCGCGCGGTTCCCGCCGCTCCCGCGGTTCACGGGCGCGATCCTGATCCGCCGGGACCCTGGGCGGCCCCGACGACCGGCTGGCCGCGGGACGTGCGCCCGAGGACGTCCCGCCCTTGCCCGCGCCGCCCTTGCCCGAGCTGCCCGGGGACGCCACGCTCTGGCGGGCCGGTCCGCGCCGGCCCGCGCCGAGCTTGCCGCCGACCATCCGCATCAGTGCCGTCATCTCGTAGAGCCCGCTGCGCACCGAGATCACGACGAAGGCGAGACCGCCGACGACGAGCCCGATGACGACCGCGATCCCCGATCCGAGCCAGCCGTGCCCGAGCACGTCGCGGACGACGTCCGCGATGACGCTGGCCAGCACGGCGCCGATGCCGGCGGTCACGCTCACCCGGGTCGTCACCCGGGCGACGCGGTTGCCGTCGATGCCGCCGAGCTTGCGCCGCAGCAGGACGGTCGTCGCGACCAGGCCGCTCATGTAGGCGAGCGCGAAGCCGAGCGGCAGCACGACCGCGCGATGCTCCGGCGCCGCCAGGTGGGACAGCACGAGGGCGGCGACGATGTTCGTCGCGACCACGCCGATGTTGACCAGCGCGGGGGTGCGGCTGTCCCGGTAGGCGTAGAAGGCCCGCAGCTGCACCTGGAACAGGGCGAAGGGCACGAGCGCGATGGCGAAGGCGCTCAGGGAGTCGCCGATCCGCACCGCGCCGGCGACGTCGACCGCGCCGTGGTTGAAGATCGTCACGGCGATCGGGCGGCCCAGCGCCAGCAGGAACAGGGCGGACGGAACGATCGCGGTGACCGTCATCCGGGTCGCGGTCGACAGGTCCTCGCGGACGAGCGCGGTCTTGCCGGCGGCCGCGTGGTTGCTCATCCGGGGGAGCAGCGCGGTGACCACCGAGACGCCGATGATCGCGTAGGGGAGCTGGAAGAGCTGGTAGGCGTTCTGGTAGATCGTGGTGACTTCGCTGTGCTTGTCGTTCGTCAGGTTGGTGATCACCGCGAAGCCGAGCTGGCTGACCAGGACGTAGAGCAGCGTCCAGCCCGCTAGCTGGTAGGCCGACCGCAGCCCCGGGTGGCGCAGGTCGAGGCGGGGCCGGTAGCGGAAGCCGACGGCACGCACGGTCGGGAGCAGCGCGACGGTCATGATGATCACGCCGAGGGTGGTTCCGCCGGCCAGGACGAAGGTCTGGGCGCCGGTGATCCCGTCCACCGTCGGCGGGCGGTCGCCCGGGACGAGGAAGAACGCCACACAGGTCGCGATGACCACCAGGTTGTTCAGCACCGGCGCGAACATGGGCGCGGCGAAGGACTGCCTGGTGTTGAGGATCGCCCCGAGCACCGCGCCGACCCCGTAGAAGAGCACCTGGGGCATGAACCAGCGCAGCAGGTCCGTCGCCAGTGCCTTCTTGGCGGGATCGTTGCCGTGCATGTAGATGCCGATGATCTCGGGCGCGAGGATCATCCCGAGGACCACGGCGGCGCCGAGGCCGAGCACCGTCAGGGTGACCAGGGACGACGCGAAGCCGTCCCCGCCGTCCGGATCCTCCTTCGAGGCACGGACCAGCACCGGGACGACGGCGCTGGTGAGGATGCCGCCGAGCAGCAGGTCGTAGAGGACGTTCGGGGTCGTGTTCGCGGTGGTGTACGCGTTGCTCACCACACCGACGCCGATCGCCGCCGAGATCGCGACGGTGCGCAGGAAGCCGGTGGCCCGCGAGGCGATGGTGCCGATCGCCATGATGCCGCTGGCCCGGCCCAGGCCGGCGCTCTTCGCCGGCGCCTTCTTGCGGCTACCGGTGCCGGTGCTGGTGCCCCGGCCGGTCTGCGTGGACGTCGTCCGCCGGCCGGCCGGGGCCGGTGGCTGCCGCGGCGGGCCTTTCCGGGCCGGTGCCGCCGGCCGCGGGGTCCTGGCTTTGGGCGGCGCCGCGCTCGGCGGTGGCAGCCGAGCGGTGCGATCGTCGTAGGCGTCCTCGTAGGCCTCTTCGTAGGGACCCTCGTGGACGTCCTCGAAGGGCTCCTCGTAGGCCGCGTCCTGGATCGGCTCGTAGGGCGGCTCGTCGAGGTCCTCGAACGGCTGGACGGGCGGCTGCGCGGGCGGGCGGTTCCGGGGCGGCCCGGTGTGCCGCGTCGGCTCACTGAGGTACGCGGGCTCGCCGTGCCGCATCGGCCCGCTGTGGTGTGAGGGCTCGCCGTGGTGTGTCGGCTCGCCGTGGTGCACCGGGTGGCCGCGGGGGGCGGTGCCTGGGGCCGGTGTGCGGGCACGCGCCGCCCGCGTCGCGGGCCCCCCTTCGGACGGGGGCGGGACGGGCGGGGCGCTCGGGAGCCTGCGGGTCTGCTCACCCCGCTCGACAGGCCCCCGCGGGTCGGCGGGGTACCCGCTGATCCGCTCGTCGTCCACCTGGTAAGACTTAGGCGACATGCCCGGGTACGGGGTGATACGGCCGGCTCCGCTGTCGTACGGGTTTCCGGTGTTGTGGTGGCCGGCTACCGGTGATGGTGGCCGTGCCGGCGCCGGTGGGGTCGGTGGACCGCCCGGATAGGCGGAGCCGGACGGCACCCGGCTGGTAGGCGATGATCCGTCCGGATACCGGGCCTGGCCGGGGTCGGTCGGCGGGCGTGCCTGGTCGCCGCGACGGCTCCGTTCGTATGCGTCGTATTCGGCGCGGTTGATGTAGCCCGCGCGGCCTGGGTGGCCGGCGTGGCCGGCGTTCTGATCGGGTACCGGCCGGCCGTACCCGGCATCGTCGTCGTAACCCGGTGCGCCTGGGCCGTAGCCGCGCTGGTCGCGGAGCCGCCGCTGGTCACTGTGGCCACGCTGGTCGCTGATTCGGCGCTGATCGCCGTAGCCGTCGCCAGCGCCGTGCCCATGCTGGTTGCTGCGCCGACGCGGGTCGTCGTAGTCCTGCTGATCGCGGTAGTCCTGCGGGACGTCGTAGCCGTGCTGGTCGCTGTGCCGGGGCGGGTCGTAGGGTGCCGCCGACTCGTAACCGCCCTGCCCGTACGTGCCATGGTGGTCCTGGGAAGACCGTGACCGGGTAGCCGGCGGCAGGTGACCGTCGGCTGGCCCCCACCCGTCGCGCTGCTGCTCATACGGGGGCTGGGTCGCGCGGCCCCGGTGCTGGGCGGGGTCGTCCCAGTGCGCTGCGGAGTCTCCGGCGGGTCGGGCCACGTTCGGACGGTAGCTGTCCGGGCGCTCGCGGGCATCGGGAAACGGTGGTGCTTCCGTGCCCGGCTCGGGTGCGTTCACGTACTGGTCGTCTCCGTGGCCGGTGTACCGCTCGACCACATACGGATCGTCGGCCGCGGGGCGGTAGGGCCGATCATCATGATGATCGTCGGAAGGCCGCCGGCCATGACCGTCGTACGGTCCCATCACCGGCCATCCGGGCGCTGGGGCTGGGGCTGGGGCTGGGCTGTCGACCCTGCCGGTGCCGCCGGGCGGCCGAAGCTCCACGGCCCGGCGCGGCCGAGATCCGGGCCGCCGGCATGGTGCGGGTCGCGGGCGCGGCCCGGGTCGCGACCATGGTCCAGGCCGCCAGCGTGGTCCAGGCCGCCGGCATGGCGTGGGTCGTGCGCATGGCGCGGGTCACCGGCATGGTGCGGATCACTGGGGTGGTGCGGTCCCCCGGCGTGATGCGGGAACCAGTCCGGCG
Organism: Frankia sp. CcI49; assembly: GCF_001983215.1. NCBI lineage: Bacteria > Bacillati > Actinomycetota > Actinomycetes > Frankiales > Frankiaceae > Frankia > Frankia sp. CcI49. The sequence goes on from NZ_MOWP01000028.1 coordinate 62,569, forward strand.
GCGGGGGTGGAGCTGGATAAGGGGCCCCGCCCGCACCGGCCGAGGGGTACTTCCTGAGCGGGAGGGTCGCCCGTTCTGTCACCTGGGGTGCCGGTGCGGGCGGGCCAGCGGAGTCAGCCTGCCCCGGTCCCGGTCCGCCCGGGAGGTCGTCGGGGGGCGCGCCCTGGGAACGCGAACGGGCCCGGAGCCGGCGGACGAGGCGGATCAGCACGGCGGCGAAGAGCACGCCGACCGCCCCGACCGTGATGCCGATGGCGATGGCCCCGTAGACGGTCGAATGGACCAGCACCCGCGCGGACGCCTCCGGGCCGATGGCCTGGCCGTCGACGGTCTCCAGCCGGATGTCGACCGGGAAGGTGCCGGCGCTCTCCGCGTCGACCTCGATCTCGATCTGGTCCTTCTGGCCAGCCTTGAGCACGCGGGTGATCTTGGTGGCGGAGATGAGCCGGCCGCGGTCGCTGGACGACAGCTTCACGACCACGGTCGCGTCCCAGTCGGAGCTGTTCTCCAGGGTGACGGGTACCCGGCCGCGGCTGCTGGTGAGGTTGACCATCTGTGATCCGACGACCCGGATGCTGGACTGCTTCTCCCGCATATCGCCGTCGGCCTGCTGGACGAGCAGAGCACCGCCCGCGCGGTCCGTGCGCCAGGCCGCCGACAAACCCATGATCAAAGTATTGATCATGGGTTTGTTCCTGGTCTGCTCGCAGACAATCTGATTCAGCCCCGGACTCGCGCCCGGCTGGCAGAAGACGGACCCGAGGACGTTGGCCTTGTCCCGGATCTCCTCGACCCGGTCGACGTAGTCGGCCGGCAGCTCCTTCGCCTGAGCCGCCTCGCCGTAGGTCAGTGCGGTCCGCTGCCGGGTGGCGTCCAGTTTGGCGTCTGTGGTCGCGCCGCGCAGATCGATCCCGGTCGAGTAGGTGCTCGTCGTGACGGTGCCGAGGATGGTGCGCAGCCAGCTGGCGGAGACGGCCGCGTACCGGGGGAGCGCGAGCACGACGAGGCGCTGCCGGTCCGGAGCCTGATCTGTGATCATCGCGAGCTCCGCCTGGAAGCGGGCGAGGGCGGGATCGTTCTGGCTGCCGTCGATGTCGCCGTCGGGGTCGGCGACGAGGTCGGCCAGCACATGGTCGGCGGACAGCAGGCGGACCTGGCCGGTCGCGGTCGCCATGGTGGTGGCTGCCGACGGCGTGTATGTCAGGCGCTGGGCGGCGGGGAGGAGCTGGTCGTCGACGATCACCGTGCCGTAGCCGTTGGCGCTCAGCGCGTTCACGGTGGTGGCGTCGGCGAGCCCGTCCGCGGGGAAGGCGGTCCAGCTCCCCCGCTGGATCCGGTCCTGCTCGTCCAGGATCTCGTTGAGCACCAGCTGGCCGGTGTTGACCGAGTACTGCAGCGCGTCGAGTTGGTCGGCGTGGACGAGCGCGGGCAGGTCGGTGTCCCCGTAGGGCAGCGCGAAGACGGTGCCGCCCGCCTTCGCGTAGTCACTGATCGTGGCTAGGTAACTGATCGCATCGGGGTTGGCCAGAGCGGGCTGAGGAGTCCCGGACGGCGTCGCATAGGAGTACCCCGTCTTCATCCGGTTCAGGGCCTGCACCAGGGTGGGGTCGACGCCGAGCGCGACGGTCGTCGTGCCGGAATCGATCACTCCTTCCAGCAGTTCTCGGAGCCGGCCGCCCTCCTCGATCTCCTGGGCCAGCGTGTTGTCGGTGAGCAGGCCGTCGGAGCGCAGCCGTGGCTTGCTCGCCAGTGGCACCACGGTCAGCACCGGCGTCCGCTGCGACTGTGCCACTCGGGGAGCGGACAGGACCACGAAGGTCGTGACCGTCGCCAGCCTGTCCAGGGCGCCTCCGTTGACCTTGCCGATGACGCGGATCCGCACCGGGAGGACATCCACACCACTGGCCGGGGTCCACGAATCGAGGTCGACGTCGACGGCGAACGTTCCGCCGGTCGGCGCCAGTTCCTGACTGGCACGGTTCGACGAGTAACCGGGGTCTCCTCCAACGCCCGATGCCACCTGTTGCAGCTTGCTGCGCGAGGTCAGCGGCGCGGTGCCGATGTCGACCCGAACGCCGAGGTCGGTAACCGACTGGGCGCCCTGGACGAGCACCGAACCGGTGATTCGCATCCGAGTCGAGCCGTTGCCGGGCGGGGTGACCTCGGTGACGGTGAGCTGGACGGCCTGGTTCGTGCCGGCGGAACTGGACGCGCCACCAGAGCTGCCCGAAGTGCCGCTTGTGTCCGGAGATGTCCTGGTGACCGGCTGGATTGTTGCGGTCGTTCCAGCCGCGATACCCACAGATGAGGCCGATCCTGTGGACAACTCTGTGGACAGCCCTGTGGAAACTGTGGATGAAGCTGTGGTCGCGGCGTTGTCCAGCGACGATCCCGCCACCGAGCGTGTGGTAGAGCTCGCCGGTTGCCCGCCGGTGACCCCCACGGCCAGGCTGAGAGCTGCCACCACACCGGCGGCGAGCCGCGTCGGGAACCGCACGCGGCTCGCCCGGCGCCGCCGCCGGGACGGGTAGGCCACGCTCACGACGCTTCGGCGAGGATCGTCGGGATCTCGTCGAGCAGCCGCCGTTCGTCCGCGTAGGCGAGGCGGTCGGCGACCTCGGCGAGCGGCACCCAGGCGACCTCCTCGACCTCGATGTCGTCGTCGGAGAGCGCGCCCCCGGTGCGCACCAGGAGGAAGTGGTGCACGGTCTTGTGCACCCGGGCCTCCCCGGCGACGAACCAGAAGTCGATGGTGCCCAGCGGGGCCAGCACCGCCCCGGTCACCCCGGTCTCCTCGGCGACCTCCCGGACGGCTGCCTCCTCCGTGGTCTCGTCGGCCTCCACATGCCCCTTCGGCAGTGACCACAACAGTCGCCCACGTCTGTCCCTACGGKCGATCAGGGCCGCGTTCGCCCCGGCTGACGGCGTGTCGAGCACCAGGCCACCCGCCGAGGTCTCCTCCACCCGGCGCAGCGGCCGGCGGCCGGGCGTCGTCCTGGGCGGGGAGGGCATGCCCTGATCGTACGAGCAGCGGCCGAATCGGCCTCGTTGTGTGTCCGGTTCGTCCGCGTGAATCGGCTCAGTTCCTGGTTCGGGACGTCCCGAGCGTGACGGGCCGGGCCATGGACCGGCTGTGGACGTCCCGGTGGGGCCGGGCACCCGTAATCTGAACGTGTGGCTGTAATCAGTCTTGACAATCCCCGGGATTCGGCGGAGCAGGTGGTGAGCGAACTGCTGCGGGTGCCCGCGCCCGCGGATGAGCTGGGCCGGATCTTCGCCGACCATGGGCATGCCCTGTACCTGGTCGGCGGCTCCGTCCGGGACTCGCTGYTGGGCCGGGCCAAGAGCGCCCCAGACCTCGACTTCACCACGGACGCCCGCCCCGAGCGGGTCCTGGAGATCACCCGGGGCTGGGCTGAGGCGACCTGGGAAGCGGGCATCGCCTTCGGCACGGTCGGCCTGGCCCGCCGCGGGGTGCGGTTCGAGGTCACCACCTACCGCAGCGAGACCTACGACCGGACGTCCCGCAACCCGACCGTGACCTACGGTGACGGGCTGCATGATGACCTGGTCCGGCGGGACTTCACCGTCAACGCGATGGCGGTGTCCGTCCCGGGGCATGACTTCGTCGACCTGTTCGGCGGCATGGCGGACCTGGCTCGCGGGGTTCTGCGTACCCCCGGCGCGCCGGAGGCGTCCTTCGACGACGATCCGCTGCGGATCCTGCGCGCCGCCCGGTTCGAGGCGGCACTCGGGCTCACCCCGGAGCCCGAGCTGGTGGCGGCGATGCGGTCGCGGGCCGCGCGCATCAAGATCGTCTCCCCGGAGCGGGTGCGCGACGAGCTGCGCAAGCTGATCGCCAGCCCGAACCCGATCGCCGGGCTGGAGCGGCTCGTCGAGGTCGGCATCGCCGACATCGTGCTGCCCGAGCTCGGCGCGATGCGGATGGAGATCGACGAGCACCACCAGCACAAGGACGTCTACGCGCACACGATGACCGTGCTGAGCCAGGCGATGGCGCTGGAGGACGACGGCCCGGACGAGATCCTGCGCTGGGCCGCGCTGCTGCACGACATCGGCAAGCCGCGCACCCGCCGGCACATCCCCGGCGGGCGGGTGTCCTTCCACCACCACGAGGTCGTCGGGCGCGACATGACGCGCCGGCGCCTCACCGCGCTGCGCTTCCCGAAGGACGTCACCGACGCGATCTGCTCGCTGGTCTTCCTGCACCTGCGCTTCCACGGTTACGGCTCCGGTGAGTGGACGGACTCCGCGGTGCGACGGTACGTCCACGACGCCGGCCCGCAGCTGAACCGCCTCCACAAGCTGGTCCGCTCGGACTGCACGACCCGCAACCGCCGCAAGGCCGAAAGTCTGGCCCGGACCTACGACTCGCTGGAGGAGCGGATCGCCGACCTCGCCGCGAGCGAGGAGATCGCCTCCATCCGGCCGGAGCTCTCCGGCGACGACATCATGGCGCTGCTGGCGCTGCCGCCGTCGCGGCTCGTCGGGAAGGCACGCGAGCACATGCTCGACGTCCGGTTCGAGCGCGGGCTGCTGGGCCGCGAGGCCGCCGAGGCGGAGCTGCTCCGGTGGGCGCAGGAGAACGGCATACCCGTCCCCGTTCCCGGAGACGAACCGGGCAGCGACGTCTAGTGCGGCGCCTCCAGTAGTTCCTTGCCGTCGGCGGCCAGCGCGGCCCTCGGGGCCCAGCCAAAACCGCTCCTCCCTGCCCGAAAGCAGCCGCAACGGCGGCAGCGGCGGCAGCAGCGGCAGCGGCGTGAAGAGTGAAGGGTTTTGGTCGTTCCGGCGACCAGAATCCTTCACTCTTACTCGGAAGCAGCCACGTCCGTCCGGCTATCGGTCTTTGGTGGAGCGTTTTCAGGACCGCGAGACGGGCTGCTTCAGCCAGGCCCGGACGAACGTCCGGAATCCCTGGTGGATGCCCCGTGGCTCGCACCCGGAAAAGTGACAGAGGCGTCTGAAACCTGAATCGTTCCCATCTGTTGAATGAATGGCGGGCGGGCCGCGACCAGTGATCACGGGCTCACGGCGGCCGCGGGCGGCCCGCGGCCGCGGCCGCCGTTGGCCCGGCGCGGTGTCGGAGCGGCCGGCATGACCTCAACAACCCCTGTGACCAGCGGCTCAAGGGCCCATCAGCGGCGCCCGCGGCTCGCTGGACGCACGAGATCCCACCGCCGCGGGGCTCGGCGAGGTTCGCTGGAACGACGATCAAGGGGCTCTTTGTGGCTCTTCCGATAACCGCTCATCGAAGCCTTGTAAAACCGGCGACGAAATGGATGTCAAGAGATCCGGAGGAAGGGAAACGAGGAGCCCTCTAGTCTCGTGAATGGAAAAGGCGCGCCCGCGTCGAAAGCTGGCCAGTGCTGTCAGAAACCAAATAGATCGACCAGGCGCACAGCTCGCCGCCGGCGCGGCCCGCCGCCCGCGCGGTCCGTTGCCCGCGCGGTCTGCCGCGCCGATCGGCGGCTGTGGCTGTAACGGCTGCTTCCGGGCAGGCTCGAGACGCTGGGGGTGCTGCTGCCAAGCAGAACCTGAGAATCTTGGCCTGCGGGAGCGGCTGTCGCAGAATCGCGAGCTTCGAGCTTCTGCTGTCGCTGCTTCCGAGCGTGAAATGAGAATTTTGGTCGCTACAGGAACCGAAATCCTCGCCTCTTGCGGATCAACAGGTGACCCTTTGCCGCTTTTTGCTGCTATTGACACTAATTGCTGGCGGTGGCGGTGGCGGTGCGGGATCCCGGTGGGTCGCCGTGCGGAGGGAGGGTGGGCACGGACGGCCAGGTCGATATCGGGGGCCAGATCCGCCACTTCTCACTGAGGCGCACCGCCAGGGTGCTGAGGCGCACCGCCAGGGCGGGCGACGTCAGCTTGTGAGCGGCGTGCTCGTCGACGGTGACGTGCTGGCCGCGTTCGTCACCGTCGACGAGCCGGCGCCGCTCGGGCCGTCGATCGCCTGGTTGTCGATCGCCGGGTTGTCGACGACCGGCGCGCCGATCGACGGCCCGTCGATCGACGGCCCGGCGGCGAGTGGGCTGTCGGTGATCGGGCTGTCGGCGGCCCGGTTGTGGGCCGCTCCGACGCCGCGGATCACCCGGTCCTCGGGGTGGCGCATCGCGGCCTGGTAGTAGACGAGGCCCGCGAGGCAGTAGCCAACCCCGGCGACGATGATGGTCGGCGCGGAGCGGCCGTCCTCGGGCACGATGAGGGCGGCGACCGCGGCGGCCGCTACGAAGGCCAGGTTGAACAGCAGGTCGTAGAGCGAGAACGCCCGGCCGCGGTAGGCGTCCTCCGTCTCCTCCTGCACGATCGTGTCGACGCAGATCTTGCTGGCCTGGGCGGAGAAGCCGAGCAGCAGGCCGGCGACGACGAACAGCAGGGACTGGAACGGCAGCCCCAGCGCGATCTCGACGACACCGCCCCCGACGAGGACGATCGCGATCCAGCGCGCCTTCGGCATCCGCTGCGTCACCCGGGGGGTGACCACGGCGGCCAGCACCGTCCCGATCCCGCTGGCGGCGACCACCTGGGCGAGGCCGGCGAGGCCGCCCGTGGCGCCGGTGAAGTGGTTGCGGTAGAGCAGCACCGTCAGCACCAGCACCAGCCCGTAGGCGGCCCGGGACGCCGTCAGCGCCGCCAGGGCGCGCCGCGCCGGACCGTGATGCCACAGGTAGCGCACGCCGTCGGCCAGGTCGGCGGCCACGCTGCGGGCCTGTGACCAGGCGCCCTGCCAGGGTGCCGCCTCGACCGGGCCGAAGGCGAGCCGGGCCGGGCGTGACGCTGTCACGGCGGCGGCCACATAGGCGAGCGCCGCGAGGCCCGCGACCAGCGCGACCTCCTTGTCGTCACCGCCGGTGAGCCCGCGCAGACCGCTGCCGATGCCGGCGCCCAGCAGCGTGGCGACGGTGCCCGAGGTGACGGACAGCGCGTTGGCGGTGACGAGGCGGTCGACGTCCACGACCATCGGCAGGCCCGCGGACAGGGCGGCCAGCACGAACCGGTTCACGCTGACCGCGGCGAGCGCCGTCGCATAGAAGTCGGCGCCGGTGCGCCCGCCGAGGATCAGCCCGACGAGCACGACCATCAGCAGTGCGCGGATCACGGAGGAGACCACGAGGACCCGCTGCCGGGAGACGCGGTCGAGCACGATGCCGGCGAACGGGCCGATCACGCTGAAGGGCAGCACCACCACGGCGAGGGACGCCGCGAGCGCGCCGGCGGACGTCGCGCGCTCCGGCGAGAACAGGACGTAGCTGACCAGGCTTGCCTGGAAGACACCGTCCGCGGCCTGCGATGACAGCCGGGCGGCGTAGAGCTGGCGGAACCCGCGGCCGAGAAGCAGGGTACGCAGATCACCGGTCCACTGCTTGCCGGGCGAGTTGCCGGTCGAGGCCACCTCGTCAGCCTACGAAGTGCACGGCCCGATCGGAATGGCGGGCCACCGCAGGAGCGCCCACGAAATGAAGGGTGATCTCTCCGGGGAGACTTCCGTTTCCGGGTCATCGCAATGGCGCCACCATGCTCGCGCGGGTCTTTGGGGGTGCATCAATGCAGACACTGCGGTCGTCTGTGGTGGCGCCGGGTCGAGGAGGGTCCGCTACGGTCACCTCGCGTAGATCGACCGTTTCGGAGGTCCCGGTCTGATGTCTGGTGCCCGGCACCGGTACCGCCGCACCGGCCCGTCCGTCCGCCGGATCATGGCGCTGGCCGCGATCCCGGTGCTCGCCGGAGCCCTGACCAGCGGCTGGGTGTTCCTCCGCGGCAGTCCGGCGGTCGCCACCTGCGCCGGCACCGTGACGCTGACGGTCGCCGTGGCCCCGTCGTTGGCCGACCCGATGGAGGAGCTCGCGACGGCCTACCACGACGAGCATCCCGCCGTCTTCGGGTACTGCGCGTCCATCCAGGTGGACGCCGTCGACAGCGGCCGGGCCGCGGCGTACCTGCGCGGCGGCTGGAGCGACCCGGGCGCCGGGGAGATCCCCGACATCTGGGTGCCGGACTCCGCCGACTGGCTGGCCCTGGCGCGAACCACCGAACCGGCCAACCGGCTGCTGACCGACACCGGTCAGCTGATCGCCACGTCGCCCGTCGTCATCGCGATGCCGCGGCCGATGGCGGTGGCGCTCGGGTGGCCCGGGCATCAGCTCTCCTGGGCCGACCTGGGTAGGCAGCTGGCGGAGCCGGGCGATGACGACTACTGGACCGCGCACGGGAACGCGGCCTGGGGCGATTTCACGATCGGCCTGCCCGACCCGCGCACCACGACGTCCGGCCTGTCCGCGCTGACCGTCCTCGTCGCCCAGGCCCTGGACCGGCCGGCCGCGCGGCTCATCGAGAAGGACATCACCGACGACCTCACTGACGATCTCACGACCGACAGCGCCATCCTGCGGCTCGAACGTGCGGCGAGCCTGCTCCCGGGCTCCGACGCGAGCCTGCTCGCGACGCTGCGCGGCACCGGCCTCGACGATCCGGGCGCGTCGCGCCTGTCCGCGATCCCGCTTTCCGAGAGCCTCGTCTACCAGTACAACGCCGGGGTCGGGCTCGGCGCGCGGCTGCCGGACGGGGACGGGCCCGAGCTCGTCGCGTCCTACCCGTCCGACGGGCTCATGCTGGACGAGATCCGCTACGTCCAGCTGAGCCGGGTCTCGTCCGACCCGGTGAAAAGCCAGGTGGCCGCGGACCTGCTGGCGCTGCTGAGGTCGGGGCGGGGCGTGGCGGCGCTGGCCGGTCACGGTTTCCGAACCGTCGACGGGGCCGCCGACTCCCTCGGACCCGAGACCGGGCTCGCGGCCCGGCCGCAGGAGCTGGGCAGGAAGCCGGTGATGGTGCCGACGGTCATGACCGCGCTGCAGGCGACCTTCGTCGGGGTGCATCAGCAGACCAACACGCTGATGGTCCTGGACAGTTCGGGCTCCATGGCCGAGCCGGTGCCCGCCAGCGGAGACCGCAGCCGGCTGGCGGTGGCGCTGGACGCCGCGAAGGCCGCCCTGCCGATGTTCGCGGACGGCAGCAACCTCGGGCTGTGGCGGTTCTCCTCCCGGCTGCACGGCGCCGACGACTGGGACGAACTCGTCGGGCTCGGCCCGGTGGAGGAACGGGCCGGCGGGGCAGACGGGGCTGGCGGGGCAGACGGGGCTGGCGGGGTACCCCGACGGCAGGCCGTCATCGACGAGATGAGCCGGATCGAACCTCGCGGTGACACCGGGCTGTACGAGACCACGCTCGCCGCGTTCCGGCATCTGAACCAGCACTATGAGGATGGCTGGCCCAACCAGGTGGTGCTGCTGACCGACGGCCGCAACTCCGACCCGGGCAGCATGTCGCTCGACGAGCTGGTCCGGACGCTGCGCCGCGAGTACTCGCCGCTGCATCCGGTGCGGATCATCACGATCGGCTATGGCGAGGACGYCGACCTGGAGGCGCTGGCCCGGATCTCCGACGCGACCGGCGCCCAGAGCTACCCGGCCCTCGACCCGAACAGCATCTTCGTGGTGCTCGTCGGAGCGTTCACCGAGATTCCCGGCTGACCGCCTCCGGACGCCGGTCCGCCTCTCGACGCCAGCCTGCCTCCGGATGCCAGCCGCCTGCCTCCGGACGCGGCGATGGCCCCGGGACAGACGTCCTCGGGGCCATCGCCGTCATCTTCAGTGCGGCGCGATCAGCGTCGTGCGATCACGCGCGGTGGTGCCGCTCGCTCAGCCTTCGCCGCGGATGAAGGACTCGACCTTGTCGCGGGCCTCGCTGTCGCGGTACTGCTCCGGCGGGGACTTCATGAAGTAGGAGGACGCCGAGAGGATAGGCCCACCGATGCCGCGGTCCAGCGCGACCTTCGCGCAGCGGACGGCGTCGATGACCACGCCGGCGCTGTTGGGGGAGTCCCAGACCTCGAGCTTGTACTCCAGGTTCAGCGGGACGTCACCGAACGCGCGGCCCTCGAGGCGGACGTAGGCCCACTTGCGGTCGTCGAGCCAGGCAACGTAGTCGGACGGGCCGATGTGCACGTTGTCCTTGCCCAGGTCGTGGGAGACCTGGGAGGTCACAGCCTGGGTCTTGGAGATCTTCTTGGACTCCAGCCGCTCCCGCTCGAGCATGTTCTTGAAGTCCATGTTGCCGCCGACGTTCAGCTGCATCGTGCGGTCGAGGATGACGCCGCGGTCCTCGAACAGCTTCGCCAGCACCCGGTGCGTGATGGTGGCGCCGACCTGCGACTTGATGTCGTCGCCGACGATCGGCACACCCGCGGCGCGGAACTTCTCGGCCCACTCGGGGACACCCGCGATGAAGACCGGGAGGCAGTTGATGAAGGCGACGCCGGCGTCGATGGCGCACTGGGCGTAGAACTTCGCCGCGTCGTCGGAGCCGACCGGGAGGTAGCAGACGAGGACGTCGGCGCGGGCCTCACGCAGCGCGGCGACGACGTCGACCGGGGCCTCGTCGGACTCCTCGATCGTCTCGCGGTAGTAGCGGCCGAGGCCGTCGAGGGTGTGCCCGCGGGCGACGGTGACGCCGAGCGGGGGCACATCGGCGATCTTGATGGTGTTGTTCTCGCTGGCCACGATGGCCTCGGAGAGGTCGCGGCCGACCTTCTTCGCGTCGACGTCGAACGCGGCGACGAAGGTGAGGTCGGAGACGTGGTAGTCGCCGAGCGTCACATGCATCAGACCAGGGACCTGGGCCGACGGGTCGGCGTCGCGGTAGTACTCGACCCCTTGGACGAGAGATGCGGCGCAGTTGCCCACACCGACGATGGCGACACGAACCGAACCCATGACGGATGCGCTCCTTAGCTGGTGAATGGGATGCTGGCGTTGCTGGCGGCCTGGAACTGCTGAAGGCCTGGCGTTGCTGGGTGGCAAGGTGCGGGACCTGGCTGGACGGTGACTACCTGCGTCAACCGTGCGAGCCCGACCACGCGCCGAACCAGACCCCTGCCGTGATGCCCGGGGCCGCACTGCCGGTGGTGCGCTGCGCTAGGTGCCGGGGGCTGGGGACGGGGCCGCGTCGCTGGGGCCTTCGCCACGGATCCGCGTGTCTGCTGGCGGGGCCGTTGGCTCCACCGACTCCACGTCAGCTGTGGACGAACCTGTGGACAACTCTGTGGATGATGTGGACAACACCTGCGGCCCTGGCCTGGGCGCAGGCGCCTGGGCCCGCTCAGTCTCGATCAGCTCGTTGAGCCACCGAACCTCGCGCTCGACCGATTCGAGGCCGTGGCGCTGCAGCTCGAGGGTGTAGGAGTCGAGCCGCTTCTGGGTGCGGGTCAGCGCCGAGCGAACCTTCTCGCCACGCTCCTCGAGTCGGCCGCGCCGCCCCTCGAGGATCCGCAGCCGCACCGCCGCGTCCGTCTTGGAGAAGAAGGCGAAACGGACGCCGAACATCTCGTCCTCCCAGGAGGACGGCCCACCTTCACCCAGCAGATCGGAGAGCTTCTCCTTGCCCTCGGCGGTGAGGGTGTAGACGACCCGGCTGCGCCCGCCGATCCGGGCGGCCGCGCCGGCGTCGTCCGCAGTCACGAAACCGGACGCCTGTAGCCGGCGCAGGCAGGGATACAGCGAACCATAGCTGAAGCGGTGGAAGGACCCGAGCACGGCGGCGAGTCGCTTGCGCAGCTCGTAGCCATGCATGGGGCACTCCGACAGGAGCGCGAGCACCGCCAGCTCCAACATGCGCGCTCACCTCCCGCGGCAGCTACCAGGCCCGCACCGGCCCGGTGGCCCGGACCTGTGTATCGGCTCCGTGTGTATCGGCTGTGTGTATCGGAGCTGTGTATCGACTAGTACTGTCGCACCGACATATCGATGCGATACATCGAGGATAGACGCCTCGGTACGCCCACGGCAACACCGGATTGCGTACTGGCGACCGGACGATGACAGATCGAGGATTCGCCGCAGGTCAGAAGCACTGCGGTGGATGGACACGAGGGTTCGGCGCCGGCTCGTGYGACGCCGCTGCCGGGTGACATCCGCGCCAGGCACGGTCCGGGCCCGCCAGGCCGGGTCGGGCGCCCGGGAGCCGCCGCCGGCGAAAGGCGTGGAGCGCGTCAACTTCTGTCGTTACCGTCTGCCCGGCGACCGCCGTCGGCGTACCGTGGCAGGCATGCGTCCACGGTCGGTCATCGACTATGCGCTCGCCCGCAGGGCGACGCTGGGCGACCTGTTCGCGGGCCGGGTCTCCTCGGCCGACGTGTGCGACGCACATCCCTACCTGGTACGGGCGGCCAGGTACCACGGCGAGCCGACGAAGAAGCGGTGCCCGGTCTGCCGCGGCGCCGACCCGCTCATCAACGTCACCTATACCTATGGTGACGAACTGGGGCCCAGCTCGGGCCGGGTGCGAGCCACCAAGGAACTGCCCGGCCTGGCCACCCGCTACAGCGAGCTGAACGTCTACGTGGTCGAGGTCTGTCCGCCCTGTGGCTGGAACCATCTGATCACGTCGTACGTGATCGGTACCGGTGAGCCACCGGCCAGGAAGCAGTCACGCCGACGGGCCGCCGACACCTGAGAGCCTCGGCCGAGCTCCGTCGCCTTGATCGGCCTGTGTCGGTCCAGGCCGCCTACACTTCGGTGCCCTCTCGTGGGTGGTCGAATCTGGCATGAGATTCTGGTCTGCCATGTGGGCTTCCACGTGGGTGCGGCCGACTTCGGCGCGGTGGCGCGGGTTCGGGGAGCGCTGGCCGGATCATGGCCTCAGCACAGTGACCGGGGGGCACACGGCGAACGGACGGGGTAGCTGGTGAGTACTCCCTATAGCCAGGGTGCACGGCCGAACAGCCAGGGTGCACGGCCGGCAGGCACTCGTGCCGGCGACGGGCAGCCATCGCCTGACGGCCCGCGGCCGGCCGGTGGGCCACCGGACCGACGCTTCGACTCCGCCGGGGACCCGGCCGCGACCTCGGTGAGCAACCCCGAGCCCGCCGGCTGGGCGCCCGATCCCGGTGCCGCGGCTCGCCGCCGGGCCGCTGCCGGCCGTGACGGTGGCGACTCCACCGCCGGCCGTCGAGCCGCCGGCCCCAGCGGGCCGGGCCCCAGCGGCCCTGACTCCAGGGGGCAGGGCTCAAGCGGCCCGGGCTCCAGCGGGTCGGGCGACCAGCGGGCCGCCTCCGGTCAGCCCGCGCGGCCCACGACGGGGCCGCGCAACGCGGGTGCGGGTGCGGGAACCGGTCCGGCGTCCGGCGGGCGGGGCTTCTCCGACCGTGCGGAGGGCAGCCGATCCGGTTCCCGGCAGACCGGTGCGGAGCGCACCGGGTCCGGGCGGGTCCTCAACCCCCGCAGCACCAACCCGCGCAGCACCAGCCCCCGCAACACGTCGGCCGGCCGCACCCCGCCCACGGGCGGACCTGCCCGCGGCGACGTCGCCGGGCCCGGCCCGGCTGGCGGGCCCGGCGGTCGCGGCGGCTCCGGCCGCCCGCAGGCCGGCGGCGCGGGTGCCGACTCCACCGCCCTGCTCAACGGGGGGCCGGCCGCGGATCGCCCGTCACGACCGGTGGCGGGCCGTGCCGCCGCCGCACGTGCCCGGGCCACCGGCGCCACCGGCGCCGCGGGAGGAGCGGGAGGAGCGGGAGCCACGGCGGGAGCTGGCGGCAGCCGGAGCGAACGACTCTCCGGCGCCACCACCCGGCTGCGTGCCTACCGCCCGGGCGGGGGGCGTCAGTCGCCGGCCGACCAGCCACCCGGCCAGGTGAACGCCCTCTACGACACCGTCGACCAGGCCGCGCTGCGGCGGGTCGACGTGCACGAGCGCACCGCGGACGCGACCGTCTACCGCAAGGTGGCACCCGGCGGCGCTGCTGTCGACGGGATCGACTCGCTGGACTCCCTGGACCGCGACGGGCGCTCCGGCATGTCGGCGTCCCGGATGGGCGGCGCCGATGGGCGGCGTCCCGGTGGCCCTCAGGGCCCGGGTGGGCGGACCGGACCACGTTCCGCCACGAACCCCACCGGGGCACGCGCCGCCGTCGGTGGCCGCGGGAACCCCCGGCGCAACGTGGGCCGGCATGGCCCGAGATGGTGGCGTAACCGCCCGCGCTGGTTCCGCCGCCTGGTGCTGGCCAGCTTCCTGTCCGGCTCGCTGCTGTTCGTCGCCGGCCTCGCGGTGATCTATGCGGCCACCCGCATCCCGCTGCCCGACGAGGTCAAGACCGACCAGACCTCGATCATCACCTGGGCGGGCGGTGGCGAGATCACCCGGATCGGGACGGTGAACCGTACCGACGTCCCGCTCTCGCAGGTGTCGAAGGACGTCCAGCACGCGGTGCTGGCCGCCGAGAACAAGGACTTCTACAGCGAGCCCGGGATCTCCCCGAAGGGCATCGCGCGAGCGATGTGGGTGAACGTCACCGGCGGTGAGATCGCCCAGGGTGGCTCGACCATCACCCAGCAGTACGTGAAGAACGCGTATCTCACCCAGGACCGCACGTTCACCCGGAAGATGCGGGAGATCGTGATGGCGGTGAAGATCTCCAGGAAGTACTCCAAGGACCAGATCCTGGAGTTCTACCTGAACACGATCTACTTCGGCCGCGGCGCCTACGGCATCGAGGCGGCGTCCAAGGCGTACTTCAACAAACCGGCGTCCCARCTGACCGCGGGTGAGGGTGCGGTGATCGCCGGGCTCATCCGGTCGCCGAACTACCTGGACCCGAAGGAGAACCCGAAAGACGCGGAGGCGCGGTGGAAGGACGTCGTGGCCACGATGGTCGCCGAGGGCTGGGCGCCGGCCTCGCTGGCGAACGAGAAGCCACCGGCGGTGATCGACAAGAACGAGGGCTCCTCCTACACGTCCTCCGACCAGGTCGGCTACATCCGCGATCAGGTCCTGAAGGAGCTGGACGACAAGGGCATCACCGAGGACCAGATCAACCGGGGTGGCCTGCGCATCACCACGACGCTGGACGAGGCCAAGCAGACCGCGGCCTTCCAGGCGGTCAGCAAGGAGATCGGGACGGCCTACGCGGCCGTGCCCGAACTGCGCACCGGCCTGGTGGCGGTGAAACCGGGGACCGGTGAGGTGCTCGCCTGGTACGGCGGCTCCCTGTACGGCAAGGGTGAGAACGGCCAGGAGCAGTACGAGGACAACGTCGGGACCGCGGAGGTCCAGCCCGGCTCCACCTTCAAGACCATCACGTTGGTGGCAGCCCTGAAGGCGGGCATCAGCCTCAAATCGACCTACCACGCCCCCGCTCATATGAACATCGGCACCTACGAGTTCAGTAATGACGAGAGCGAACCGGGTGATCTCGGCTATCCGGATCTGATCGAGTCGACCGCCGAGTCGATCAACACCGTGTATGTCCCGCTGGGTAACGACATCGGTGTCAACAACATCATCGAGACCGCTCATGACATGGGGATCGACGCGGACACCAAGCTGGAGGACGTCGCCGGTGTCACCCTCGGCAAGGACGGCGTCACGGCGCTGGAGATGACCGACGTCTACAGCACCCTGGCCAGCGGGGGCTACCAGGCGACCCCGCACATCGTCGCGACGGTCGAGGACAACTCCGGCGAGGTCATCCTGCGCGGCGGGGACAGCGCGCAGACCTCCAAGGACCCGGTGATCCCGCCGAGTGTCGCGCGGGACGCGACCTACGCGCTGCAGGCCGTGATCGACCACGGCACCGGCACGAAGGCGAAGCTCGCGGACAACCGGCCGGCGGCCGGAAAGACCGGCACCACGGACAACTTCCGCTCCGCCTGGTTCTGCGGGTACACGAAGGAGATCGCTTCCTGCGTGAACATGTTCCGCGGCCAGGGCAGGGAATCGGACCAGCTCAGGGGGATCCCCGGCGTTACGAACGGCGTCGTCTACGGCGGGACCTACCCGGCGAGGATCTGGAAGACGTTCATGGACGCGGCCCTGAAGGGCGAGCCGATCAAGCAGTTCGACCCGCCGGCCTACGGCGGCTCCGTCACGCTGCGCAGCCCGTCGCCGACGCCGGAGCCGACACCGTCCGACCTGCCGAGCCAGACGCCGGTCGGTGGCACCGACGACTGGGACATCTTCGGGGACAACGAGAACCGCACCAGCCAGTCCCGGCAGACCAACCGGGCCACCTCGGGCACCAGCGGCCAACAGACGACACGCCCACAACCGACGAGGTCGCCGACAGGCATCGTCGGCGACATCTTCGGCGGGCATTAGCTTGGCATTAGCTGCCGCCGCTGCCGGACAGGATCTGAGGACCGTGGTCGTGACAACGACCGCGGTCCTCAGATCTTCCGGCGGTGGCACGGGGGCCCACGGGCGCCTGATCAGTGTCGTCGAACGGGCACTCAGGTCCGTGTACCAGAATGACCCGCATGGCCACGACCCCGGCGTTGCCCACCCGGTCCAGCCCGGCGCAGAACGACCCCGTGGTCGCGGGCGCCAGCGAGCTGATCGGGGGGCCGCCCGGGCGGCACGCCGTCGTCGGTACCACGCGGACCTGGTGGAGCCCGCTACGGGTGCTGATGCTCTTCGTGGTCATCACCTGCGTGCTCGGCTACGCGCAGAAGTCCGGCTGCCGCGACACCCGTAACTGGACGGACGAGTACCAGTACACCCGGATGTGCTACTCGGACGTGGTCGCCCTCTACAGCCAGGAGGGCCTGGTAGACGGCAAGATCCCCTACCTGGACTACCCCACCGAGTACCCGCCGCTCATCGGCGCGGCGATGCAGCTCGTCTCCTCGTTCGCCGGCCTCGGCTCCGCGCCCGTCGCCGTCTTCCGCACCGAGGGCGGGCCGCCCGGAGCCCAGGTCTTCGACCACTACTCGATGGACACCCGCTCGGCGCTGTTCTACGACTTCACCGCGCTGCTGTTCCTGATCGCCGCCTGCGTGGCCGTCGCCTGCACCGCGATGACGGCCGGCCAGCGCCGGGTGTGGGACGCGGCCCTGCTCGCGCTGGCGCCGATGCTCGCGCTGCACCTGCTGACCAACTGGGACATCCTCGCCGTGGCCTTCGCCGCCGGCGGCCTGCTCGCCTGGTCACGCCGAGCGCCGCGACTCGCCGGCATCCTGTTCGGCCTCGGCATCGTCACGAAGCTCTACCCGGTGTTCTTCCTGGTCGGCCTGGCGGCGCTGTGCCTGCGCGCCGGGCGGCTGCGCCCGCTGGTGCGCAGCGTGCTCTACGCGGCCGGCACCGTGGTCGGTGTGTTGCTGCCGGTGTGGCTCACCGCCGGCTACTTCAACGGGACGGACAAGGTCAGCGACGGCATCTGGTCCACCTTCTGGGGCGGCGGGAACTGGACCGCGCTGCTCGACGGCGAGTACGCGGGCGGGCACAACGGCCTGCAGCGCTTCTTCGAGCTCAACTCCGAGCGCGGCGCCGACTGGGACTCGCTGGCCTTCGCCCTGTCCTGGGCCGCCGGGAAGTACGACACCGGCTGGTTCGCGCCGGCGCACCTCGTCGTGATGCTCCTCGGCCTCGCCGCCGTCGGGGCGCTCGCCGCGGTGGCGCTGCGCAACTGGCCCTGGCGGGCCCCGCGGATCATCGGTGCGGCGGCGGTGTGCTGGCTGCTGGTCGCCATCGCCACGCCGCTGCTGCTCACCGCGGTGCACAAGCACGGCATTCCCGTCGGAACCCTGAACGCGGTGACCGCGGTGGCGCTGATCCTGGCCGTCGCCGGGGTGATCGCCCTGGCGCTGCTGGCACCGCGCCGCCCGCGGGTGCCACAGGTCGTGCTGCTCCTCGTCATCGCGTTCCTGCTGACCAACAAGGTCTTCTCGCCGCAGTACACGATCTGGCTGCTGCCCCTGGTCGCGCTGGCCAGGCCCCGCTGGCGGCTGTTCCTGCTCTGGCAGGCCTGCGAGATCTGGGTGCTGTTCACCAGGTTTATGCACTTCATCTTCAACKACACCTCCGGCGCCGACGGAATCGACCGGGGCTGGTTCGTCGGCGCGGTCGTGCTGCGCGACCTCGTCCTGTGCGTGCTCGCGGCGTTCGTCGTGTCGGAGATCCTGCGGCCCGAGCGCGACGTCGTCCGCGCCGACGGACTGGACGACCCGGCCGGGGGCGTGCTCGACGGGGCACCCGACGTGCGCGGTGGGCGCCTCGGGGCTCGGACCCTGCTGCCGCTGCGCAGGGGGGCCTGGGCCGACAGCGCGGCCCCGTCCGGGCCGGAAGATCCGGCCGGAGCGGCCCGCCCAGCCGAGGCGGCCGACGTGGCCGGGTCCATCACGTCCGTCCATGCCGTCCATGCCGTCCATGCCGTCCACGCTGTGCACGACGCGCCGTCCGCTCGTTCGGTCCTGTCTGCTGAGTCCGTCCTGTCCACCGAGTCCGTCCAGTCCGGCCTGGCTGCTCCGTCCGTCCAGTCCGTCCGGCGTGCTTTGCCGCGGCTTCCATCGATCCTCCGCCCGCGGGGGGATGCAGGGTGACCTCGGAGACCCGGGAGGTCGTCGCGGCGGAGCCGGGGAAGCCGGGCGGCTGGGGCGGCTTCGGCGCGGTGCGCACCGCCTGGGCCCGGCTTCCCGCGTGCGTGCAGGCGACCCTGCCGCTGTGGGTGGCGAGCCGGGTCGCGGTGGCCCTCGCGTCGCTCGCCGGGGCGCGCCTGCTCTCCAACGGCCCGGCCCGGGACGTCCCCGGGCTGACGACGCTGTGGGACCGCTGGGATGTCGGCCTGTTCACCAAGGTGGCTCGCTACGGCTACCTCTCGCCGTCCTACTCGGACCGCACCGAGGTCGACTTCCCTGGACTGCCGCTGGCCATCCGGGCTGTGCACGTGGTCGTTCCCGACTGGATCGGCGCCGGTCTGGTGGTCTCGTTCGTGGTCGGCGCGATCGGTGTGGCCGCACTGTGGCGGCTGGCGGCCGACGAGGTGGACGACGGCGACGCGCGGTTCGCGGTCCTCGCGCTGGTGTGCTTCCCGTACGCGGTGTTCCTCTTCGCCGCGTACTCCGAAGGCTTCTTCCTCGGCTTCGCGACCGCCTCCTGGCTGGCCGCGCGCCGTGACCGATGGCTGCTCGCCGGCCTGCTGGGAGCGGCGGCGGCCTCCGCGCGGGTGACCGGCATCGCGTTCTGCGCCGCGCTCATCGTCCAGTACGTGCTGGTGCGGCGTGCCGCTGGACGTCCGCTGATCGCGAGGCCGGCGCTGGCACTGGCCATCCCGCCGCTGCCGATCGCCGGCTACCTCGTCTACCTGCGGGTCCGCAGCGGGCGGTGGGACTCCTACACCGACGCCATGCACGACGRCTGGCATCGTGCCGTCGACTGGCCCTGGAACGGCTGGTCGCGGACCTGGGGCTCGGCCTTCGACGGCGACGGGGCGTCGACGTTCGTCTGGTTCTGGCGCGGCGAGCTGCTCGCGGTCGTCATCGGTGTGCTGCTCACCGGTGCCCTGATCTGGGGCAGGCGGTGGGGGGAGGCGACGTTCGTCGGGCTCATGACGGTGATCATGAGCTTCACGAACTACTACGCGTCCGGGATCCGTGGCATTCTCGTCGCCTTCCCGCTGTATCTGCTGCTCGCGCGGGCCGGTGCACGCTGGCCATGGGTGCGGGGCGCCTACGTCTGGGTGTGTGGACCGCTCATGGTGATCTTCGTCGTGGCCTTCACCCAGGGCTACTGGGTGGACTGACGCCGTGCTGTGGCGTGCCTCGTCGTGCCTCGTCGTGCCGTGGCGTCGTCCGGCCGGGGTGCGGGTGTGGGTGCGACACGGCCGAGCTGATCGGATGCGTGCCCGGCCGGCCGGACATACGCGAGGATGTGAGCCGTGACGGGCGACGACCGACAGGGTGGCAGCGCGGGGCCGACCGTGGCGCCCGCGCGCGCGAACGTGCCGCAGCGGCTGGTGGTACCGGCGGCCGCCGCCGGCGTGCTGGCCCTGCTCTTCCTGATCCTGGCGATCGTGGCGGCCGACCCGTCCCGGCACGCCCGCGGGCTGCTGGTCGTCATCGACCTGGTCGGGGTCGTCGGGGTCGGTGTCGCGTGGGTCCGGGTCAGCCGGCTGCTGAGCCTCGCCGACCACACCGGGCGGGTCGAGTAATCTCGACCAGACATACCGTGTGCCGACGGTGCGCGCGCCTGTAGACGGCGCTCCGCTCACCGGCGCCTGGTTTCCTCCTGCCACGGGTGATTCCGTGGCCGTTAGAGTCCACAGGAGGTGGGTTCAACCTTGCCACGCCACTATGAACTGATGGTGATCCTCGACCCCGAGCTCGAGGAGCGCACCGTCGCTCCCTCGCTCGACCAGTACCTCAACGTCGTCCGCCAGGGCGGCGGGGTCGTCGAGAAGGTCGACGTCTGGGGCCGCCGCAGGCTCTCCTACGAGATCGCGAAGAGCTACGAGGGCATCTACGCGGTCATCGACCTGCACACCGAGCCGGCCATCGTCGCCGAGCTGGACCGCCAGCTCGTGCTGAACGAGTCGGTCATCCGCACCAAGGTGATCCGGCTGCCCGAGCCGAAGGCTCCGCGGGCCCCCCGCCGGGCAGCGGCGTGACGCGAGCCGCCCGTTCGGCGCGTAGCGCGCCGGCACGGGCCGTCCAGCGAGGGGAGCGTGATCATGGCCGGTGAGACGGTGATCACGGTCGTCGGCAACCTGACCGGCGATCCCGAACTGCGTTTCACGCCGAACGGCGCCGCGGTCGCGAGCTTCACGGTCGCGGCGACCCCGCGCACACTCGATCGCAACACGAACGAGTGGAAGGACGGCGAGGCGCTCTTCCTGCGTTGCTCGATCTGGCGCCAGGCGGCCGAGAATGTCGCCGAATCCCTCACCAAGGGTTCGCGCGTGATTGTTCAGGGCCGTCTCAAGCAGCGCTCCTTCGAGACCCGCGAGGGCGAGAAGCGCACCGTCATCGAGCTTGACGTTGACGAGATCGGCCCGTCGCTGCGCTACGCCACCACGAAGGTCACCAAGGCTTCCCGCGGTGGCGGGGGCGGTGGCTTCGGCGGCCAGGGCGGCGGTTTCGGTGGTGGCCAGGGTGGTCCTGGCGGTCCAGGTGGTCAGGGCGGCGGCGGCTACGGCGGCGGCCAGGGCGGCCCCGGCGGCGGCTACGGCGGTGGTCAGGGCGGTGGTGGCGGCGGCGGTTACGCCGGCGGCGGCCCCGCAGACGACCCGTGGTCACAGCCAGCTGGCGGCTATTCCGACGAGCCCCCGTTCTAAGGCGGTCGAATGTCTTCAACGCGCGATCGGAACTCGCGTAACCAAAGAGGTAGGAGCACATCCATGGCCAAGGCGGCCGTGCGCAAGCCCAAGAAGAAGGTTTGCGTCTTCTGTAAGGACAAGGTTCACTACATCGATTACAAGGACACCTCGCTGCTCCGCAAGTTCATCTCGGACCGCGGGAAGATCCGCGCCCGTCGGGTGACCGGTAACTGCAGCCAGCACCAGCGTGACGTGGCGACCGCGGTGAAGAACAGCCGCGAGATGGCGCTGCTTCCGTACACCTCGACGGCTCGCTGAGGGGGATGAGATGAAGCTCGTCCTCACCCAGGAGGTCCCCGGCCTCGGTAKCCCSGGGGACATCGTCGACGTGGCTGACGGCTACGGCCGCAACTACCTGGTGCCGCGCAAGTACGCGATCCTCGCGACCCGCGGCGCCGAGCGTCAGGTCGCGCAGATCAAGCGGGCGCGGGACGCGCGCGCTGTGCGTGACCTCGACCACGCCAAGGAGATCGCCGGCCAGCTGGCCGGTCTGTCCGTGCGGCTGACCGGCCGCGCGGGCAAGGAGGGCCGGCTGTTCGGCTCGGTGACCGCGGCTGACGTCGTCGCCGCCGTCACCAACGCCGGGGGCCCGGAGCTGGACCGTCGCCGCGTCGAGCTGAGCACGCCGATCAAGGCGCTTGGCTCGCACTCCGTCTCGGTCCACCTGCACCCGGAGATCACCGCGAAGCTGACCGTCCAGGTCGTCTCGGCCTGACTTCGCCACCGGTGTCGCGGCTGCCCCCTCGCCGGGGGCGCCGCGGCACCGGTGACGGTCCACCCGCGGCGCCGCGCCTTGTCGTCGGCGCCGCGTTTCTTTGCCGCTGCCACGCGTAGATCACTGTGGATCGGTGTCCGGTCGGCGTGTGCGCCCAGGAAGCGGAAGCGGCAGCGGGACACTTGAGGCGAACGGGATCGGCGTCCACTGGGGCGTTCGGTCCGTCTGGTGGCGTGGTGGCGTGGTGGCGGGGCCAGCTGCGGAGGGTGAGATCGGACGTTAGGGCGATATAGCCCGAATGGGCCAGCCTGCGCAGTAGCCCGAAAGTCGGCTGAACTATTTTCCGTCCACAGGTTGGATCGGGCCGCTGGCCGTTGCGCGCTGCGGGTTCGCGTCAGGATCGCAGGGCCCTGTCCACAACCGGTCGGGGCACTATCCCGAGGTGGTCCCCAGATCTTCCGCAGTTACCAACAGGTTGTCCACAGGGTGCTGTGGACAACTTTTTGGAGCCTCCCTGTGTCTGCGCCTACTGTCGGACCCTCCACACTGGCTAGCTATCCCCTGGATCGGGATAGTCCGTACGGGCGGGGGGTTAATGATCTTGAGGTGGTCGGGCGGACGGGCGAGTTGACAGGTCCCGCAGGCCAATCGAACATAGGTTCGATTTCGGTGGCTGGGGCGGGCCTGCGTCGGATGGGCCCGCCGTTGACGGGCCGGGTTCGGGTGGGCCCAGGGCGGGGGGGTAGGGCGTGAGCGTCACCGATATCAATCGCGGGTCCGGAGCGCCGGTCGAGTTCGACCGGACCCCGCCGCACGATCTTCCGGCCGAGCAGAGCGTGCTCGGCGGGATGCTGCTCTCGAAGGACGCGATCGCCGACGTCGTCGAGGTGCTCACCGCGAACGACTTCTACCGGCCGGCACACGCGACCGTGTTCGAGACGATCGGTGATCTCTACGGGCGGGGTGAGCCGGCCGACGTCATCAGCGTCGCCGCCGAGCTCGGCCGGCAGAACCTGCTGGAGCGGGTCGGTGGGCCCGCCTACATGCACACGCTGATCTCCAGCGTCCCGACCGCGGCGAACGCCGGCTACTACGCCCGGATCGTCGCGGAGAAGGCCGTCCTGCGCCGGCTGGCCGAAGCCGGTACCCGCATCGTCCAGCTCGCCTTCGGCCCCGCACCCGACGTGAGCGAGGTCGTCGACCGGGCCCAGGCCGCCGTGTACGAGGTGACGGAGCGGCGGTCCAGTGATGACTACACCCCCCTCGGGGAGCTGCTCAACCCGGCGCTGGAGGAGATCGAGGCCATCCAGGGCCATGACGGGGCGCTCACCGGCGTCCCGACCGGCTTCACCGACCTCGACGAGCTCACCAACGGCCTGCACGGCGGCCAGCTCTGGATCGTCGCGGCCCGGCCCGCGGTCGGAAAGTCCACCCTTGGCCTGGACTTCGCCCGGGCCGCGTCCATCAAGAACGGGATGACCTCGGTCATCTTCTCGCTGGAGATGAGCCGTATGGAGATCACCATGCGGCTGCTCTCCGCGGAGGCTCGGGTGTCGCTGCAGAACATCCGCACCGGTCGGCTCACGGACGACGACTGGGGCCGGCTCGCCCGGCGGATGGGCGAGGTCGCGGAGGCGCCGCTGTACATCGATGACAGCCCGAACCTGACGATGATGGAGATCCGGGCCAAGGCCCGGCGCCTCAAGCAGCGCAACGACCTGCGCCTGGTCATCCTCGACTACCTGCAGCTCATGTCGTCGCCGAAGAAGGTGGAGAGCCGCCAGCAGGAGGTCAGCGAGATCTCGCGGTCACTGAAGCTGCTGGCGAAGGAGCTGGAGGTTCCGGTCGTGGCGATCTCGCAGCTCAACCGTGCCTCCGAGCAGCGGGCCGACAAGCGCCCGCAGGTGTCCGACCTGCGTGAGTCCGGAAGCCTCGAGCAGGACGCCGACGCGGTCATCCTGCTGTACCGCGAGGACGCGGTGGAGAAGGAGTCCGCCCGCGCCGGCGAGGCCGACCTCATCATCGCCAAGCACCGTAACGGCCCCACCGGCACGGTCACGGTCGCGTTCCAGGGCCACTACTCGCGCTTCGTCGACATGGCCAACTGATCGTCGGTCGCGTCACAACCACATCGCAGCGTCGGACCACGGGCAAACGTGCCACTGGTCGTGGCAGCCGGCCTGAAGTCCCCGGTCCTCGGTGACAGACTGGACGCCATGAGCGTTTCCGGTGTTCCCCCGCGCGACTCCGGGGTGGTCGAGGTCGCGAGGTTCGAAGTCAGGCCTGGCAGCGAGGACGACTTCGCGGCGGCCTATCGGCTTGTCCGCCATGAGCTGGTCAGCACCCCTGGATGTCGGTCCGTCCGGATGACGCGGGGTGTCGAGTCGCCGTCCCGGTTCGTGCTGCTCGTCGACTGGGACAGCCTGGAGGCACACACCGAGACGTTCCGCGGCTCCGACCGGTTCACCCGGTGGCGGGCGGCGCTGTCGCCGTTCTTCGCCGGCGACCCGTCGGTGGAGCACGTCGTGGCGATCGCGGACCGCCCGGAGCCGGCCGCGCCGGGCTCGTCGGCCTAGCGCGCCCCGGGCCAGCCTGAACCGATGGCCACGTTCTTCGAGTACCTCGTCTTCGCTCCGCTCACCGCCGTCTTCTTCGGTTTCCTTCTGTGGCTTTTCGTCGCGATCGTGCTGCGCAGGGTGGTCGAGCGGGTGAGGTTCCGCCCGATCGTCTTCTTCGTGACCGGCTACGCCTTCATCGGCGTGCTGAGCGTCTACCAGCTGATCGGGTACGAGGACCATGACGTCGCTCCGCTGCTGGGCACCGTCGCCTCGTTGGTCCTCGTGGTGCTGATCAACCGGTGGTGGCGAGGCCGGCAAGGGTCGAGGACGGTCGCGCGCTTCAACCGGGCGACGGGGCCACAGCCGGGTTCGCGGCTGCTCGGAGGCCCGGTCGGGTACGGCACCGCCCAGCCGGGGGGTGCGCCCGGCGTTCCCGGAGCACCGGGAGCGCCCGGAACGCCGGGTGCGCCGGGAGTGCCCGGAGCACCGGGGGCGGCTGGCCCGTATGGGCCGTACGGTCCGCCGGGGTACCCGCACTACCCGGGGAGCGGTCCGGGCGTCCCGGGGTATCAGGGGTATCCACCCCACTACCCGGGGTACCCGGGGAACGCGGGTCAGGTCGCCCATCCGGGCTACCCCGGAGCCGCGACGCCAGCCGGTGAGCCGTTCGTCCCGCCGCACGGCCGGCCTGATGAGCCGGGCTGGACGCCTGCCCCCCAGCCGCCGCCGGGCGCCGGCCGTCGGGCCGGGTACCCGTTCGCGGCACCGCCGCCGGAAGGAAGCACCGGTCTGCCCGGGACTCCCCCACCCGGTTCCGCGGAACCGGCGCCCGGGGACGCCGCCCATGGGAATCCGTCAACGCCAGGCCCGTTCCCCGCAGCCGACGTGCCGGCGCCGGAGACGCCGGGGCCGGATCCCGACCGGCCGGATCCGAACACGCAAGCGGATATCGATCCGACCTGGCTGGAGTTCCTGGCCACCGAATCCGGCGGTTCCGGTCTCGGCCCCGACTCCGGCTCAGGGTCCGGTCCTGGCCGGCCCAGCGGGCCCGACAGGCCACCGGGGCCGGGCGGGCCTGACCGGCCTGGCCGCACCGGTCGGCGAGGCACGTCCGGGCCGCCCTCGGCGCCGAACGGACCGACGGGTCCGTCGGGCATCGATGACACCGACGGGACCGACGACCCGGGTTTCGGCCCGGGTCGAGGCTGGACGCCCTGACCGGCACCGTCGCCGTCCCGACGGCGTCCCGACGACGTCCCGACGGATGCAGGGCGTAGCCTGAGCGGTGGCGAGCCTCCGGACCGGGGCGCGCCTGGAGTGTCTGCGGTCGGCTCGGGAACCTCGGTGTCGGCCCCGCTGTGCGGGCGACGCGGACGATGTGGATCGGTGCCCACCCGCCCGAGCCCAGGTCTGGCGTCCCGAGCACACCGTCCGTTCGTGCCCCGAAATTCCAGCCCAGAGGTCGAGATGCCCGCTCTGCGTTCCCGCACCACCACCCACGGCCGCAACATGGCCGGTGCCCGCGCTCTCTGGCGGGCCACCGGCATGACGGATGACGACTTCGGCAAGCCGATCATCGCGATCGCGAACAGCTTCACCCAGTTCGTCCCAGGCCACGTCCACCTGCGCGATCTGGGGACGATCGTCGCGGATGCCGTGGTCGGCTCGGGCGGTGTGGCCAAGGAGTTCAACACGATCGCCGTGGACGACGGGATCGCGATGGGCCACGGCGGCATGCTGTACTCCCTGCCGTCCCGGGAGATCATCGCGGACAGCGTCGAGTACATGGTCAACGCGCACTGCGCCGACGCGCTGGTCTGCATCTCCAACTGTGACAAGATCACCCCGGGCATGCTGCTGGCCGCGCTGCGGCTGAACATCCCCACCGTGTTCGTGTCCGGCGGGGCGATGGAGTCGGGGCAGGCCGTCATCACCGGCGGGGTGGCCCGCTCCCGGCTGGACCTGATCGACGCGATGATCGCCGCGGTGAACCCGGCGGTGAGTGACGAGCAGCTCGACACCATCGAGCGTTCCGCCTGCCCGACCTGCGGCTCCTGTTCCGGGATGTTCACCGCGAACTCGATGAACTGCCTGACCGAGGCGCTGGGCCTGGCGCTGCCGGGCAACGGGTCGGCGCTGGCGACCTCCGCGGCGCGCCGCGGCCTGTTCGTCGAGGCCGGCCGCCTGGTCGTCGACCTGGCCCGGCGCTACTACGAGAAGGACGACGAGGCCGTCCTGCCGCGCTCGATCGCGACCGCGGCCGCGTTCCGCAACGCCTTCACGGTGGACGTCGCGATGGGCGGCTCCACGAACACGGTGCTGCACCTGCTCGCCGCCGCCGTCGAGGCCGGTGTCGACGTCACGCTCGACGACATCGACCAGATCTCCCGGTCGGTGGCCTGCCTGTGCAAGGTGGCGCCGAGCTCGACCGACTACTACATGGAGGACGTCCACCGGGCCGGCGGGATCCCGGCGATCCTCGGTGAGCTCGACCGCGGTGGGCTGCTCGACCCGAACGTGCACAGTGTGCACGCGGCGAGCCTGCGCGAGTTCCTCGATCGCTGGGACGTGCGCGGCGCGGATCCGTCCCCGGACGCGGTCGAGCTGTTCCACGCGGCGCCCGGCGGGGTGCGTACCGTCGAGCCGTTCAGCTCGACGAACCGGTGGGACACCCTCGACACCGACGCGGAGAAGGGCTGCATCCGCTCGGTGGCGCACGCCTACTCGGCCGACGGTGGTCTCGCTGTGCTCCGTGGCAACCTGGCGCCCGACGGCGCCGTGGTGAAGACCGCCGGCGTCCCCGAAAGCCAGTGGTCGTTCCGCGGTCCGGCTGTGGTGGTGGAAAGCCAGGAGGCCGCGGTCGACGCGATCCTGAACAAGGTCGTCAAGGCCGGCGATGTGATCATCGTCCGCTACGAGGGCCCGCGCGGCGGCCCGGGCATGCAGGAGATGCTCTACCCGACCGCGTTCCTCAAGGGCCGTGGGCTCGGCCCGCAGTGCGCTCTGATCACCGACGGCCGTTTCTCCGGCGGCAGCTCGGGCCTGTCGATCGGCCATGTCTCGCCGGAGGCGGCGCACGGCGGGCCGATCGCGCTGGTGCGTGACGGCGACATCGTCGAGATCGACATCCCGACCCGGCGGCTGGAGCTGCTGGTGTCGGAGGAGGAGCTCGCTGCGCGGCGGGCGGAGATCGAGGCCGGTGCCGGCTACCGCCCGGTGGGCCGGGAGCGCCAGGTGTCGGCCGCGTTGCGCGCGTACGCGGCGATGGCGACCTCGGCGTCGACCGGCGCCGCCCGCGACGTCGGGCTGATCACCGGCTGATCACCGGCTGATCACCGGCTCAGTCCTGACCACCGGCCTGGCGGCCGTCCCGGCTCAGGCCGGGACGGCCAGCGTCAGCGCGAAGTCGCCGTCCGGGTCGGTCCACTGCGCGCTGGTGCCGAGGCCGGCCGCCGCGAGCTCGGCCCGGATGCCTTCGAGCGTGAACTTGGCGCTGATCTCGGTGCGCATCTGCTCGTCCGCGCCGAAGCGGGTGACCAGGCCGAGGGCGCGCACGCTGACCTCCTGCTCGCGGACGCTGCGCAGCCGCATCTCGATCCAGGAGTTCTCCGGATCCCAGGTCGCGACGTGCGCGAAGCCGCGCAGGTCGAAGTCGGCGTCGAGCTCCCGGTTGATCACGGAGAGCACGTTGCGGTTGAAGGCTGCCGTCACACCGGCGCTGTCGTCGTACGCCGCGACCAGGCGGGCGGGGTCCTTGACGAGGTCGGTGCCGAGCAGCAGCGCGTCGCCGTCGTGGAACTGGTCCCGCAGGGCGCGCAGGAACGTCCCGCGGGTCTCGGGACGCAGGTTCCCGATCGTGCCGCCGAGGAAGGCGACGAGCCGCCGGTCGCCCGCCATGCCGCCCGCGCTCCCGCTGTCGCCGCCCGCGGAGCCGGGGAGGAAGGCCAGGTGGCGTTCGAAGTCGCCGACGACGGCGTGCACGGAGGTGCCCGGGTAGGAGCGGAGGATGTCCTGGCCCGCCCGCAACAGGGTCTCCTCGTCGACGTCGAACGGGACGAAGCGACGGAGCACCCCGGCGTTGCGCAGCGCGTCCAGGAGCAGACGGGTCTTCTCCGACGTGCCCGAACCCAGTTCGATCAGCGTCGTCGCCGGGCAGGCCGCGGCGATCCGCGCGGCGTTGGCGGCGAGCACCGCGTGTTCGCGCCGGGTCGGGTAGTACTCGGGCAGCCGGGTGATCCGGTCGAACAGCAGGCTGCCGGTGGCGTCGTAGAACCACTTGGGCGGCAGCTCGCGCGGATTCGCGGTCAGCCCGGTGCGGACGTCGGCGGCGAGGGACGCGTGCCGTTCGGCGGACGCAAGGTGGCGTGTGACAGTGATACCGGTGCCCGGCACGGACCCCGACCCCAATCCGTTGGCTGTTGCGTCCTGCGGTCGGGTGGGCTCGTCGCGGATGCCGCTCGGGTCGCCGCCGCTGGCTCCGGCGAAGGCGGACCCGCGCGCTCCCGTGGCAGTTGCGGGTGTCCTGGATGTCAACGTGGGCCCTCCGTCTACTCGTGCGACTCACAGTAGCCGTTCTAAGAGATCAAACTACTAAGAGTGACTTTGCGTGTGTCGGCCACCAGGAGATGTAGGTCGGGTACGTCGATCCAGCCCGAACTGTCGCCGTTGTTGCTGTTGCCGCTGCCGTCGCTGTCACCTTTGTCGTCGCTGTCGCTGTCATCGCTGGCGCTGGCGCTGTCATCGCTGGCGCTGTCATCGCTGTCGTCGTCGTCCGGCTCGCTTGCGACGAGAACGCCGTCCGGCCCCGCCCGGTAGCTGAGGGTGTCCCGCCAGGTGGTGGCCACGATCTGGGTGCCATCCGTGACCAGGAGGTTGAGCCGGGCCGGAGTCCCGTCCGGTTCGGTGAGCTCACTCAGGGTCAGTACGACATCCGCCACGGCCTTCGGTAGCGGCAGCCGGGACGTGCTCTCCCAGAGCAGCGCGGCCACGATGGCCGAGTCGCAGCGGGAGTCCGGCACCGGTGCGCCGGGCCGGGCCAGCAGCTCACTCATCGCGGCCTCGGCATTCACCCGGCCGTTGTGGCTCATCAGCAGCGTGCCGTGGGTGAACGGCGCCGTCGCGGTCTCCTCCACCGGCATGCCGACAGTCGCGCTGCGCACGGCGGCGAGCACACAGGACGAACTGATCGTTCCTGCGATCGATTCGTACGAGGCATCCGTCCACATGGGCACGGCGCGCCGGTAACGCGCCGGTTCCGGGCGCAGCGCCGGCGCGTACCAGCCGACTCCGAAACCGTCTGCGTTGATGGTTCCGTGCCGCATCCGGCGTGGCGCCCAGGACTGGCGCAGCAGGCCGAACGGCGGGTCGACGGTGAGCGCCGCGAGCGTGCGAGGAGCCCCGAGCCAGGCCAGATGGCGGCACACAGGTGCCCCCTTCCTCAGGATGGCCCGGCGTCGCGCGCGAGCCGGAACCCGGCGAAGATCTGCCTGCGGATCGGAAAGTCCCAGTTGCGGAAGGTGGACCGGACCGCACTGGAGTGGGTCGCCCAGGAACCGCCCCGCAACACCCGATAACCGGCGGACTCGCCGCCCTGAGGATAGAAGACCTCGCTGTACTCCCGATACGGGAACGAGGCGAATCCGGGATACGGAGTGAATCCGCTCGCGGTCCACTCCCATACGTCCCCGATCATCTGTTCGGCTCCGCACGGGCTGGCCCCGGCCGGCCGGCTACCGACCGGCGCGGGCCTGGCCCGCCCGTGCCCCAGGTTCGCAAGCTCGGACGTCGGGTCGGTGTCGCCCCATGGATACCGCCGTG
Organism: Frankia sp. CcI49; assembly: GCF_001983215.1. NCBI lineage: Bacteria > Bacillati > Actinomycetota > Actinomycetes > Frankiales > Frankiaceae > Frankia > Frankia sp. CcI49. The sequence continues at coordinate 92,816 of NZ_MOWP01000028.1, forward strand.
AACGCCCGGTGACAGGGTCGTGCGCGCAGGCCTTCTCCCACTCGGCCTCCGTGGGCAGCCGCCGCCCGGCCCAGCGGGCGTGCGCCTCGGCCTCATACCAGCACACATGCTGCACCGGCTCGTCCGGCGGGACAGGCTCGACCCGCCCGAAGCGCTGTCGCGTCCACACATCGCCGTCGCGGGACCAGAACAGCGGCGCGCTCAGGTCCTCCTTGCAGCGCCAGGCCCAGCCGTCGGCCGACCAGAGCCGCTCGTCGTCATAGCCGCCGTCGGCGATGAACTCCATCTGCGCCTGGTTCGTGACCGGGAACCGGCCGATGTGGAAGGCGGGCAGGTGGACGGTGTGCGCGGGCCGTTCGTTGTCGTAGGCCCACGGTTCGGTCGACGTCCCCATCGTGAACTCGCCGGCCGGGACCAGGACCTCGTCCGTGTCGCCCGCCGCCCGTGCCGAGATGCCGGCCGTCTCTCCGCCCGGGCCCTGTCCACCTCGGCCCTGTACACCCGGGCCCTGTCCACCCGGGCCGTCTGCGTCCGCGGGGTCCGCCAGGACGGGCGGCCCCGTGCGTAGCTGCAGCGTGGCGAGCATCGTCTCGTCGTGCTGGTGCTCGTGCTGGATGACCATGCCGTACACGAACGAGTCGGCCAGCAGCCGGTTCCGCGGAACCGCCTCCGCCCCCGCCCCTGCCTCGGCCCGCGCCCCCGCCTCGGCGCCGGGACGTGGCAGCAGCAGATCGGGCTCCAGCGCGGCGAGGACGTCCAGCACCCGGGCGCGGACGTCCCGCAGGTAGCCGCGGGCCTCGGCCGGGCCGAGCAGCGGCAGGGACGTCCGGGTGGCCCGCTTGTGCCGGAAGGCGTCGTAGATGTCGTCCAGCCCGGCGTGCAGCTCCCTGGCCTCGGTCAGCGCGCGCAGCAGCCAGATCTCCTCGTAGTTGCCGACGTGGGCGAGGTCCCACACCAGCGGCGACATCAGGGGAGAGTGCTGGCGCAGCAGATCGTCGTCGGTGAGGTCGGTGTAGGCGAGGGAGCGGCGCCGGGCGGCGTCGAGCTCGCCGGCCACCGCCGCCGCGGTCAGGGGACCAGGACGCACTGGGACGCCTCCTCGCGTAGCAGCTCCGCCGGCCCGCGGGCGGCCAGGCGCAGGCTCAGGTCATCGGCCGGCGAGCGTCGCCGCCGGGTGTAGCGATCCGCGAAGGCCTCGACGGCGAGGCGCAGCTCCGGATCACCGCCGGCGCGACTGAGCGCCTCCACGGCGAGGTCGACGCACCGCACCGCCGCGCGGTGCAGCGCCGGGTCCCGCAGCCCCAGCCGGGCCGCCAGCCGGGCCCGGCCGGCGACCGCCACACTGGCCGCGAGGGCCTCGCGGGCGGCGAGCGGATCGTCGAACAGGACCGACGCGACGGCCACCGGGACCGGCCAGAGCTCCGACGGCTGCGCGTCCAGGTAACGCAGCTCCAGCCAGCCGCGTGGACGGACCGGCGGGAAGAGGGTCGTCGCATGCCAGCCGAGGTCCTGGCGCGTCGGCCGGCGGGTGCTCGGCGCGGCCCGCCCGCCCGCCAGCCAGTCGCCGAAGGTCGCCCGGTGCCCGACGGCCTGATACTCGCCGTCGTCCCCCGCGATCATCATGAGGTGGGCGTCGTGCAGGTACCGCGCCCACAGCCAGGCCAGATGGTCGGTTCCGCCGCGCGGGTTCCATTCGGTCGGCGGCACCGTCGGGTCGGGCAGGACGGGGCCGGTGCGGCTCGGGTCGATCCTGGCCCAGACCTCCTGCCGGCCGGACTGCCAGGTGAGCGGCTGGCCGGCCGGCATCGGCGACGCGGCGAACATCGCGATCAGCACCGGCTCCAGGGCGTGGGCGAGCCGGAAACGCTCGACGGTCTGCGTGACGTCGGCACCGCTGTCCAGGTTGACCTGGACAGACGCGGTGGAGCACATCATCGTCAGCCCGGCCTCACCGCCGACGGCGCGGAAATGCTCCTCCATCGCCACGTACCGGGAGGCCGCCGTGTGGCGGCGCGGTGGCCGCAGCGGGTCCACCCCGAGGCCGGCCAGACCGAGGCCGTGGCGGGCGAGCGCGCCGCGGACGAGCGTGAGGTCGCCGCGCATCGCGGCGACGGCTTCCGCCAGGGCGAGCGGCGGACCGGACAGCTCGAGCTGCCCGCCCGGTTCGAAGGTGAGCCGGCTGCCGCCGGGCAGCGAGGGCAGCGAGGGCAGTGAGTGCGAGGTCGGCGAGGTCGGCGAGGCCGGCGAGGCCGGCGCTCCGGCCCCCGCCCCCGGCCCTGGTTCCGGCCGGCCCGACCGGACGGATGCCCCTGCGGCTCCGGATGCCCCTGCGGCTCCGGATGCCCCTGCGGTTCCGGGCGCCCCTGCGGTTCCGAGCGCCTCGACGAGGGCCGCAGCCGTCTCGTCCGGCGGGACGGAGCGGGATGGACGTGCGACGTCGACGACGAGCCACTCGAGCTCGATGCCGACCCGGCGGGTGTCCGCCCGTCCGGTGGCGCCTTCTCCGGCCGGGGCTCCCGCTCCTGCTCCGGACCCGGCCGAGCCCTCGGCTGTGGCATCGGTGCTGGTGACGTCGCGGGTGGCGAGTTCGACGAGGTCGTCGAACGACCGCAGCTCCGCCGCGGCGGACTCAGCGGAGGAAGTAGACGCGGATGTGATCTTTATGTGGGCCGCCTCGTCGGTCGTCTCGGGCTGACCGGTCGGGCCGTTGGGGCTGGTCCGACCCGTTTGCCTGCGTCCAGAAGCCTCAGGTGTCACGCGAAGTGGCATCGAGTGGCTCCTCTCCCTGCGCCTCGGCCACGTCGACAGGCGCCTATCGTGAGGGCGTTCTCCCCACAGTGGCGGCTCGGCTACCCCTCGTCGGGCAGCGGGCGCAGCGCCGTGGGTTGTGGGCTGTCTCCACCTGACACTCTCCACCTGACACAAGGCGTGGGGGCAGCCACCACTTCCCAGACGGGGGCGTGTACATCTTCGGTAGTTCTTTCGGTTATTCCACGCTTCCGGGCTGTTGCGGTCGCGTTTTCGATGGAAGTGTGATCCTCACGATGAAGATTGCTGGTAGCGCCCGGTGACCGGATCGCGGCAGACTCGCGGTACCCACCTGCGGTCCCCCGAAGCGCGGCGGCGGTACCGAGCTGACAGGAGGTGGTGACCGCGGATACTCATGATCGCGTGCCGGCTGGCCGGACGGCCATGGCCGAGTACCAGCGTCGACGGCAGCTGTACGCGGCGGAGCGCGGCGACAGATCACGACGGGTGGCCGTCGTGGCGGCTGTCGGCGCTGCCGGCGCGGGTGCGCTCGCCGGGTTTCTCTGCGGTCTGGGCGGGTTACCGGCCGTACGGGTGGCGCAGGCCGCGGTGCTCGGCGCGCTCGTCGTCCTCGGTGCGTTCGCCATCCGCTACTACCGCGTTCCACCGGAGATCGAGGCCTGGCGAGTGGATGCCGAGGCCGAGCGCCGCACCGCCCGCTCCCTGGACCGGCTCGGCCGCGCCGGCTACACCGTGCTCCACGACCGGCAGCTCGCGGACTCCGCGGGCAACATCGACCACCTGGTCATCGGCCCGTCCGGAGCCTGGGTGATCGAGACCGACACCCACGGCGGTCCGATCAGGCAGAACCCGGCGGGTGTGTGGGCTGGCAAGGTGCCGCTGCGCGCCATGCTCGGTCTGGTCGCGTGGATGGGCGAGGAGGCCACCAGCCAGCTCGTCGCCGAGCTGCCCGCCGGCTGGCAGCTCGAGGCACAGTCGGTCGTCGCGTTCGCGCGGGCGGAGGTGCCGGATGGCCTCGCACTGGTCGATGGTGTCCTGCTGTTGCCCGTGGCCGGGGTCGCGGACTACATCCTGGCCGCCGGCGTGGTGCTGCGCCCGATCGACGTCGCGCTGCTCGTCGACGTGGCGCAGCGGGTCCTGCCGGGGTACGAGGTCGCCGGGCCGCAGTCCTGGCCCACCCGCTCACGGCTGCGGGGGATGCTGCGCAGATAGCGGACACAGTGCCAGACGGTACGATCACCGTCTTCGGTAGCGGGCACGACGGACACACCGTGCCGACTCGGTTCGGGGGTTCGGGGAGCTGGGATGTGCGGGGGGTTCACCGAGACGGAACTCAGGGCTTTCATCAATGTTTACGAAAGCCCGGTGGAAGCTCGGGACTTTCTCAGGAGGGCTGGCTTTCCGAAGGACAGCCTGCCAGAGGTCAGCCAGGTAAATGCCAAAAAATACTGGTGGATGATCAATGATCTCCTGGAGAAAGGAATACTCAGGGGCGGCCGGAAGCTGCTGCTGGCCGCAGCCCATGACGATTGGCCGGCCAACCCGGCTTTTGAGCCGAGTATGTTCCCGGACATCGACGACACGCCGGCCGAGAGCGTGTCACCGGCCGGTGGTTTTCCGTCCCCCGGCCCGACCGTTCCCGTGCGTGCGGCTGGTCGCCCCGAGCCGCGCGAGCCCGCGGCGGAGGAGTATGGATTTTTCGTCAGCTATGTGACGGGGGACGAGAAGGACCGGGCCTGGGCGAGATGGATCGCCGGTGAGCTTGCACAGTTGGGCCAATCGTCTCGAGTACCGCCTTCCGTCTGTCTTCCCGATGCGGATGCCCCCCTCGCCTCGGGAATGGTGGACCGGACGAAGCAGGATGCGCCGCGGTCGGCGTGGGTGGTCGCGGTGTTGTCTCCGGCCTACCTCGGACCGGACGATGACGGTGCCACCGAGTGGGGTGCGGTGCTCAACGCGACCCGCCGCCATACCGACCGGGTGTTCACTGTCATAGTCGCCGACTGTGCGCCGGCCGGAGTGTTGGCTGAACTGCCCTGGATCAACCTCGTCGGCCTCGACAAGGACACGGCGAGTCGCACGCTCCACCGAGAAGTCCTCCAGATTGTCAACGTGGCCACCAAGTGCCCACCGGAGCGCCGCTGACCGCGCACGACACCCCGTCGATTTCCGGCGGCGGACATCTGTGCGCGAGCCGCGCCGTATGGTGCCGGAAACGGCTCCCGACGTTCCCGGGTGCCATACCGGCCCGGGTATCGCGCTGCCCGCCGGGGAGGCATCCGAGCACGCGGTCGCTCGTATGCAGCCAACAGCCACGGGGGGAACATGGCTGGCGAGATCTCGTCGGGTTCTCGGGACCGGCGGCGAATATCCGACCTGCTCATCGCCCTTGTCGGCGCCCAGCGGTCGGTGCTGAACCGGTTTCCGGGAGACCGGCCGAAGTACGTCGGTACAGGCGGCGTCATTCTGGGGACCTCGGTCATCGCCGGGTTGTCGCTCGCTTTCGCGATGCGGATCGCCCTCGATGCCAGCCTCCCGGTCTGCGCCGTGCTCGGATTCGGCTGGGGCCTGTTCATCGCCAACCTCGACCGTTGGCTGGTCTCGTTCCCCCGGCAGGAGACGTTCTGGCAGAACGTGGGCTACCTGGTCCCCCGCCTCTGCCTCGCCGTCGTGATCAGCGTCGTGATCTCGACCCCGCTCGTCCTCACGATTTTCGACGACGAGGTGCGAGCGAAGGTGACCGAGATCCAGAGCGAGCGTGAGGCCGAGTTCCTGGCGGATCGGCGTACCGACCCGACGGGCCTGCGGATCGCCGATCTCAGGGCGGAGATAGCCGGCCTCGCGGAGGATGTCGAGGCCGCGAGCCAGACGCCCGACGCCAGCGAACTTCGGCAGACCACAAAGAATCTGGAAGATGATCTGACATCAATCGATAACCAGATCACCGCGGCCAAGACCGAGCTCTCCGACGAAATCAGCGGCAGGGGGCGTACCGGCGCCCCGGGAAAAGGTGACACCGCGGCCTCGATCCAGAGCAAGATCGATCAACTGGTCGCCAACCGCACCGAGAAGAAAGCCGAACTGGACAAGGCGAGGTCGGCGGAGACCGCCGCCGACGGCGTCCGTACCCGTGGTAGGCCGGCGAGCATCACCACCGCAGAAGACAAAAAAGAACTGGCCCGCCTGGAGGCGGACGAAGCCAGGAACGTGGCGGAGTTCCAGGCGCGGAACACCAACAACGACGGCATGCTGATACGGCTCGATGCGCTCCACAAGATCACATTCAGCAGTGGTTCGGGGTTCGCGGCCCACGGCGCCGTCGCCGCGCTGGCGTTGCTGATCGAATGCCTGCCGATTTTCATCAAGTTCCTGATGTCGCTGGGGAAGGAGAGCGCGTACGAAACGACGGCCGCCGCCGACGAGGCGACCGTGCTGCACGAGGCCGGGCTTCGGCGGAAGCTCAGGGAGGAGATCGCCGGTCGCGATGCTGAGAAGGAACTGTTCCTGGCCGAGCTCGACCACGACCTGGAGCTGGATCGGGCACAACGCTGGTCAGAGCGGCTTCGGGAGGTCTACTCCCAGGTGGACGCCGCGCATGCGGACGAGATCCGACGCCGGCTGACGCAGGAGGTCCAGGCGGACCCGTTCCGGCCGCACGACGGGGACCACCAGGGCGCGCCCAGGCCTCGCCGGCTCGCGGAAACGGACGGGGGTCCGGGCCCGGGCCCACGCACCGAGGCTGTCGCCCGTCGCAAGGAGGCCAGCAGAAGGCCGTGGCCCGTGCTGGCCGGGTGGCGTGGCAGGATCAGCGGCCCGCCTCACCCGAACGGTTCGGGCGGTTCGGGCGGTTCGGGTGGCTCGGGTGAGGATGTGCCACCCGAGGACCCGGCGGCGAGTGGCGGCCCGCCCAAGGACCTCGGCTCGGCCTGATCAGGCGCATCCCGTTTCAGGAGCCAGGAGACCGGCGACGTGAGGAAGACCGCGGACGGCCGTTGAGGTCCTCGTTGACCTTCGCCCGCATCACCAGGACACGTGCCTCGGTGAGCTTTCGCAGGTAGGCCTCCCGGTTGTACGGAATGAGCGTCTCGTAGCCGGCCACAGCCTCGTTCGCCAGCGCAAGCGCCACGGCCGGATCGGACCGCATCCGAACCCTGGCCAGGTTGACCTGGACGTCGGCCCGGTCGTGCGTGAACTCGTCGCCTGACCCGTACTTCTCCAGGACCTCGTCGTACAAGGTCCCGGCCGCCGAAGGATCTCGGGCGAAGACGAGGTCGGCGAGATAGTGCAGCTCCTGGGCCAGACGGCGGACCCTGATCGGGTCTTCCGGCCGGAGCCGGGCTCGTTTCTCCTGCACAACACGTTTTTGGAGTGCCAACTCGACCTCGGCCTGACTGTTCCGTGCCGACGGCCGCGACCGCTGGCCACCGGTCCAGCTGGTCCGGCCGGTCCCGGAGCCCTGTGCGTCGGTGCCCTCGGCGACCAGCCTCCCGACACTGCTTCGCACGGCGTCGCGATGGAACGAGCGCCGCAGCTCGTCGTACATCCAGTCCTCAGCAGCCTCAGCCTCTTCCGGCGTCAGGACGGCTGTCCCGGTACCCGTCCCGGTCGCGGTGTGCGCCAGGACGGCCATGATCCCTTCCGTGAGATCCTTCAGGTGATCGACGACCGAGCCTTCGGCATGCCAGCTGTCAACGAGTGTCTGACCGGCGGTCTCGGCGAGCAGTTGCTCGGCCAGCAGATCGGGGCGCAGCGGTTCGACGCCGCCGGCGCGGCGCGGGTGGAGGTCGCACAGCCAGGCCGTCAGCGCGGCGCGGTCGGGTGCGGCCGCGTCCTCGCCCAACGCGGGAACCGCGGCTACCAGTACGTCAGCCGCACGCCTGCTGATCGGGCTGGTCAGTGTGGTGACGGCGACGGCGAGGCTCGCCATTCCGTCGTGCGTCGTCGTGCCCTCGTGCAGGTCATCAGTCCGCGGGAAGCGACCGCTCGGCCGGCCGTCGGCCACGTGATCCCTCAGCGACCGGCGCCAGTGCAGGCGTTCCACCATCAGCAGCTCACGCAGCACGAGGTCGCGGCCGGCGTCGGGAGGCAGCTTCCTGGCCTCCGGATGACGTTCGAGCAACATCCGAGCCTGGAGTACCAGCGGGAGGCCGAGGTCACCGCTGGACAGCACGTGGGTCAGGACGTCACTTGCCACGCCGTCGGTCGACGAAGCTCGGGGGCTCGGCAGGACCTCGCCGTATGCCACGTGCGCGTCGCCGGCCAACTGCCGCCGTGCGTCGGATGCCAACGGGATCTCGCCGAGCACGAGGTCCTTCGAGTTGTCCAGTCCCGGGAGGCGATCGGCGGCCGAGCCCGAGCTGGTGGCGAACCGCCGCCACCACCAGGACTTCCGGTGCCTGGCGAGCAGCAACAGCCGGGTGCGGTTGCCCGACCGGTCGAGGGTCAGCCTGCGGAGCAGCTGCCCGGCCTGCTCGGCGTTCAGGTCGACGTCGTCGACGACGATGAGTGCCGGGGGTGTCGTGGAACCAGGGTCGCCTGCCGGGCGGAAACCCGCGCCGGGGCCTGGTGAAGGCTCTCCCAGGCTGGCGAAGCCCGCCGACCAGCCTGCGTTCTCGAGCCTTCGGCACAGTTCTGCGGCCAGCCGGGACTTCCCGGACCCGCCCGGCCCGGTAACCAGACGGGCGGCAATCGCGCCCGGCCCCTCCCGACACCAGACGACCAGCTGGCGGAGTTCGTCGTCCCGGCCCGTGAACGAGACGACCTCGTGGGCCGAGTCCAACAGCAGCCCTGGGCTGGAACGGCTGCTGTCGTCGTCCGGCAACAGCCTGAAGGCCGGCTCGACTCGGACCACCTCCCCTGTTCTGACCACCTCGGTGTGCTCGGTCAGCACGACGGACCTGATCTCGGGAACGTCGTCCGGATCGTCGAGCAGAGTGCGGAAGGCCTCGTCGTTCTCGGCGCCGGCTCCGGGTTCGTCGCCGTGGCGGGCCGCCCGACGTTCTCGTGACAGCCGCCGGAGAACTGCCAGCGCGGCTGACGGCGGGCTGACCAGCAGTTGCCGCCTCGGCCGTCCCGAGCCAGTGCCGGGGGAGAGGTCCGATCCCCACGCGTCGACCACTGTTCCCGCGTACCCGCCGTTGACGAACACGGGGGCGCCACGCAGGGACGCCCAGTCGCTGTCGCTGTCGGTGCCGCGACCGCTGTCACGGGCACGGGCACCGTCGGCACCGTCAGGCCCGACGTCGGCGCCGGGAGCATCGTACGAGGCCTCCACCGCGAGCAGGAGTCGAGGCGGTGCCGCTGCCCCCGGACGGCCGTTGGCAGAGCCGTCCTGCCCCGGCACCGCCGTCACCTTGCCCTCGACCCGCAGGTGAGAGGACCGCGCGATCCCGTAGAACGCCCGACCGACCCGTTGCGGAGGCAGCGTGACGAACGGCGGGTCCTCGCCGTGCCGGTCCGGTCCGGGTTCCAGCAGCTCCAGCAACGCCAGCCCGGAGCGCTCGTCGGCCCATCGGATGCCTGCTGCGACCGGAAGCTGGCCGACGTCGCCGGACGAAGGTTCTGGACGGGGCGGCTCGGCACCGCCGCGCGGAAGCTCCGGGCGGCCATCGGCCCGGCGCCGTGACAACAGCTCGACCCCGGCGCCGGCGGAGCCGCCCGATGGGTCCTCGCCGCGCAGGACCAGCGGGACGGTGACGGCGAACTCCCGGTCCGCCGTCGCGAGGGCAGCGTCCAACGCCCTCCTCGCGGTGATCAGCCCATCTCGGATACGCCGGTCTTCGTCCGCCGCGGTTCTGGTCAGTTCGCGAACGGCGGCAACCCTGGTGACCGTGGGGAACCGCCGCGGCGGCGAACCGGACTCGGCGCCATCCGCGCTGTTCAGGAGGTGAGTGTCGACGTCATCGGCGACCGTGTGTACCAGATCGATCAGGCGCCGAGAGGGAGCGCTTTCCTTGATCCTGCTGTCCACGCGGTCAGACGTATCGTCGGCGACCTCACTTACGCGGGCGCGTAGTTCCGCGGCGCTCACCGCGATCCGCCGGACCAGACCTTCGTATCGGGGTTCCGCGGCGCCGGCCCCGGTGGCGTCACCGAGTTCTGGTCGGTCTGGCGAGGGTGCCCTGGGCGCCATCCGGCGGCTCGCCCTCAGTTCATCTCGGAACCCTCGAACGACCAGATCGGTCTCGGTCACCGGAACCAGCGAAATCTCGCCGCACTCGTGCTCGCTCGCCGCGAGCGAGGAGCCGATCGCAAACTGCTCCTCACGGATGCGCTGGTCCATGGAGCGGACCTCAGGGTCGTCAGCCGGGGCCGACGGCCCGTCCGAGACCAGCTCTCTCACCCGGGTTCGCACTTTCCGGGCGAGGGTCGCGGTCTCATCCTCCCAGCGTCTGAAATAGGCGTCGCACAGTTCCGCGACAACGGTGGCGAAATCGTCGGCGGCGGCCTGCACCTGTGAGGCGTAGTCCTCCGCGGCGTCCAGCGCCACGTCGAGTTGTCGGCGTGCGACAGCGGCATCGGTTCCGAGCTGGGTTGACGATGGGCCGGCCCACGTCGGGGAAGGTGCGGTTTCGGCGCGCACGCCTCCGGCCGCAACCGCCCCAGCCGCACCGACCCCAGCCGCACCGACCGCCTCGACCACACCGAATTCGACGGACAGCGAAACCGCGGAGCCGAACCGCGTGACCGCTTCTGCCGTCAGGACCAATCCGGAGGCCACGAGGTAACCGGCGACGACGACGGAGACTGACGGTGTGCCGTCCGGAGTGTCGTCGTTCGGTCGCACGACGGCTCGGACCCTGACGACACGTTCGGGATCCGGACCGCCGGCGAATCCCGCGGTGACCGTACTCTGGCCGTTGTCGCCGCCGCGGTCGCCGCGGCCGTCCCCGGCGTCGAAATCGGGCGGCCCGCTGCGCGTCACTGTGTCTCCGCCCCGTCGCGCCTCGCACTATCTGCCGCATTTCTACCGCTGTCCGGGCAGGACCGCTATGGCCTCGGTCGCGAGTCGGGTAGCCGCCGGTGTAGCCAGGGCCGCCGCCGGCCTGGCTGTTCACCGCGACCGCGTGGACCTCACTGACGTCCTCAGCTGGGCGCTCAGTTGGGCGGCGCGTCCACGATCTGCGGGTCGCCGACCTGGATGTGGTGGACGCCGTCCCGTACGAGGGGTGGTGCCGCCCAGTGCGCCCTTGCGACGAGGTTCTCCTCGTCCTCCTCGGCCGGGTCGTGGCCCCGCTCGTCGTGGTAGGTGTGGGTCAGCTGACCCGCCGCGGGCACCGGCATCGGTGCGGGCACGCTGAAGGCCACACCGGGCGGATCGGATGTCAGCCGGGGGTTGAGCTCGGGCGGGTCGAGCTCGCTGGGGTCGAGATCGTCGGGGACGAGGTTGGTGTCGTCGACCTCGCCGTGCATCTTCGAGCCGTTGAGCACGACCGGGATCTCCAGGTCTCCGACCACATGCTCAACGTAGAAGGCACGGTGCTGGATCAGCCAGAGGGCGTAGCCGGGGTCCAGCCGGGGCAGCAGGTCGGCGGCGACGTCTGTGAGGCCGAGCGCCTCCTTGGTGTCGGCGATCTGGTCCGATGCCTGCTTGTAGAGAATCCGGATCGCCGTCTCGGCGAGCAGGCCCTTGGCGATCTCCACCGAGTCGGGGGAGGCCGAGAGCAGGTCCGAGATGCGGTGCGCCACGATGGCGTTCGCGCAGCCCCACTGCCGCGCCAGCTTCTGCTGGGCGGACAGCCGGCGGACCAGCCCCGCGAACCGCATCAGCCGCCAGCACTCGTCGTAGACGACGTAGCGCTGCACGCCGTCCTGGCGCATCAGCGCCGCTTCCATCCAGGCCTGCGCGCAGGTCATGATCAGCGCGATCATCTCGTCGCTGCCCTGGACCCGCTCCAGGTTCAGCACGGCGATCGGCTGATCGAAGTCCAGCGGCGAGGTCGTCGGGCCGTCGAAGAGACCACCGAGGGCACCGTGCGTGAGCCGCCGCAGCGTCAGGGTCGCGTCCCGGGACGCGTCACGCAGCTCCATGGCGGTCATCGGCAGGGCCGAGCAGTCCTCCTCGGACGGGTCGGTCATCGCCTCCAGCACGTGGGGKAGCAGCGGGGTGGCCCATCGATCCGGGTCGGCACCGGTGATCTGCCGGGTGACGACGTCGAGCGCGAGGTCGACGGCGGTGTGCTCGGCCGGTGTCAGCGGCACGCCCTTGGCCGTTTCGATCAGCGAGGACAGCAGCGCCGAGCGGGCGCGTTTCACCTCCCGGGCCCAGTCCGCGTCCGCGATGCCCCGGGGGCGCGGTGGGGCGTCCAGGGGGTTGAGCCTGGTCGACAGGCCCGGCCCGATGTAGGTCGGCTCGCAGCCGAGGCGGCGCGCCAGCCGGGTGTACTCGCCCTTCGGGTCACAGGGGACGGCGGCCTGGTAGCCGAACGCGGAGCCGCGCGAGATCAGCGTCTTGAGCAGCGCGGACTTGCGCGAGCCGACGGCGCCGAACACCGCGAAGTTCGGGTTCTCGATCACCTGCTGCCGGTAAAGCTCGAAGACGTCGAAGTCGAAGGAGTTGCCCGACCATACGTGCCGGCCGATGTACATGCCCGGGGCGTCGAGCCCGGAGTCGACCACGAACGGGTAGATCCCGGCGATCTGCGCCGTGGTCTCCATGTGTGCCGGCAGGCGCAGCTTGTGGAAGGCGCGGCCGGCGAAGGGGCCGAGCAGCCGTGGCGGCTKGGCGCCGCGGCGCAGCGACGACTGGGCCCGGCGCATGGAGGCCCGTTCCGCGTTGGCCGCGGCCCGCTCGGCCCGCCGGGACCGCCGCTCGTGGGCCGCCTGTGCCTTCGCCTGCCGGCGGCGGCTGCGTTGGCTGCCACCGAGATCGACGTACCCGCTGGCCTGGTAGCCGGGGTCCTCGCCGGTGTCGTGGTAACCGGTACCGTCGTAGTCATAGCCATAGTCGTCACCGGCGCCGGCGCCGTAGACGTCGCGGTCGGCGGCACCGTGGTCGTAACTCATGCCACCCCCACCGCGAGCGGCAGCGCACCGACGCTGAAGCCCTGGTCCTGCTCGCCGACGAGACGCACCATCTCCAACCGGCTGCGCGACGCCAGGGTCTCCGCCTCACCGCAGGCGTCGGCGAGGGATTCCAGGTCGTCCGCGGAGACGGTGACGAACCCGTGGAAGCGGAACGCGCCGAAACCGGCGATCAGCTCCTGCTCGCGCCGTTCGACCTCGTCGGCCTCGGTGACGTCCCGCTGCGTCGTCACCTTGCCGACCTTGTCACGCATCTGCTGTTCGCCGATGTGCGCCATGCGACGCCGGTTCACGGCCTTCTCCGCCTTGCGACCGGGCAGCGGTTCCACCACGAGCGAGACGGTGCGCCGGCAGGTGGTCTCCATCAGCAGCGGCGCGAGGAAGGCAGCCGGGGACGGGACTCGCGGCCAGCCGTTGATCCAGTAGGTGGTGTGGAAGCCCGAGTCGGTGCGGTAGTGATCCCAGGCGTTCACCGTGCGGATGGGCCCGGCGATGGCCGGGTTGATGCCCGACGGCAGACCCTTGAGACCACCGGCGAGGTCGGTGCTCGCGCCACCCCGGGCGTCGATCATCTCGATCGAGTAGGGGTCGTAGGTGGTGCGGATGACCGCGGCGAGCGCGCGGGGCGGGAGCCAGCCGACAGTGTTGATCGACGCCCGCGCCAGTGCGGCCTCCATCGTCCGCAGCTCGCTGAGCAGCACCGCGCAGGCCGCTTCGTCGCCGCCACCGGCCCGCTGGATGGCACGGCGCGCGTCCTTCGCCCGGAGCTGGAAGGACAGGTAGGTCTCATGCCGTTGCGCGACCGGGCCGGCCGCGTCGATGACCTGTTCGTAGGCCTGCGCGGCCCAGGAGTCGTCGTGGTGGCCGCGGACCCGCCAGTGCCGCTGAAGCTGGTCACCGGAGTCCGGCAGGGTCCGTTCCAGCCACTGGATGCGGGAGAGCTTGCCGCCACCACCGGTCAGGCCGGCGAGCAGTTCGCCCCAGGCGTCGACCCGGGACTGCTGATCCCCGGACTCGAGCAGGGCGAACTGGCTGCCCTTCACCTGCAGCACCGCCGTGTAGGTCTGCTTCTTCGCGTCCTTCACCACGGCCACGTACCGGCCGCCACCCACCGGGAACGACAGGATGACCAGGCCCGACAGCGGCCCCGGCAGGACCGTCCTGGAAATCCGGTCCTCGGTGGGACCGAGTCGGAAGTAGCCTCCACGGAACACCGTCTCGCCCGTCACCTTCTGCATCGCGAAGCCGAACATGATCGGCACCCACTGGTCGAGGTTACGATCCTCCACCCGGACGAACGCGACGAAGGCGAACCCCGCGGCCAGCAGCACCCACAGGGGAACGAGTATCAACGGCGAACGCAGCGCGCCCAGCACCGACAGCATGACGCCGATGAGGAGCGCCAGCTGGGGCCAGCGCATGCCGAGGAGTACCCCGCCGCGCTCCAGGGGCCCGAATCGATAGCTGCGTTCGGATACCACGGGCTACTCGCCACCTCCTGTGCGCGCCGGCGGCGTGACTCGCGGTGCGGCCTGCGGAGTCACCGGCGGCCTGGCCACGGTGTTGCCTGAGACGTGCGCGGCCGGGGCGGCGGTCCGGGCCACCGGGGTGCGCGCCGGCGCGGCGGCCGCCGCCCGGCCGCCGCCCCCGCTCGGAGCTCCCGCCCTGGCGGGGACGGCTCGCGTCGCAGCGGCCGCGCCGACGGTGTTCCGGCCGGACCTCGTCCCGGCCGGGGCCGCGCCGACGCCGACACCCGAACCCTCCGAGCGGTTCACCCTGGCGCGTACAGTCCCGGCGGCACCCGCACGGGCAGGCGTTCCGACCGGCGCCGGGGAACCGGACCCTCCGCGGCCGGGCCGCACCGCCGGACGGGCCGCGGGAACGGTCGGGCCGCCGAAGGCACCCGCGTCGCCGAGCATTCCCCGGTTTCTGGTCTGGAGCCGTGAACCGATTCCGCGGAACGTCTCCCGGGACGTCGAACCGAGCAGCGCGCCGGCACCGTGCCCGAACGACGCCGCACTGCGCTGCCCGGCGGACCCGACCGCGCGCATGAGCTGGACGTCGGCGAATCCGAGCAGGTGCATCAGCATGAACGGCGAGAGGACGGCTGCGATCATCACTACGACACCACTGAGAATGCTCAGTGTCTGGTCAACCGTGGATCCACCGGTGTCCTGGGCGATGCCGGCGCCGAGTGCGAAAATCGCGTAGATGACGGGCTTCGCGAAAATCAGCGCCACCAGCGTCTCGGTGGCGCGCTTCATCCAGGCGCTGGTCGTCATCGTGGGCTGCCCCGCCAGATACAACGGGATGAACACCGCCACGACGATGATCGCGACCTTGCGGATGTAGAGCACGACGAAAAGCGTGAACGCGAAGATCGCCACCAGGAGGGACAGCACCAGATCTAGCGCGAAATTTCCCTGTTCGGGTAGTTCTCGGAGCTGCGCTACGAGGTCCGCTCCCAGGGCCTTGTCATTGCCGAAGGCCTCGGCCATGCCGTCCGAGGCGGCCAGGACCATCTGTAGCAGTGTCAGGGCGATGAACGAGCCGATGATCGCCGTGCCGGTGGTGGCCAGGGCCCGGACGAACACGTGCGGATCGCCCCGTAGTGCCGCTACGGTGCACGAACAGAGGAAGAGCCCGGTGACGATGAGCACCGATACGCCGAAGACGATGTTGTAGTTGTCGACGACATACTGCGCGTTGAGATCTACAGCGGTCTTCTGTGCCGCAAAGCTGAAGACGGACGACGAAAGGTCCGCCGCCATGTTACAGAACGCTTTGCCGACAGAGTCCAAGAAGTCGTCGGCGGCTCCGCCGGCGAGATCTTTTAGTGGCGTCAAAGGAGTCCACGCAAGGACTACACTCTGATCTGCTGGCGCGGAGGCCACCATGCCACCCGTCATGATTGCGGACCTCCAGCCACTACGAACTCTTTGAAGTCTCCGGCGCTACGACTGTGAAGTAGCGGACCATCTGGACCGTCGTCTGCGTTTATCAGCTTCCAGTCGTCCTGCTGCCAGCGAACTTGACAGATTTCGGAGCCCCAACGAACTTGCGCTTGCTTAACCGGGTCAGCCGAGTCGTAAACGCCTAGTGAAATTGCACCCCAGACCAGTATCTTTGCCTCGGAATCGGAGCTGGCCTCTATTTGATATCCGAGCGGCCGAGCATCGAAGTTAACCAGAGGATCCTGAATTGATGGAACGCCGAGGATGGCGGCATTTTCCTGATCAACTCGCAAGATGCCGCTAGCGAGCGTTTCGACTGACCTTGGATCTGCAATTGAAGAAAAGAACTCGCGGATTTTTTCCTGTGATCTATTGGCGCGGTTATTGTACGCGGTGTAGTAGTTTCCGCAGGCGCTTATGGCGCCGGAGCTTGTATGGGGGTAGCCGACCGGGACCCCGAACTCGTTGACCCGCGTGGGGGCGCCGACCGGACCGGCTTCGCCTGTGGGCGTGGGCACATCGTCGGGTGTCGGGACCACGGCTGTCGGCGCTGCCGAAGCCTGTGCCGAGGGCACGACGGGGTTCGGCTCGGCGCTGGCCGATGCCTCAGGGCTGGTGTCCACCGATTGCCGTCCGATGAAGAAGGCCACGGTGCCGACTCCGACCGCGGTCACCGTTGATGCTGCGACGATGACAACGATCAGACGTCCGAATGCCCACTCTGCGAGGCTTACCAACGCCTACTCCCCTCCGTTGCCGGCAGGGTCATCATCGCAATGTCGGAGGCCAGATACCTCCGGAACCGCCTAGAAGTCTGCGGACGGCGGTGCATGGACCACGTCGGGATCATCGACGATGTCTTCGGCGGGGGCTGGGGTGATGGTCAGGACCACGGCGGGCGGACGCATGCTGTTGGTGTTGTCGGTGGCATCGTCCGCGCTGCTGCCGGTGGCGATGAAGAAGTTGACGAAGGTGGCGGCGGCACCGACCAGGAAGGCGAGGCCGAAGCCCGCGAGGACTCCGCTCTTGCCGACCGCCGAAGCGCGGTCCAGCCCCATCCGCTCACCGAGAGCCCACGCGATTCCGCCCAACAACACGGAGGCCACGGCGGCGACGACCGCATACGCGGCCAGCCCGTTGACCAGGTCTTTCAGCGCGTTGATGCCGGGCGCCTTGGCGTCGTCCGGGTTGACCTCTACGTTGGCGAGAAAGGCTGTTGCTGAGGCGGTTGCCGCAACCACGATCATCTTGGTTCCCCTCCCGCAGGCGGTTGACCGCCCGGACGATCCGGCCCGGACACCCGCGTGGGTTTGCTTCCGGGCCGCAGGTCGCCAAATGATACGCCGGGCACCTCGGGGTGATCGGCATCGCCGGTGTGTAGCCGCGTCGAACCGTTGGGAATCGCTAGCGGCGACGGTGGGCCCAGGAGTGGGCGATCCGCCGGAACGGGCGCGCTGACCTCGGCGTCTGCCATTGCGGCCAACGCGTCCACGGTCTCGGCGGCCAGCCGCAGATAGGACCGCCGGGTCGCCCAGCGCAGCCTCGGAATCCGGACCGGGGTTCCGCGGCTGGGGTCGAGGCGCGGATCGTAGGGGACCCGCACGATTGCGTCGACATAGCGGGCCAGCTGGGCCGTGGCGGTCCTGGTCCGGGGTGAGGGCCGGCCTCGCCGCGGTGACACCACGGCGGCGATGACGGCGGGGCCGGGCTGGGCTCCGGCTTCTTCGCGGCGAAGCCGTTCCCGGCTGTTCACCCCGACGCCGGCCAGCGCGCCCTGCGGGTCGAGCAGGTCGGCGAGGGTGGTCTCCAGATCCGAGGCGGTCGCCAGCGTCACGAGAATCACTGCGTCCGCGGAGCGGATCGCCGTCGGAGTGAGCGGGGCCGCCGCCGGTGCGTCCAGGAGAATCAGCGGATAGGCGTGGGCCAGCGCGCCGAGCACGGTTCGGAGCGTTCCCGGCGTTACCGGCTCGTCCACCGGCACCAGTGCGCCCGCGCCCGCGTTCGTATCCGCGTCCATTCCCGCGGGGCGCTCGATGGGCAGTACGTCGAGGTCGAACATGGCGCCCGAGCGACGGGCGCCGATGAGGGCCTGAACCTCCTCGGGTGGCATCGCGACGCCGGATCCGCGCTGCCGCGCGATGTCCGAGACGGTGGTGACACCCCGGCTGCCCACGCGGCTCACCAGGTTGTCACCGCGTGATTCGTCGATCTCGATGCTGTCGGCGGTGGGGGGCACGAAGCCGGGGGTGGTCGTCCCCGGATGGAGATCGACACCGAGCACCGGCTCCGCGCGGACACCGGCCAGGGTCAGACCGACGACGCCGGCCAGCGTCGTGGTGCCCGAGTACGGGAAGAGCGAGGTCACCGCGATCCGCCACGAGCCCGGCAGGACGGCTGCGGCGCGGTCCATGAGAGTGATCCGCAGCGGGATCTCCTCCCAGGGCTCGTCGTCGTCCGCGTCGGCCCAGGTCTCCTGCCCCGGCCAGGCGCTCCGGGACGAGGCTCGGTTCGCGACCGCCGACGGGTGCTCCTGGGCATGGTCGGGTTCGAGGCCTGACCTGCGATGCCGGCCCGATGGCAGCAGCGCCGTCGACGGACGCCGCCGGCGCCCGTCCTCGGACGACACCGGGGACGCCGGGGACACCGACGACAGTGGGGCATCGTCATCGCCCCACATGTCGACATCGCTCTGCGGATAGCCGGTGCTCTCCTCCGCGTCCGGATCAGGACCAAGCAGGGAGACCTGGTCGGCTGCCTCGGTCGCGAGCTCGCCGTCGACCTGGTCGACGTGATCCGCCCCGGCGACGCCGTGCGGTGCGACGGAGCCGGGGCGGTCACCCGACTCGACGGGCAGCGCCGGGATCTCGGGCTGGAGCGCCGTGGCGGCCTCGGTGACACCGGGCTCCTGGGACCACCCGTCGACGTCGCCCCAGGCGGAGGCCGCAGCGGCGGCGGTGTCGCCGAGGGCGTCACCGGCGGTGTCTGCGGCGCCCGGCGTGGACTCGACCACCGGCCAGGCCTGACCGTCGGCTGGCCAGGCCTGATCGGCCGACGGCCACGCCTGACCCACCGCGGGCCAGGCGGGGTCGGCAGTCGGCCAGGCCGGGTCCACCGCGGGCCAGGCCTGGCCGGCGGAAGCCGCCGGTGTGGCCGGATGGGCTTCGGCTGGGTGGATCTCGGCCGGGTAGGTGGGCTCCGTGCCACTGACTTCGCTCTGACCGGGGTAGCTGGGCACTTCCGGCGGCGCGTATGAATCGACCGGCCGGGCCGCTGCCTCCTCCGCGCCCGCTGGTGCCTGGGCTGGCCAGCCGGGCTGCTCCCAGGCTGTCGGCGGCGCGGGCGCCGGGTCGCCTGTGGGCGCCGGATCGGCTACGGGAGCTGGGCCGGTTACGGGCGTTGGGCCGGTAACGGGTGCCGGGTCGGTCGAGGGTGTCCTGGGTGCGAGCGCCGACGGCCGGCCGGGCCGGCGCGGGCCGGCCGTCGTGGGCCGGCGGCCCGGCGGCGGCGCGCTGGTGCCGCCCTGGTATCCGCCGCGACGCGCCGACGGCTCCGCGGGCTCGGGACGCTGGCCCGGCGAGGTCGTCGAGGCACCGGAGCCGCTGATCGTTCCTCTGCCACCTGAGGCCCCGGAAGCCCCGGAAGCACCGCGGCCGGAACCGGACCCGGCGCGCCCGCGGGGCGTTCCGGCGGGGCCTGGTGCCGCTGTGCCGCCGGGGCTGCCGGTGGCACCGGGACCGGCGGCGACGCCGGTGCTGGAGCTGCCGGTGTTGGCCAGGGCGCCCGAGGTGGCCGGCGGGAAGCTGGGGTCCTTGCGGCCCATCGGCGCCGGCGGCGGGACGGCGCGAGGCGTGGCGGCCCGACGGAGCACGGGGCGGCGGTTCAGGGTGTCGTCCGCAGCCGTGTCCGGTGCGGTGCCCTGGTCGTTGGTTGCCGTGACTCGTGGCAGCGACGGGGTCGCCGCGAACCGGCCGGGCGGCACCGGTGCGGGAACCCGGGCCACCTCGACCCGCCGGGGCGGCTCGCCCGCGACGGGCGGCTCCGGGCGGGCCGCGCGTGGCGCGATGGCACGCCGCCCGCCGCCGCTCACCTCACCACCGGCCGTGGCCGAGGTGTCGCGGCCGGCGCTCGGGGGTGTGCGTGGAAGGCGCCGGCCGCGCCGCTGGGCCTGGCCGCGCGGCTCCTGGTCGCTGCCATCGCCACCGTCATGGCCGCTGTGGCCGCCGGCGCGTGGCGGGTCGGCCCGGCCTGGCTCCGGCATGCCGGTTCGGCCTGAGCCCGACATGCCGGACCGGCCTGTGGGCCTGGCGCCGCCGGGTGCCGCATCCTCCAGATGGAACGCCTGGTCCTGCCACGATCCGTCACCAGTGCCGGTGGCGGCGGGCTCGTCCGTGTCACCGCGCCTGCGGTGCCTGCGGCGGGCAGCCCGGGTGGCGGAACGGTCGTCGCTCTCGCCGTCGCGAGCCGGGAGCTCGGCCGCGTAAGGCGTGGATGAAGGGATTCGGGCGCCAATCAGCGAAACGGGCCGCGCGTCCCCCTCCTCGCCGTACGGTGCCTGTGGCACATCGCTCACGCGCCGTCGCCCTCCTGGCAGGTCTGACTGGTTCCTCGATCTGGTGTTGGTGGTGGCCAATTGGTGCCAGTTACGGTTACTTACTGTTACTTGCTCTCGGCTGCGGTCGGATCGATGTAACACGAGCCGTTCAAGTATGACAAGCGATAGTTGGGACTCGCCAGGGTCGGCATTGCGGTGTTAGCCTCCCTCGCCGACGCGTAACGGCTGTCGGTTGTCGGCCGAGAAGGGGGCCCTGGGTGGTGCAGGATCGCTTTCCGACGGCCTCGTCACGCCCGCCGCGAATGCCCGCCCGGCCCGTGGCCAGGACGGCGGAGCCGCCGGCCGCGCCGGTGGCTGCAGGCGCGTCACCTGCGATGTCGCCTCGTCCAGCGCTCCATTCGGACGACGACGACGTGCTCACTGTCGACGAACTGGTGACCTGGTTGCGGCTGTCGGAGAGCACGGTTCTGAAGCTCCTGTCGGAGCGCGCGATCCCCGCGCGCAAGGTCGGTCATCAGTGGCGCATTCGTCGTGGCCGGGTCCGTGACTGGCTGGACGGCCACGAGTGAGACCACGCGGACACGCGAGAAGAACACCGCACCACCGCCTTGATCGCGCCCGGTTCCGCGTTGCTGTTGGATTCGTGACATTGATCTCGCTGCTACTTGTTACGGCGGCGGGCTGTGCAGCGCTCGATGGCACCTCTGACCAGCCATCGGCTGCCCCGACCACGACCGGGCCTCCGCCGGGAGCCAGTCAGGCGCCGGGTCCGCCGCTCGCCACCGCCACCGCTGAAAATCAGGCCACGGTTGATCCCACGGATCCCGCTGCGGTGGCTCGTGACTGCTTCACGAAATGGCAGTCGTTCGACGCCCGCACCGACGCCGGCCCGGCAGCCGGCGTCGAACGGGCCCGCGACTGCCTGACCCCGGACTTCGCCGCCAAGCTCGCCGGAGCCGGCACCGGCGGCTCTGACGGCACCGCCGGGGGAGACAACGGCTCTCAGGCCGGTCGTGCCTGGGACGAGCTGCGCGCCGCCGGCACTCGCTCCACGGTCTCGGTGCTCGCGGTCACACCCGTCGGGGGCGTCGACACCAGCACGTCCGGGCAGGTGGCGCTCCTGCTCAATGTGCGCCGAGAGACGATCTCCGGTGCCGGGCCCGCCGAGATCACGGTTTCGACACCGGCGGTCACGATGCTGGTCGGGACGGACGGCACCTGGCGGATCGCCGGCGCCGATCTTGAGAACGCCGCCGGCGACGCGCCGGGCCGGTAGTACGGACGCGACGAGCAGAGGCGGCGGCTGGGATGGCGAGGACGTCGCGCGGCACGGTCCGGGGCGGGCGCCTGCTGGTCTGGCTCGGCGTCGGCGGCTTCGTGACCATCGGCGGAATCTTTCTGCTGATCTCCGTGCTGATTCTGCTGATCGCCGCGCCCTTTCTCGACGAGCAGAACGTCGGCGGGCGCGCGATCACGAACTCCGAGGGGATTCCGACGGAGTACGTGCAGCTGATCACGGATGCGGCGAACGCCGCCGGCTGCCCCGAGGTGACGCCCTCGCTGCTCGCCGCCCAGCTGCGCCAGGAATCCGGATTCAATCCCCGTGCCCAGTCGCAGGTCGGCGCGATGGGAATAGCCCAGTTCATGCCGGGGACCTGGGCCGCCCACGGCAGCGGAGATGTGTGGAACCCGGCGGACGCCATTCCCGCGGCGGCGCGCTACGACTGCGCGGTCGCGGCGGCCGTCGCCTCCGTGCCCGGTTCAGGGCAGGAGAAGATGCTGGCCGCCTACAACGCCGGACCGGGTGCGGTGCTGGCCTTTGCCGGTGTGCCGCCCTATCCGGAAACGCGCAACTATGTCCGTACGATCCTGGCGCAGGCCCAGGTGTACGGCGATTCGCTCGACACCGGCGTCGAGGTGTCGGTCGAGACACTTCAGCCGGTGATCGATTTCATGTGGTCGCAGATCGGAAAGCCCTACGTCTGGGGGGCGACGGGTCCGGGTGCCTGGGACTGCTCGTCGCTGGTGCAGGCCGCCTACCGGGAGATCGGCGTCTCGCTCCCGCGGGTCACGACCGAGCAGGTGGCCTACGGTCCCCGTGTCAGCGGGGTCGAGCCCCAGCCGGGTGACCTGCTGTTCATCCCCGGCTCCGACGGGACGGCCATCGCGCCGGGCCACGTCGGCATGTACGTCGGGAACGGTCAGGTCATCGCCGCGAAGGGCGCCCGCTGGGGGGTCGTGCTCTCGGAGCTCTCCGACTGGACGACTGTCGTCGCGGTGACCCGACCGCTGGCTCGAAGCTTCTGATCGATGATTGTCGGTGTCGGTGTCGGTGTCGGTGCCGTTGGCGGTGTCGGTCGTCGCGCCGCTGTCAGACGGCGACGTCGGAGACGAAGCTGCTGAGCCCGTCGGCCACCGTGCCCAGCGCACCGAAGGCGCTGTGGACCACATCGGCGGCGTCTCCCGGCGAGGTGACCATGAAGAAGATGATGAAGATGGTCACTCCCCACGGCCAGATCAACTGCTTCATGTGGACCTCCTGAACTGCGATTGGCGAGCCGGTGCCTGCCGGGACCGGCGCCGGTGGTGACTGTCGGTGGTTGCCGACAGCACGTGTGTACTGACTTTGAGTAGTGGTCGCAAGGGGAACCGCCGTGCCACAACCGGGTCCACGCGCGGCCTTCCGGTGGTCCTCGTGATGCCGCAGGGAACCACGCGGCCGCGCTGTCGCCTCCCTGACCGGCCAGCGCGGGGAGGTGTTCGCCCTCGCCGGGCGATCAGTGCCGCTCGGGCCGGGAACGCCTGCTATCGCGGAGACATCGCCAGGTGTCGGCGGACATGGAACGGACAGTGGTTGGACTAGAAGCAGCCAGTAGTCGGAGGTGGGGATCAACCGATGTACTGATCCACACCGCTCCGGGCAGGTGACGTCGACTCCCTGTCCGGAGCGGCGACAGCCTGTAGTTGTCGCTACTGTCGGTGATTTCGATCTGTGCTGGCGGGCGGGTGAGAATGCGTCACGCGGGGCGGATGCTCTGGGCGAAGGCGAAGACGTTGTCCGGGTCGTAGGCGCGCTTCACCGAGCGCAGGCGCGCCAGATTCGAGCCGTAGTAGGCCTTCTCCCAGCTTCTGAGCTCCGGGTCGATGTAGTTCTGGTACGCCGACTCCGCCACGTACGGGCTCATCCGGACTGTGGTCGCCCGCAGCCACTCGGCGTTGCGGGCCTTGAGCTCCGCGCTGTCCCCGATGTCGTAGCCGGCGACGTACTGGGCGCTCGCCAGCACGTCGCGGTGCACGAACGCGGTGTCCTGCGGGCCGACCTGCCCGATGGCACCGCCCCAGCTGTCGAGAATGACACCGCCGGACCGAAGCCCGGTCTCGCGTTGCCTGGCCTCGACGGCGGCGAGCACGGCCTCGGTCCCGGCGGCCGGCAGCCGCGCGGTGAGGAAGTTCGAGGCCGCCAGCTGGGCGGCCCGCTGCAGGGTTCCGTCTGGATGGCGCCCGGCGAGGTGGCACTGCGCCACGCTCCGCCCCGAGCAGCCGCCTTCGATCAGCATGGCCTCCAGCGGCCCACGCTGGGCCGCGAAGGTGGACGCCGGCCGGCTGCCCACCGCGTCGACCAGGTGGGCGAGCAGGTCCCGCGCCGGCGCGGCCACGGTGCTGCCCGCGCTGCCGCCGAGCGCGGTCCGCGAACCGGCCCCGCCGCCGGTGCCGGTGGCGCCACTGCTGGTGCCGGTGCCGGTGGTCGAGCCGCCCGGCTCGCTGAGCACCCCGCTGACCCGGATCGCGGGTGTGCCCTTCCCATCGGAGCCGGTGGTCGTCGTGACGACACACGTGGACCACAGCTCGTCAGGCGCGTCGGCGCCGAGATTCCAGTCCTGCCAGGCGGCCACCACCTCGGCGGCGACGTCCCAGGGCCAGCGGTAGCTGAACACCGTCAGCGGTGTGGCCGGATGCGTGGCGAACGTGAAGGAGGTGACGACCCCGAAGTTGCCGCCGCCACCACCACGCAGCGCCCAGAAGAGGTCGGCGTCCCGTTCGGCGTCCACCTGGACGATCTCCCCCGACGCCAGGACGACCTCGGCGGCCAGCAGCTGGTCGCAGGTCAGCCCGTGGCGCCGGCCGAGGACGCCGATGCCGCCGCCGAGGGTCAGCCCGGCGATGCCGACGGTCGGGCAGGAGCCGGCCGCGATCATCGCGCCGGCCTGGATGAGCTGGTCGTAGACATCGACGAGCGGGGCCCCGGCGCCGACGGTGGCGACCCCCGATCCCGCGGTGGCCCCGCCGCTCGCGGCGACACCGAGGCCCGACCGGTTGCCCGGACGCACCTCGTTCAGCGTCGAGACGTCGATGACCAGGCCGGTCGTCGTCGAATAGCCGCCATAGCTGTGCCCGCCGGAGCGAGCGGCGAGGGCGATGCCCGCGGAACGCGCGAAGCCCACGGCGAGGGCCACATCCGAGGCAGACGCGCAGTAGGCGACCGCCTGCGGCTGGATCCTGTCGAAGGCGGGGTCGAACAGCTGGAGCGCGGTGCTGTACTCGTCGGATCCAGGCCGGACCAGGCGGCCCGAGAGCTGCTCCGACAGCCGCTGCCAGTCGCGCTCGCTCGGCGTTCCCTCGTCGACTCCGCCCGGCCGGCCGGGGCCGTCGTCGTCATCGCCACCGCAGCCGGCGAGACCACCGGCGGCGAGCCCGCCGGCACCGAGCACGGCCAGCCCCCTGCCGGCCAGGCGAAGCACCTCGCGACGGTCGAAGGACTCCCGCCGATCGAACATGCAGCTCCTCGCTCGGTGCCTGCGGTGTGATCTAGTCGGCCGCCTTTCGCAGGACGGTCGTCACGAACTTGTCCGGACCAATCCGTCGGACGGTACCCCGGTCGGGCTCACTCACGTACACCGCGCCGGAGGCGTCGATCGCGAGCCCGGAGGGATAACTGAACTCGGTCTCGGTCGCGATGGCACCGTCAGCGGTGTTCGCGTTGACGTCATCCGTGCCGGCGAACGTGTTGATCTTACCGTCCGTGGTGACCACGCGAATCACGTCGTTGTAGGTGTCGGCGATGTAGAGCTCGCCCTCCGGCCCGACCGCGAGGCCGTGCGGGTTGTAGAGCTTCGCCGACGTCGCGGCGCCACCGTCACCGGAGTAGCCGTAGGCGCCGGGCGTACCGGCGACCAGCGTGATCTTCCCGTCGGTCGAGATCTTGCGAACCGTGTGCGCGCTGCTGTCCGCGACATAGAGAGTTCCGTCGTCGGCGAGAGCAAGCCCGGACGGGCTGGTGAGCGTCGCCTCCACCGCCGGGCCGTTGTCGCCGGTGGTGCCGGAGTCGCTGGTGCCGGCGATCACCCTGATGATGCCGTCCGACGTCACCTTGCGGACGCGGTAGCCGGAGGCGATGTAGAGGTCGCCCTCATCGGAGACGGCCAATGCTCGGGGGTCGGAAAGCTTGGCACCGACGGCCTTGCCGGAGGTTCCGCTGAACCCCTCACCCGGCCCGGCGCCGGCGGCGGTGGTGATCTTCCCGTTGGCGACGCGGCGGATCCGGCCGTCGTCGCTGTCCGCGACGTAGACGTCGTCGTCGGGGCCAACGGCGACCGCGACCGGGGCGATCAGGTCCGCACGTGTGGCCGGCCCCCCCTCGCCGAGCACCGGCGTCGGTGACGGGGTCGGTGACGGTGAGCTCGACGGGGACGAGGCCGCTGCGTCTGTGCTTTCGGCGGTGGGGCTCGGCGTGGTCGCGGGCGGGCCGACCCCGGCGAGGTGGGTGAGCGTCCCGTCGGGGCTCAGTCGCAGGACCTGGCCCTGCCATTGCCCGGACGAGCCGCTGTCGGCGAGGTACAGCGAACCGTCGGGGCCGATGCCGATCCCGTCCGCTCTGTAGAGGCCGCTGACCTCGACCGCCTCACTGCCCGCATAGGCCGGTCCCTCGGGGTCGGAGCCGCCGGCGGTGAGCCAGATCCCCAGCCCGAGTGCCACCGCGAGCACGGCCGCGGCCGTCGCCGACGCAGTGATGATCTTCGCGCGCCGCGAACGGCCTCCCGGGCCGGTCGACTGGCGATGCCCGTGGGGGCCGCTGGGCCCGTTGGGCCCGCGGTGCCCGGTCGATGGGCCGACGGTCTCATCCGCGTAGCCCTCGACCCTGGTCGGGGCTAACCCCGCGGTACCCGCGTACGGAGCGGTACCCGCGTACGGAGCGGCACCCGCGTACGGAGCGGCACCCGCGTATGGAACGGCGCCCGCGTACGGCGGGCGGCCGGCGGATCCGTCGCCCCCGAGCTGCCTGGCGATCTCGGCGGGCCTCGGCGTGGTGCCCTGGGTGTGGCCGGCGGCGGCGAGCACGTCGTCGGCCAACCGCACCGGGACGCCGCTGGCGGCGAGCCAGCCGGGTCCGAACACGGAGGTGGCCGCGGAGGCGAGGGACAGGGCGAAGTCGTGCGCCGTCGGCGGGCGCCAGGCCGGCTCCTTCGCGAGCGCGGTGAGGAGCACCGCCGCCAGCGGCGGCGGAGCCTCGTCGAGCGGCAGCGGCGGCACCGACATGTGGTGGTGCAGCAGCGCCGGGACGGTCAGGCCGGCGGGGAACGGGGTCCGCCCCGCGAGCAGCTCGTACAGGACGACACCGAGGGAGTACAGGTCGGTGCCCGGCCCGAGCCGGGAGCCGGTGATCTGCTCCGGGGCCATGTACCGCGGAGTGCCGACGAGGCCGGTGGTGGTCGCCGCCGTCGTCTCAAGGATCTTGGCGATGCCGAAGTCGGTGACCTTGGGCATGCCGTCTCCGGCGAACATCAGGTTGTCGGGCTTGACGTCCCGGTGCAGGACACCGCGATCATGGGCGGCGGCCAGCGCCGCCGCGGCGGCCAGCCCGACGGCGCAGGCGGCGCGCGGGTCGCGCAGGCCCGGCCCGCGCGTCTTCAGGCTGCCGCCGGTGAGCTGCTCCATGACCAGCAGGCACAGGCCGTCCTGCTCGACGTAGTCGTAGATGCGCACGACATGCGGGTGGTCCAGGCCGGCCAGGACGCGGGCCTCGGAGAGGAACCGGTCCCGCAGGTCGCTGTCGCCCCCGCCGTGGGCGCCGGCCGGCTCCAGCAGGACCTTGACCGCGACATCCCGGTCAATCAGGCGATGGCGCCCGGCCAGCACGGCGCCGAAACCGCCGCGCCCGAGCTCCGCTCCGAGCTCGTAGCCGGTCAGCGCGCCGGCGACTCGCCCCAGGTCGATGGAAGTCACCGGGCCATTCTCCGCACGCTGCTGTTCCGATTCGTTCGGGGCATGTCCTTTTCCGGCTTACTCGGCGATCGTCGTGATCGTGCCGTCGGGGGCTATGCGTCGGATCCGGTTGTTGCCCGAATCGGCGATGTAGAGCGCCCCGGTGGAGTCCTCGACCACCGAGCTCGGATCGGTGAACTTGGCCTCCGTCGCCGGGCCGCCGTCACCGGAGCTGCCTTCGGATCCGGTGCCGGCGATGGTGGTGATCGTGCCGTTCGCGTCCACCTTGCGGATCCGGTTGTTGCCGTAGTCGGCGATGTAGAGCGTGCCGTTGCTGCCGAGGGAGACCGACGGAATGGAGAGCTGGGCCTTGGTCGCCGGGCCGCCGTCGCCGGAATAGCCCTGCTCGCCGGTTCCGGCCACGGTGTGGATGGTTCCGTCCGTGTTGATCTTCTGGACGGTGTCGCTGCCGAGATTGGCGATGTAGAGGGTGCCGTCGCTGGCCACCTCGACATCGTTCGGGCCGTTCAGCGTGGCGGCCGTGGCCAGGCCACCCTCTCCGGAGTAGCCGTCGACGCCCGTGCCGGCGATCGTGGTGATGATTCCGTCCGTGCCGATCTTCCGGATGCGGTGGTTCTCGTAGTCCGCGACGTAGATCGATCCGTCCGGGGCGACAGCCAGCTTTTCCGCGCTTTTGAGCTGCGCGGCGGTCGCCGGGCCGCCGTCACCCGAATAGCCGGCGACGCCGGTGCCCGCGATCGTGCTGATGGTCCCGTCCGAGGCGATCTTCCGGATGCGGTAGTTCCGCGCGTCGGGAATGTAGATGTTGCCTTTCCCGTCGGTCACCGCGGAACCCGGACCGTCGAGTTTCGCGGCGGTCGCGGGCCCGCCGTCGCCGCTGAACCCGCCCGAGCCGGTGCCGGCGAGGTCGGACACCGCACCGGTGGCGGAGATCTTCTGCAGCCGGTCGGTCGCGAGGCTGGTGATCAGCAGCGCGCCCTGGTCGTCGATCGAGAGGCTGTAGGGGCTCAGACCCTGCACCGTGACAGCCGCTCCGCTGTAGGCGACTGCGTTCGCCGGGCTGGAGCGGACCTCGTCGCCGCCGTCGTCCTTGCCGCCGCCGGACAGGGCCACGACGAGGCCAACCGTCAGCGCGACGACCAGAACGAAGACGACCGCCGCGATGATCAGGGTACGGCTGTTGTCGTTGCTGTCCTGGTTGCGGTGGCCGGGCGGCCGCTGGCTCCCCGGCGGAACGTTCTGCGCCGGGGGGCGGTGAGTCGGCGCTGCGTTCGCGCCGCCCCAGCCCTGGCCGCCGAAGTTCGACCCGCCCTGGCCCGGCTGGCCGGGGAAGGGACGGGTCGGCCCGGGACGCCCCAGCGGCGCCGGCTGTGGTGTCGAGCCTGGTGGCGGCCCCACCGGGCGTGGCTGTGGTGTCGAGCCTGGCGGCGTGAGCGGGCCGGGCGCGGGCGTCGTGCTCGGTGGGCCCTGCAGTGGCCGTGGGTGCGGAGTGCTGCCGCCGGGCTGGCCGTAACCCGGCTGGCCGTAGCCCGGCTGGTTATGGCCCGGCTGGTTGTAGCCGGGCTGGTTGAAGCCGGTCTGGCTGTAGCCGGGCTGGCCGGGGCGGCTCATACCGGGCAGCTGGGAGCCTGTGCCCGGGTAGCCCGGGTGCGGCTGGCCCGGTGGCCCGCCCTGCGGCTGGCCGCGGTAGCCGCCGCCCGCGGGCTGGCCGGGTCCCTGCTGGCCCGGTCCCGGCGGGTAGCTCGGGCCGCCCACGCCGCCGGGGCCACCGGCCGGGAAGCCGCCACTGGCGCGAACCGTCGGGGCGGCGCCCGACTGCATGCCCGTGCCGGAGCCGCCCAGCGCGGCGCGGATGTCGTCATCCACCCGCACCTTCACCTCGGAGCGGGCGAACCAGCCTGGGCCGAACGAGCGGGTGCCCGCGGCGGCGAGCTCCTGGGCGAGCTCCGACGCGTCCGAGAAGCGGGCGCCGGGCTCCTTGGCGAGGGTTCGCATGATGACCGCGGAGATCGGCGCGGGCACCATGGTGAGCGGTTCGGGCATCACGCTCAGGTGGTGATGTGTCAGTGGCTGCACGGCCATCTGCCGGCCGAACAGCGGCCTGTCGGCGAGCATCTCGTAGAGGACGCCGGCCAGCGCGTACAGGTCGGTGGCGGGGAACAGCCGCCCGCCCATGATCTGCTCGGGGGCCATGTAACGCGGCGTGCCGAGAATGGCGCTGGCGGTCGTCTCGGCGCCGTCGAAGATCTTCGCGATGCCGAAGTCGGTGACCTTGAGCAGGCCGGCGCCGTCGAACATCATGTTGTCGGGCTTGACGTCCCGGTGGAGCACGCCGTGGCTGTGCGCGGTCGCGAGTGCGGCTGACGCGGCGATGCCGATGGCGCAGATGGTCTCCGGGGAGAGCTTCCCGGTGGCCATCCGCTGCTTCAGCGTGCCGCCGGAGAGCAGCTCCATCACCAGCAGGCAGGTTCCCTGGTGCTCGACGTAGTCGTGGATGCGCACGATGTGCGGATGGTCGAGCTCGGCGAGGACGCGGGCTTCGGAAAGGAAACGCGCACGTAGATCGGGGTCGTCGCTCGTGTCAAGGAGGATCTTGATGGCGACCTTGCGGCCGATGAGCCGGTGCTGGCCGGCGAGCACGAGGCCGTAGCCTCCCTTGCCGAGGTCCCCCTCGACCGCGTAGCCAGGGAGCGCCGCCTCTACGAGAGATCTGTCGATAAGCAAGGTCGGTTCCGTCCGTCACCGGCTGCCGGGTCGTCACCATGATCACCACACGGTGGTGACACCCGAGGGCCACATCGTGCGGGATTGTGCCTGCGCAGCCCCGCGGTTGGTTCGCATCTGTTGCCGTGTTGGATGGTGCTGGTTCCGCCTCGGTCGCCCGCGTCACGCGCGACCGCGGGACGCCTGCTGCCAATGCGGGGCCATCAGCGCTTTCCCGGCGATACTACGGCCTCATACCCCCCATTCCGCCCCTGGTAGCGACCCGGCGGGCGCGTCAGATGGGCGACTGCAGCATGCTGGTCATCGTCGACAGGTGTTCGGCCGTGCGGGCGCGCGGGGACGCGGCCGTACGGGAGCACTGCCATCGAGGAAGGGCCCCACGTCATGGCGAACACCGAGACCACCGCCCGCGCGGCGGGAACGGCCGTGGAACGGACCCCCCAGTGGGCGGCGCTCGCCGCGCACCACACGGAGATCTCCGGGGTGACGCTGCGCCAGCTTTTTGCCGATGACCAGAAGCGGGCCGAGTCATTCACCGTGCAGGCGGATGGCCTTTATCTGGACTATTCCAAGAACATCGTCACATCTCGGACGATCGAGCTGCTCGTGGCGCTCGCCGAAGCGGCCGGGCTGCGGTCGGGCATCGAGGCGATGTTCGGCGGCGAGCGGATCAACGTGACCGAGAACCGGCCGGTCCTGCACGTCGCGCTGCGTGCCCCGGCGGGCGTCAGCATCCGGGTGGACGGGGTCGACGTCGTGCCCGAGGTGCACGCGGTGCTCGACCGGATGTCGGCCTTCGCGGACCGGGTCCGATCCGGGGTGTGGACGGGTGCGACCGGCGAGCACATCACCACCATCGTGAACATCGGCATCGGTGGTTCCGACCTCGGCCCGGCCATGGCCTACGAGGCGCTGAGGGACTACACCGACCGCTCGATCGCGGTCCGGTTCGTCTCCAACGTCGATCCGACCGACGTCTGGGAGGCGACCCACGATCTGGACCCGGCGAAGACCCTCTTCATCGTCGCGTCCAAGACCTTCACGACCCTGGAGACCCTCGCGAACGCCCGGGCCGCCCGTTCCTGGCTGACCGCGGCGCTCGGGGAGAAGGCCGTCTCGGCCCATTTCGTCGCGGTCTCGACCAACGCGGAGAAGGTCGCCGAGTTCGGTATCGACACCGCCAACATGTTCGAGTTCTGGGACTGGGTGGGCGGGCGTTACTCCATGGACTCCGCGATCGGCCTGTCGCTGATGGTCGCGATCGGCCCGGCGCACTTCCGGGAGATGCTCGCCGGTTTCCACGCGATGGACGTCCATTTTCGGACCGCTCCGTTCGAACGGAACATTCCGGTTCTGCTCGGCCTGCTCGGCCTGTGGTACCGGGACTTCTTCGGCGCCCAGACGCACGCGGTGCTGCCCTACAGCCAGTACCTGGCCCGTTTCCCGGCGTACCTGCAGCAGCTCGACATGGAGAGTAACGGCAAGTCAGTTGATCTCGAGGGACGGCCCGTACAGGTGCCCACCGGCCCGGTGGTGTGGGGCACTCCCGGAACCAACGGTCAGCATGCCTATTTCCAGCTCCTGCATCAGGGAACGACCGTGGTCCCGGCCGACTTCATCGGCTTTGTGCGGCCGAACCACCCCGGTGTCGGCGAGGTCGACCAGCACATCCTGCTGATGGCCAACTTCCTGGCCCAGACCGAGGCGCTCGCGTTCGGCAAACCGGCCGCGGAGGTGGCCGCCGAGGGGGTCGCGCCGGAGCTCGTGGCGCACCGCACGTTCGCCGGGAACCGGCCGACGAACACGTTGCTGGCGTCCAGGCTGGATCCGTTCACGCTGGGGCAGCTGGTGGCCCTCTATGAACACAAGGTCTTCACCCAGGGCGTGATCTGGGGGGTGAACAGCTTCGACCAGTGGGGTGTGGAGCTGGGCAAGGTGCTCGCCGGGCGGATCATCCCCGAGCTGACCGATCACTCGGTTCCGCTGCGCCACGACAGCTCCACCAACGCGCTGATCAGTCTGCTCCGCTCCGCCTGAGGCTGATCCCGCTCCGGTCCGATCCGCGTCGGGCCGGCACGGCCCCGCGGTGGCGGCAATCAGTAACAGTAGTTCAACGATTACCGCGCTCATGTTACTCTCTGTGACCAGCCCACGGGATGGTTGCCCGTGCTGCGACGGACGGACATCCCGGGGGCCACAGGTGCGGGTCGACGCGACAGCGACGCGAATGACGGTGCGGCGGACCGGCGACGAGGTCGTCATCGAGCTCGGTGGCGAGTTCGACACCGTCGGCAGGCTACGTTTCCGCGAGCAGATCGGCGAGCTGCTGGGCCGGGGCGGCGGTGTGGTGACGGTGGATGTCGGCGATCYTGCGTCGGTGGACATCGCGGGCCTTGCCGCCCTCCTCCGGGCGGAGCTTCTGCTGCGCCGGGTCCACACCGAGCTGCGCATCCGTGCGGCCCTGCCCGCCTTCGCCGAACTTGTCCGCGAGACCGGTCTCGCCGGTCGCCTGCGGGTCGAGGAGGCCGCTCGACGGCCCGCCGGGTGAGCCCTCGACCAGCTCGACCACCTCGATCCCGGCCTGGCTGAGCCCGGTCTGGCTCACCGGGTCCCGACCTGGTTCGTTGCCGGCTTCGTGGGGCGCGCCGTCCGCCGAACCTGCCGAAGCCGAGCGGGTTGGAGCCGGTTCGTCCGCGATCGACCGTTTGCGTGGTCCTACCGCCGAAAGGCTCCTTTCGATCCTGCTCATCATCAGCATTCCGATCATCGCGATGAGCGGAAAGCTGAGCATGATCAGGATTACTGGTGACGTCAGATCCACCGGTCCCCCCCTGGTGATCGGGCTGGAAGGGTGCCGGTTTGGCCCCCGCAGGTCCGCTTACCCGACCTGGAGGTCACCTCACATACTCACCGGCCCGGGCCCCTCGCTCACCCCCGTCGGGTAATCACCCACCCGGTGCCGGCTCGCCGAAGTGTGGGCAATCCCGTGCTGTGCGCGCCGCCCGAATGCTCGTACGATTCCGGAGAGGATGTCCGGCGGCCCATGATGATTTCGGCCCCGCCGAACTCCTGATCCCCTGATCTCCCAGGGTGGTCGACGGTAGGGAGGTTTCCCATCAGCGCCGAGGACCTGCGTGCCCGCCTCGCGATGGTGACCGAGCAGGTCGACTTCGCGCTGGCCGAGGTCGCCCTGCTCGGGGCTGCCTACCGGCGCGCGGCTCATGATGACGCCGACTGGCGTTGGCCGCCCGAGTCGTTGCAGAATCTCACCCGGCCCGAGGTCGCCCGGGCGCTGGCGGCGCAGCTGGCGGCGGTGGCCCGACTGCGCCTGTGGGCGCAGGAGCTGTACTGGCTGCAGGAGCAGGTACGGCTGCGCGCCATGGTCCCCTGAGAGACATGGTCCCCTGAGAGTCGTGGTCCCCTGAGCGCACACCCGCCCTGACCCGAGCCGTGTCAGCTGTCTGTGCAGTCGATGTTCGACGGCCCGGACTGCGCACCGGTGACCTGGTTGTCACATCCCACGACGTTCTGGGTCTTGTCGCCGTCGTGGATGTAAACGCCGAAGCCCTTCGCGTTAACAGTCAGCGTGTTATGGCGGATGGTGTTCTGCCGCCCCCAGTCCTTTTTGATGACGTGGGTCTGGATTCCGTCCTCCAGGGTTCCGCCACCCGTACCGATGTTGTCCTCGACGAGCCAGCCGTTGCCCTTCACGTCGATCCAGGAGTCGGCCTCGACCAGAGCGTCCGAGGAGAGGGTGTTCCCGCGGACCACGCCTCCGGTCGTGCCCTCCTTGATATCGATGTTCTCGGAGGTCGTACCGGCGATGTCGTTGCCGATGACGGAGTTGCGGTCGCTGCGGTCGGGCTCACAGTCCGTATAGGTGCACCAGTTGCTCTCGGCGCTGCCGATGTAGACGCCCTCGCCGAACTTCTCCCGCCGGTTTCCGGTGTCCCGGATGACGTTGCCGACGACCGTGTTGTCGGAGCTTGCGGTCCGCAGGTGGATCGCCTCGTCGCCGATGGTGTTGACCCTGAGCTGGGCGATGATCGAATGCTGGAGACGGTCCCCGATCACTCCCTTCTGCCCGTTGCGCACGGTGAAGCCGACCACCCGGACCCAGGATGCGCCGTCCAGATGCAGGACGTAGTTCACCTGGTCGTCGTCCTCGGTGCCGTCGAGGATCGCGTCCTTCGAGCCGCACAGCCAGATCGGCGCGGCCTCGGTGCCTGTCGCGCTGAGCTTGAACTTCCCCTTGTAGACGCCGTCGGCGATCCGGATGACGGTGCCCGGTTTCGCCGTGGCCAGCGCGCTGCGCAGGTCGCCCGCGTCACTGACGGTGGTGCCACCGGCCGGGCAGGTGATGCCGCCGGCGGTGGACGACGTGGCGGTGGCCGTCGCGAACGGGTCCGGGCCGGGGCTGACCCACGCCGTGGCGGTGTCTGTGGGCTCCGCTCGCGGACGAGCGGTCGATCCCGGTGTCTCTTTGTCCGTGGCGGGGCTCGACCCGTTCTCCGACCCGCAGGAGGTCACTGCGACCGCGACTCCGGCGAGAATGCTGGTCGCGGCCATGCTCATGGTCCGCCGGCGGCGGTGTGAACGGACCGGGCGACGGCTCATCACGCGCTGGACTCTCCCTCGGACCGTTGGCTGCGAAGCTTGTGCGGGTCGTCGCTCGGCGGACCGACGGTCTCCAGTTGTCTGGTCTCCGGCTGTCCGGTTCCCGGCTGCCCGGCGTGGCCGGTGACATCATCCGCCGGCTCGGCGGTGCCGAACAGGTCGAACGGGGCATCGCGCTGCCCGGGGATGCCGGAGAAGGCGGGGGCGGGGCGCATCGTGCCGCCGGTCAGCCGCCGGACCAGCAGTTCCGACTCCGGGTATGGATGGCTTGGCGGCCGGCGGCGGGCCCGATGGCGGGTCCAGGCGCCGGCGATCGGGAACAGCGCCACGGCACCCCACACCACGAGCGCCGGGTGCCGGCGGATCAGCGTGTACCAGTGCTGCGGCTCACGCTCCACCCAGGCCTGCGTGTCGTTGTTGTGGACGTCGTGCCCGTCGACCCCGGTGGACTGCCGGGTGTCGACCGCACGCCAGCCCTCACCGCCCAGGTTGTTCCACTGGATGACCGAGTCGTCCGCCATCCCGCGGACGGTGATCGCGAAATCGGTGGCCCCGCGTACCAGGTTGCGGCTGATGATGGTCGTCGTGGCGTCCTGGGTGATCACACCCAGCCGGCCGTCCGCCATCGAGTTCTCGGTGATCGCGGTGCGGCGCGCGTCCGGGCCGATCTGGATGCCGGCCTCCGCGGCGCCGTTGATCGAGTTGGCCGTGACCTGGGTTCCGTTGGCGCCGCTCTTGACCAGGATGCCGAGCTGCCCTCCGCTGATCTTGTTCTTCCGGACGATGGTGTTCTCACCGCCGACGACCCGGATCCCGTACCGGCCGTTGCCGGAGATGGTGTTCTCCTCGATGAGGGTGTCCTTGATCTGGTTGACCGTCACACCGGTCGCCGTGGCGACCACACCGAGGCCACGGCCGTCCAGGGAGATGCCGTCACCGCTGTTGTCGGTCACCGTGCTGCGCATGACCCGGGAGGAGGACGCCCGGTCGATGGTCATGCCGTCGCCGTGGTTGCGCGACGACGTGACCCCGGACACCAGGGTGGTGATGGCGTCCCGGTGGACGGCCAGGCCGGAGCGCTCGTTGTCGACCAGCCGCACGCCGACCATCTGGATGCCCTCGCTGCCCGAGATGTAGGCACCGTAGATGTTGTCGCTGAACGTCGAGTTGGCCGCGCCGCCGGTGCTCGGCTCGCCCTTGCTTCCCGTCCAGGCGATCCCACCGGTCCGGCCGTTCCAGAAGCCCAGGTGGTTGGCACTGGTGTTGCGCACGATCAGCTCACCGCCCATGGTGCGCAGGTAGGCCCGCCCATCGTTGGTGAGGGAGTCCGGCTCGAGGTTCTGGACGTCCCAGCCGACGATCGTGAGCGGGTCCTGCGGTGAGGCGCCGGCGAACTCCAGCCCCCCGCGCCAGGCTGCGACGGAGGCGAATCCGGACGCCCCGCTGGCCAGCCGCAGGGTGTGCACACTGGCGTCGATCACGAGCCTGGCCTGCGGGCCGACCAGCACGTGGGTGGTGAACATCACCGCCCCGTCCACCTCGTGCCGCCCGCCGCCGGCCGCGATGACGTCCTCCGCGCTGTAGGGCTCCTTGCGCGCCGGCAACAGCAGCGTGGGCAGGCTGCCGGTGGTCTCGACCAGTGTCGGCTCGGTGAGCACGCCGAACCGCGCGAACATGGACCGCAGCCGGATGTCCTCCGCGTCGACCAGCTCGGACTGCTTCTTCGCGTCCGCGGAGCTGACTGGCGGCAGGGGCGCCACGGGGGAAGCCTGGGCGGGCGCCGCCGGCAGCAGGATCGCGCCGGTGACGACGGCGAGGACGGCGAAGACGAAGGAGACGGCGGCCTTCACCGGGCACCGCCCGCTGCCGGAGCGGCCGCCGGGCGTGCCGCGGCTCCGGTGCGGGTCGAGGCGTCGGTCTGCCCCTCCCCGCCGATGAGGTCGGATCTCCGGGTGAGCCAGCCCTGCTTGTTCATCGACACCAAGGCCCAGGTCTTGATCGGCAGAGCGACCACGATGATCATCAGTACGGTCAGCGGGAGGATGAAGATGTCGCGCGGGTGCTCCCGTAGGTGTGAGAGCCCGCGGATGAGACGGCCGAGCAGCAGCCAGCAGATCGCGATGATGGGTGCGTTGGCCTCGGGCCGGAACATCCACAGCACGAAGTAGGTCATCGCGACGCCCATCGTCACGGGCGTGAGGACGATCTGCAGCACACTGACCTGGGTGACCAGCGGCTGCCGCCACAGCCATCCCTTGTAGATGGCCGTGAGGTAGGTGCGGTAGGAGTTCCGGCTCCAGCGCACCCGCTGCTTGATGAAGGCCCGGAGGTTGTCGGGGAACATCGACATCGCATGGGCTGTGTGCTGGTGCATCGTCTTGTAGCCGGACGCGAGCACCAGCCAGGTGAGCCGGCCGTCGTCGCCGGCGATACACCGCCGGCCGAGGAAGAACTCGTGCTCCAGGTTGTGCAGCACCGGCAGGATCGCGGAGCGCCGGTAGGCCGCGGTTCGCCCGGAAAGGCAGGCGACGGCGCCGACCCGTCCCTGGGCGGGCACGTAGTCCAGGTAGCGGATGTCGACCAGCCAGTTCGCGACCCGTCGCCAGACGCTGCTGCGTGGCTCGTAGACGTTCTGCCGGGTGCCCACCCCACCGACCTGCGGATCGATGAAGGGCATCTGGACCGCGGCGAGGAGCCCGGGCTCCCACGCGGTGTCGGAGTCGCAGAGGACGACGATCTCCATCGTCGCCGCGGACAGGCCGACGCCGAGCGCGGACCGCTTGCCCTCGTGGACGAAGGGGATCACCCGAACGGTCGGATCGGCGCGCATCGCGAGCCGGGCGATGAGCTCCGCGTCCTCGATGTCGGGGATGATGATGATCTCGTCCGGCTCCTGGGCGAGCCACGTTTCCAGGCACCGCATCAGGACGTCTGGATCCTCCCGGAAGGAGGGAACCACAACGGACGTCGTCGTCCGGAAATTATTTCGTATAGGTCGGTATCTGGTCGAGAGTATCCGGCGTGTGAGCCAGACCACCCAGGACACGACGCCGGCGATTCCGAGCGGTACCAGAGAGCGATGATCGCGGATGAACTGCACCGCATCGCCGAGCCACTCCATGCGAAATTCCGCTCCCCCCGAGCGTGGGTAACCGAGATCACAGAGTTCGTCGGCGAGGAGCTGGAGAGTGTGCGTGAACCGTCGGGCGCGCCAGCCCTTGGGTTACCCCCTGCAACCCGCCGCTTCCCTTTGTGGGTGGCGTTGTCAATACCTTGACCTGAAGCAACGCGACGGCACGCAGGACGGTAGCAGTCGCCACAACCTTCCTGAATGGGTGTCACTCATTT
Organism: Frankia sp. CcI49; assembly: GCF_001983215.1. Lineage (NCBI taxonomy): Bacteria > Bacillati > Actinomycetota > Actinomycetes > Frankiales > Frankiaceae > Frankia > Frankia sp. CcI49. The sequence continues at coordinate 131,024 of NZ_MOWP01000028.1, forward strand.
GTAACCCGGACGTACCCAACTACTACTGTTGGTAGTTGACTAGTCGCGGGCCGGGGTGCGCCCTTCTCTCCGGTACCCCGCTCACCCCAACGAAACGTGGACGAGTCACAATGCGCTCCGCGGCCTGACGGCAGAACTAGGTGGGGGGAACACCATGGGGACCGATACGGCGGGCACCGAGCCGGTGACTGCACCACTTCGGATCAGCGTCATTGGCACCGGGTATCTGGGCGCCACGCACGCGATCTGCATGAGCGAGCTCGGTTTCGACGTGGTGGGTGTCGACGTCGATCCCGACAAGGCGCGCCGGCTGTCCGAAGGCGAGGTGCCCTTCTTCGAGCCCGGCCTGGAAGCGCTGCTGCGCAAGAACCTGGAGACCGGCCGGCTGGCGTTCACCACGTCGTTCGCCGACGCGGCCGACGCCGACGTGCACTTCCTGTGCGTGGGCACCCCGCAGCGTCCGGACTCGGGCGCCGCCGACATGACCTACGTGGACGGTGCGGTCGAGGCGCTGCTCGCCGCCGGGCCGAAGGCCGGCTCCCTGCTGGTGGGCAAGTCGACGGTCCCGGCCGGCACGGCGGTGCGCCTCGCCGGCTGGCTGGCCCGTGAGGCCCCCGAGGTCGATCTCGCGTGGAACCCGGAGTTCCTGCGGGAGGGTTTCGCGGTCGAGGACACGCTGCGCCCGGACCGCCTGGTCTTCGGCCTGCCCGCCGACGACGAGTGGTACGGCGTGGCGGACCGCACCGACCTCGGGGTCCAGACCGGGCGCCGGGAGCGGGTGGAGGCCACGCTGCGGGCGGTCTACGCCACCGCGCTGGCCGCGGGCACGCCTGCCGTCGTCGCCGACTTCGCCACGGCCGAGCTGGTGAAGGTCGCCGCGAACGCCTTCCTCGCCACGAAGATCTCCTTCATCAACGCGATGTCCGAGGTCTGCGAGGTCGCCGGTGCCGATGTGAAGACCCTCGCCTCGGCCCTGTCGTACGACACCCGGATCGGCGGGCGTTTCCTCGGGGCCGGCCTCGGCTTCGGTGGCGGCTGCCTGCCCAAGGACATCCGCGCGTTCCAGGCCCGGGCGGCGGAGATCGGCGCCGGTGACGCGCTGCGCTTCCTGGACGAGGTCGACACCGTCAACCTGCGTCGCCGCACGCGGACGGTGGAGCTCGCCATCCATCTGCTCGGTGGTGGCGCGGCCGGGCGGCGGGTCGCCGTGCTCGGCGCCGCGTTCAAGCCGAACAGCGACGACATCCGCGACTCGCCCGCGCTCGACGTGGCCGACACGCTGCGTCGCTCCGGTGCCCGGGTGACGGTCTACGACCCGGCCGCCATGGTGAACGCCGCCCGCAAGTTTCCCGACCTGCGTTACGCCGCTGGGGTCTCGGAGGCCGTCGCCGACGCCGACATCGTCCTGCACCTGACCGAGTGGGCGGACTTCCGGGAGATCGAGCCGTCCCTGCTGACCTCGCTCGTGCGCCGGCCAGTGATCATCGATGGCCGTAACACCCTCGACCCGCAGCGGTGGCGTGACGCGGGCTGGATCTACCACGCGCTCGGTCGTCCGAACGTATGAGCAGCGGCGGGTCGAGGCGGGCGCTGCTCGCCTCGACCGTCGGCTCGCTGGCCCTGGCGGCGGCCACCGGATGCGGGATCCTCCCGGCTGATCGCCGCTTCGACCCGGCGAGTGAGGTGCTTCCGCCCGACACCACCGCGAGCCCGGCTGCGGCCGCGGCACCCGTGGCGGCGCGCGGGCGGACCCTCGCCGACCCGGCGGCGTCGCGTGAGTTCTTCGGCAAGGCGCTGGTCCCCACCAACCGGATGACCTTCGGGCTGGACCGAGCCGAGATCATGCGCTCGGACGACCCCCGCTTTCCGTCGTTCCTGCGTGTCTCGCTTCCGGTGGACGCCGCGAACCCGGACGACCGGCGGATCTACCGCGACGGGACGACCTACGGCGGGACGCAGCTGTTCGTCGACCACACGCTGCGGTCGCCGTACGAGCTGTACCTGCGCTACTACCTCCGGTTTCCGGAGGCGTTCGACTTCGGCAAGGGCGGCCGGCTGCCCGGCTTCTTCGGCACCATCGTGAAGAACCGTGAGCGCACCGAGACCCTGCGCAGCGGGCTGGCGACGAGATTCGCCTGGCGGGAGGGCGGCGCGGGCCTGGTCTACGCGAACACCGCCCGCCCGGACCATCCGTTGAACGTGATCGGGAAGGCCTCCTGGTACTGGCCCACCGGCCGGTGGGTGTGCGTCGAACAGGGGGTGAAGCTCAACTTCGAGGGCTTCGCCGACGGGGTGATCCTGATCTGGCTGGACGGTGCGCTGGCCCACAAGGAGAAGTTCAACCCGCGGATCTCGAACGATCTGCGGATCGGTGGGTTCCTCCTGCAGGCGGCCTTCGGCGACGGTGGGTCGGCGTTCGCGCCGACCGCACCTCAGACGCTCGATCTGGCCGGCTTCACCTACGGCACCGCCCGGCTCAACCCACTGCCCCGGCCGGAGAAGACCTAGCCAGGTGCTGTCCAGCTGAGGTGCTGGGCCAGCCGAGGTGCTGTTCAGCTGAGGTGCTCTTCAGCCGAGATGCTCCGCGTTGAGGCGTTCGAACAGCCGCCGCCCCATCGTCGCGGCGGCGCGGTTCCCCCGACGGAGGAAGCGCGCCGCGGCGGCCTCCAGGCACTCCGCGGCGTCCTCCTTGCGCCCGGCCCGGTAGAGCACCTCGGCGCGGGCCAGCAGGGCGGTGCCCTGCCCGTCGATGTCATCGGTGCGGCTGGCGAGATCGCAGGCCGTGTCGGCGAACCGCAGGGCCTCGGCGTCCCGGCCGGAGATCGCCAGCAGCCGGGCGTGCACCGAGCACCAGCCGGCCTGGGCCGGCAGCTGGTCACCCGCGGCGGCGTCCCGGCAGCGGTTCACGTACTTGGTCGCCTCCTCCAGCTTGCCCAGCCGGACCAGGACGTCGGCGAGCAGGGCGGCCCGGGTCGCCAGATGCGCGCGCTCGCCCATCCGCGACAGCTGGCGGCAGCTGCGGCGGAGCTCGCGCTCGGCGATCTCCGGCTCGTCGGCGAGCAGCGCGACCCGGGCGACGACGAAACCGCTGTGGAACGGGTCCGTCCGGGCGCCGCGGATGTCCCCGATCAGCTCGTCGGCGTCCTTGAGGTGGGTGCGGGCGGCCTCCATGTCGCCGGACATGGCGTTGAGCAGCGCGAGCTGGGCGAGAACCGCCCGGCGCAGGCCGCGGTCGTCACCGGCCGCCTCCAGCATCGCGGTGCCCTTCACGATCGAGAAGGGCACCGGGCTCGGCACGAGGCTCAGCAGGAGGACGAGCTCGCGGCGCAACGAGTGCGCGGCCCTCGGCACCCCGGACTCCTCGGCGTGCCGCACCGCGTTCTCCAGGGCCTTCTCGGCGGCGGCGAACTGCCCGGCGGCGCCGTACGCGGCACTCTGGCTGCGGCAGGCGAGCGCCGCCCCGACGTCGTCGCCGTCGCGGACGAAGGAGGCGAGTGCCGCCGTGGCCTCGGTGAGGGTGCTCGCCACCAGGCCCTCCGGATCGGTGGCGAACAGCACGCGCAGGTGCGCGAGCCGGGCGTGGGCGCGCAGCCCGTCCTCGCCGGCGCGCCGGGCCCGCTCACTGACCTGGCGCAGGATGCGCTCGGCATCGGAGAGCCGGCCGAACGAGTACAGCGCCCAGCCGAGGTCGATCTCCGCGCGCAGCCGCAGCGGGTCGGTCTCCGGCAGGAGCGTGATCGCGCGCTTCAGCAGCTGCGCGGCGCCCGTCTCGTCACCCTGGCGAACTCGGTCGGCAGCCTCGATCAGGCAGGTGGCGGCGGACCGGCCGAGCTCCACCATCTCGCTGTCGCGCTGGCCGAGCTCCACCCGGTAGCGGTACGCCTGCTCCAGGTGGTAGCCGACCAGCTCGTCGTGCTCACCCGGGCCGCCGACCATCCGGGCCTGCAGCCAGCCGGCGAACCGCTGGTGCAGGTCGGCGCGCTGACGCTTGGACGTCGTCTGGTAGGCGCAGTCACGCAGCAGGACGTGCAGGAACCGGTACGCCTCCACTCCCGGCAGGTCCGAGCGGTCGGGATGCACCAGCTCCTTGCGGACGAGTGACAGGCAGTGATCCAGAACGTAGGGCCGCTCCGCCGGCTCGGAGAGCTCCACCACGGCGTCCAGGTAGAAGCGCTCGCCGACGACCGCGGCCCGTTCGAGGACCTGGCGCTCCGCCGGCTCGAGCCGGTCGAGACGGGCCGCGAGCAGGGCCGAGATGGTCGGCGGCACGGTGACGCCGCGCAGGTTGCCGGCGGCGATCCACCGGTTGCCCTCCCGGCGCAGCAGGCCGTCGTCGACGAGGGCGGCGACCATCTGCTCGACGAACAGCGGGTTGCCCGCCGCCGAGGTGGTGATCCGGGAGACCAGGGCTGGATCCAGGTCGTCCGAACCCATCAGGGTACGGATCAGCCGGTGGCAGCGGTCCTCCGTGAGCGGCGCCAGCAGCATCGAGGTGGCGTTGAGCTTGCCGCCGCCCCACTGGCGCCGGTCCTCCAGCAGCTCGGGCCGGGACAGGCACAGCAGCAGGATGGGAGCGTCGCGGGACCAGTCGGCGACGTGCTCGATCAGATCCAGCAGGGTCGGCTCGGCCCAGTGGACGTCGTCGAACCACAGCACCAGCGGCCGCTGCTCGGCCAGCGCCTGGAAGAAGGTGCGCACCGCCCAGAAGCTCTCCTGGGTTCCCAGCTCCGCGCCACCCAGCCCGACCAGCGGGGCGAGTGCGTCCACCACCTCGGCGGCCTGCGGGACGCCGGCGAGCAGCCTCTTGAGGCGCAGGCGGCCGTCCGGCGCGCTCTCGTCGGCGGACATGCCGGTGGCCTGGCGCACCATCTCCATCAGCGGCCAGTAGGCGATGCCCTCGCCATAGGACAGGCAACGGCCGGAGAGCACGGTCGCGCGGCCGGTGATGGACTGGCAGAACTCGCCGACCATCCGGGACTTGCCGATGCCGGCGGGCCCCAGCACGGTGAACAGGTGGCAGGTCCGCTCCTCCACGACCGCCTCGAAGGCGTCCTGGATGCGGCGGCGCTCGCGGTTGCGGCCGATCACCGGCGCCGCGAACCCCTGCACGGGCTCCCGCAGGCCGGGGCCGGCCGTCGGGTTGCGCAGCCCGATCAGCCGGTGCGCCCGCACCGGTTCCCGCTTGCCCTGCACCACCAGCGGCCCGACCGGGTTGACCGTGACACTGTGGCGGACGAACCGGTAGGTGCTGTCGCCGATGAAGATCTCGTCCGGCGGGGCGGCCTCCTCCAGCCGGGAGGCCACGTTGACCGGGTCACCCGTCGCGCCGCCACCGGCGACGGTCACCTCGCCGGTGTTGATACCGATCCGCACCCGCAGCCGAAGGCCCAGATCACGATGGAACTCGGCGTTGAGCTCCTCCATCGCGGTGCGGATGTCCAGCGCGGCCCGGACGGCGCGCAGCGCGTCGTCCTCGTGCAGCACCGGGATGCCGAAGACGGCGAACACCGCGTCCCCGATGAACTTCTCGACGGATCCGCCGTGGGCGTAGATGACCTCGCGGACGGTGGTGAAGAACCGCCACATGACCTGCTGCAGCTGTTCGGAGTCGATCTTCTCGCCCATGTCCGTCGACCCGGTGATGTCGACGAACATGATTGTGACGATCTTGCGTGCGCCGCTGCCGGCGACGGGCAGCGGGTTCCCGCACTCGGAGCAGAAGCGCGCTCGATCGGGGTTCCCCTGCTCCCCGCATGTCGGGCACAGCGCCATGTGCGGGATCGTAGGCCGATCGTGGTGCCGAGCGGAAAGGGATGTGGAGACGCGCCGTGCCGGCAGTGACCTATGCCACATCACGGAATCGGGCGGAGGGCTGTTCAGGATGGCAGATCCCGTCGCAGTGAGGCGCTCGCGACGGCGGTCAGAATGACGGCCCACGCGATCGCGGCGGACAGGGAGGTGGCGTTCGTCTCGGTGGTGGGCCAGAGCAGAACACCTGATGGTGCCGTGACCGGACCGTGGAACCGGCCCCCGTCGGACACGGCCTCGACCAGGCCGCACATGGCGATGGTCGCGGCGGCGAGGCCGAGGCTGCGGGTGATGGCGCCCAGCGCCGCGCCGGTGACCCCTGTCGCGCACACGACGACGACCACGATGAGATACGCCGACAGCACCTCGGCCGGACGGCCCGCGCGCATCGCGGCCGCACCGTGCCGGCCGGCGCCGCGTAGCCACCAGGCCGTGAAGACGGCGGTGGTGAGGAGCGCTCCGATCAGGGCCACGACCGTGACCTGGGCGACCAGCACCCGCACCCGGCCGGGGGTGATGAGCCAGGAGTGGGTGACCGTGCGGAACCGGAACTCGCTGGAGGTCAGGACCACACCGAAGAACATCATCGCGTAGGCGAGCAGCCAGCCCGAGCGGGAACGCAGGCCGTTCCACTCGAGCGCCGGCTCCGCCTGGGCACCCCACAGCAACAGTGGCAGGGCGTGGACGGCGAGGACCGCCATGAGCCCGACGAGCTGCCACYGGCCAGTGAGGATCTTGAGGAGCTCGGTGGCCACCAGGTGCTGCCGCGTTTTCGCGGTGCCGCCGGCTCTCATGCGGCGCCACCGGCTGCCCGACCGGTCAGCTCGAAGAAGGCCCGCTCAAGGTCCGGCCCGGTGGTGTGCAGCTCGACCAGGGGGATCCCGTGCAGCGCGCACAGCTGCCCCACCCGCTCGGCCCAGCCGTACGGCAGCCGCAGCGAGTCATGACCGGTGCGCACCGCACCTGCGCCGCCGAGCAGCTCGGCGAGCTGGTCCGCCTGCGGCGTGCGGACCTCGACCCGGCCCGCGCCCACCGCGGCGGCCTCCGCGGCCAGCACCACCCGGCCCCGGTCGATGATCACGACGTGGTCGACCGTCTGTGCGACCTCCGCCAGCACATGGCTGGACACCAGCGCGCTGCGCCCCTGCGCGGCCCAGTCCCGCAGGAAGCGCCGCAGCCAGCGGATTCCCTCCGGGTCGAGGCCGTTCGCGGGCTCGTCGAGGACGAGCAGCTCGGGATCGCCGAGCAGGGCACACGCGATGGCGAGGCGCCCGCGCATGCCCAGTGAGTAGGCCCCCACCGGCCGAGCCGCCGCCGCGGTGAGCTCGACCGTGCCGAGCACCTCGTCGRCGGCGTGCCGGCGGCTCCGGCGCGGCAGGCCTAGCGCGAGCGCGAGGCAGCGCAGATGATCCAGCCCGCTGCGGGCAGGGTGAGCGGTCGGTTCCAGCACGGCGCCCACTGTCCTCGCCGGGTCCGACATTTCCCGGTAGGGGCGGCCATGGATCAGGGCGCTTCCGCTGGTGGGCGCGACCAGACCGAGCAGGATGCGCAGGGTCGTGGTCTTGCCCGACCCGTTCGCGCCGAGGAAACCCGTCACCGCCCCCGCGGGGACGGCGAACGAGACGTCCTGCAGGGCCGCCACCCGCCCGTACCGCTTGGTGAGGCCGCGCACATCGACGATCGCGGCAGCGGTTTCGCGGCCGGATCGGGTGCGCTCACCCACCATGGCGGAGCTGGATACGGTGGCCTCCTCGGTCGGAACGGCCCCTGTGATCGTCTCACGGTAACGGTCGTGTGTTACCAGCGGACGCGTTGTCGAGCAGGAGCCGGAGCAAACGGCCCAGAGTGGCCCGTTCGTCCGCGGACAGCGCGCCGGTGAAGTGCGCGACGGCACCCGCGGCGTGCGTCTGCGCGCGGTCGAGCGTGGTGCGGCCCAGCGGCGTCAGCTCCAGCAGGATCGCCCGCCGGTCGGTGGGATCCACCCGGCGGCACACCAGGCCGTCGGCCTCCAGCCCGTCGACGGTCTCGGTCATCGTCCGCGGCGCGACGGCGACGGCCTGGGCCAGGTCGCGAGGTCGGACGGGCCCCCGATCCGCGACGAGGCGCAGCACCTTCAGGCGGGCGAGCGTGAGGCCGGCGCCCGTGCGCAGGGCCTCGTTGACCGCGCGCCTGACCTGATGGCCCACGGCGAGGACAAGGTCGATGACCGGGTCGCCGGTGTCGGGTGGGGGCATCGCCCGAGGTCCGCCTTTCGCTGCGATCTGTGAAGTAGCTGCGATCTGTGAAGCAAGGGACTCTTGCGAGGCACGAAGCATGGAGCCTGCCATATTATGAGGGAACCTCATTGAAATGGGAAGCGCGAGCCTCGCCAGTGCTCGGATCCCGAGTCGAACGGAGCAACGTGGACGCCCTGACCTGCCTGATGACCCGCCGCACCGCCACCCGCCTGGTGGAGCCGGGCCCGACCACCGAACAGCTCGCGGTCATGCTTGCGGCCGCGACCACCGCACCCGATCACAAGACGCTGCGCCCGTGGCGGTTTGTCGTGGTACGCGGCGAGGCGCGCGCCGCGCTCGCCGACGCGATCCGCCAGGCGGCCGAGGCCGTCGGCGATCTGGCCGAGCCGGTGGTCCGCAAGGCCGCCGGCAAGGCGACCCGCTCGCCGGCCCTCATCGCCGTGATCGCCTCACGGGTGCCGGGCGCCCGGGTTCCCCGCGCCGAACAGGACGCCTCCGCAGCCGCGGCGGCGCAGAACATCTGCCTCGCCGCCCACGCCCAGGGTGTCGCGTCCGCGTGGAAGTCCGTGCCGCTACCCGAAAGCGACCAGGTCCGCGCCGTTTTCGGCCTGACCGGCGCCGAGGAGCTGATGGGCTGGATCGAACTCGGCACGCTGTCCGACGCGGTGCCGATCCCGCCCCGTGAGCCGGCCGATCTGGCCGCGTTCACCTCCGAGCTCACCGCGACCGGTGAGCTCGCGATGCTGGAACTGGCGGGCACCACCGTCGCGGTGCCCGCGCAGACCCACTGACCGCGCAGACCCACTGACCGCGCCGGTGCCCCCGTCGGACGTTCACGGACCGCATCGGGCCTGATGGTGGCGATGGGCGTGTCGCGGGGTAGAGAGACACCTGCGGACGGCGTTCTCGCGCTGTCACGGAGCCATCGACCAGCGCCGGAGGAGGCAGCGACGACGACAGCCCGGCACCGGCCGGGGCCGGTCCGTTTGGGTACTGGTCCCGGAAAGTAGCGACATCCGGCGCCTGGAGCTACCTAAGCTGGATCTGAGGCCGAGAGCCAGGGCCTGCGAGGGGAGTGGCGCGGTGACCAGCACTCGCCCGTCCGGTAGGGCCTGTCATGCCGCGATCGTCGGCGTGCTGTTCGCGGGGGCGCTGGTGGGGTGCGCGCAGTCGGGCGCCGACACCTCGAGCACGGGCGCCCGGCCGGCCGCCGCGGCCGCCGCCGCTGGCCCGTCGCCGACGGCGCCGGCACCGGCGTCAACGCCTGCTCCGACCGGCGGGACCGGCACGACCGGCGGGACCGGGGCGGGCTCGGCGGCCACGCCCGGAACCGCCGCCACCGGGCCGGCCGCAGCGTCGACGGGGCTGCCCGTCTCCGGTCTGCCTTCGGTGGCGCCGTCCCCGGTCTTCCTGGGCGAGGCGTGCATCCCGGATCTCGATGTCAAGCCCGCAGTGGCCGTCAACGGCCTGCTCCTCTACTGCGTTCCGGCACCGGAGCCGAAGGTCGCGGGAGCACAGGTGGGCAGTGCCGGTCGTTGGTCCCCCGAGACGCCTTCGCAGTCGGCGCAGGCCGGGCCCCAGCCCGGCAGCGAGTGCGACCCCGACGACGTCGGGAAGATCGTCCAGGGTGCGGGCGGGCGGCCGGTGTCCTGCCTGCGCGAGTCCGACGGCGGAATGCGCTGGGCGGACGTCTCCTGAGGGACGTCTCCTGACGGGCGTGGGTGCTCAGCTCCGGCGCCGGCGACCCACGACCGTGCGCCAGTTCGTCAGGCCGACCAGCGCCAGCCCCGCCGCGGTGGCCAGCACTCCGAGCCCGCCGACCACGCTGCCCTGGGTGACGGCGACCGCCGGACCACCGACGAGCATGATCACCCCCAGGCCGGTGGTCACCCGGTGGCGGTGGCGGGCGGCGTCGTCGACAGCGGCATAGAGCAGCCGGGTGACGGTGCGCACCACGAAGGCGGCCGGGCGGAAGGGCCACGGCAGCGCGTGCAACGACGCCAGCCACGCGGTCAGTACGGCCAGGGTCTGGGCGACCAGGGAGACGAGAATCCGGCTGTTCGGCCGGTCGGTCAGCCGCTCGTCCGCGACGTGGCAGAGCCGCAGCACCTGGTCGGTGTCGGCGGGATCCACCCGGTCGACGGCCGGTTCCGCGGAACCGGCAGAGCCGGCAGCACCGGCAGCACCGGCAGAGCCGGCGGCTTTCGTGGGCACCGCGTCGAGGAACTCCCGGTTCCGGCCCACCGCCGCGCCCGTCTCCCTGATGTCCGCGCGGACCGCGGTTGCGACGCTCACCAGCTCACCGGCGGCGATCTCGCGCTGGATGCCGGCGGCCACCCACGCCGCGGTCTCCGGCAGGACGGGCGGTACCGGGGCAGCCGGGTCGTCGAGCCAGGCCAGCTCGGCCAGCACCGGCTCGGTCACCGGCGTCGACGCGATCGTCGACAGCGCCGCGACGAACCCGGCCAGCCAGCTCTCGCCGGCGGCGGGGTCGCCATCCGCGCGCTCCACCGCCAGGTCGCGTAACCAGACAAGCCGCCGCGGGTCGAGCAGGATGCGGACCAGCCAGGCAGCGCCGTCCAGGCGACCCCACATCCAGTCGTTCGCGCGCCAGGACGACTTCGCGAACGCTCCGAAGGAGCCGAGCGCGAGACCGGTGAGCTTGCGATGCGCGTCGGAGCGGGCCGGATCGAGATCGCATCGGATGTCCGAGCTGACCTGGACCAGCTCGACCGGCTGGTCGATGACGTCGGCACCGGTCAGCGTGCGGGTGACGAGGTGGAGGTCGAGCAGCGCGATCGCGGCCCGCTCCCGGTCGGCCGGGAGGTACCTGATGAAGTCCCGCAGCCCCTGAGCGGCTCGCTGACGCCGGGCTGCCAGGCTCAGGCCGGTCCGACGGCCGCGTGGCGGTGGTGGCGCGAGCAGCGCGGCCGACACCAGCCGGCCGTCGGCCACCGCGGTCCGCGGCCGGTCGCCCGGAGCGTCGCCGTCGCTGTTGCCGTCGCCGTCGCTGTTGCCGGAGCGGGCCACGATCCGGTCCAGCAGGCCGCGCAGGCTTTCGGCGAGCGAGCTCAGCGTGCTCCAGGCGAGGGTCAGATCGGTTCTGCTGGTCTGCGCGTCGCCGGCGCCGCGCAGCCAGCGCCTGGCCGCCTCGGCGACAACCGCGTCCGATGACGCCCCGGCGAGGTCGCGCAGGGTGTGCCGGACCACCGTGAACGCGCCCCTGTTCGCGGGCGTCGACGGAAGCGGGAGCAGCTGGGCTCCGGCCTGTTCCCGCGGCGCGACGACGGCGCCGTGCACTCCCCGGGCGATGGCGCTCAGCGCCCGGCGTTCGTCCGGATCGGTCGTCAGGACGTAGCCCTCGTTGATCATTGAGATCAGCGTGCCCTTGACGGCGTCCACCGCGGGGCGGCCCAGCCGCCACAGCTCGCCGAGGTCGCGCGCCCCCGGCAGTCGGTCGGGGAACTCCGCGGTCGCCGCGTTGACGGCCGCCAGCCGGAGCTCGGCGCGTCCGCGAGCGTCGGCGAGCCGCCGGGCCGCGTCGGCGGGTACGGCGTCCGGCGGGGTCGGGGCCGTGAGCGAGTCGATGACGATCCGGTCGAACGTGTCGATGACGAGGTCGGCCGCGCGGTCGGCGATCTGCGCCCGGTAGGTGGTGTAGACGTCCTGGTCGGCGAGCCGTGGCCCGCCGGCCGGGGCGAGCCGGGCGAGCCGGCGCCGGCTTGTCCGCAGCCCCCGCACCGCCTCGTTGTGCGCCCTGATGCGGCGCAGGTCCGTCGAGATGGACTGGTTCAGCGCCGCGCTCAACGCACCGAGCAGGGTGTCGACGGCGGACGGGGGGGATCTGTCGGCTGGTTCGTCGGCGGCGTCGGCGGCGTTCGCCCCGTCGGCCCCGTCGGCCCCGTCGGCCGGCGGGTTCGGCGCCGGCACCACATACGTGAGCACGCGGCGGACCTGCCGCCCCCGCGTGGGCCGGTCGAAGATCTCCTGCAGTGCCGGCCCGAGCGGACGGTTCACGAGGATGCCGCCGTCCGAGCCGTGGAAGTCGCCGGCCGCGTTCACATGGTCGGCCATGTCGGGATGAGCGCTGTCCGGCGAGTTCCGGACCGGGATGTAGGCCGGTTCGAAGGCACCGGGGAAGGCCGCGCTGGCCCGGGCCGCAAGCGCGAGGCGGGCCGCGCCCTCGGGATCGGCGAGGTCGTCCTCCCCGAAGACGAACAGGCCACGGTGGTCGCGGTCGCGGACGAGACCGCCGAGATCGTCCGGCCAGCGGCTGGTCTCGCCGCGAAGGATCGTGGTGGTGATGAACACCGAGGTCGGCCGGATCGTTCGCGCCGAGTGGGCCCGTGGTCCGTGGTTCGAGACCGGCGTGCCGGTCCCCGGGCGCGGGTCGAGGCTCTGCAACGCGCTGCGCAGCGCCGGCAGCATGACCTCGTCACCGCGCAGCAGGGACGGGAAGCTGTGTGCGTCGGGCCGCCGCATCAGCTCACGCAGCGAGCCGAGCTGGATCCACAGGTCGCGCAGCGGGCCGAGGTCGGTGTCCTGCACGTTCGCGTAGCCCAGCAGTGCCACGTTGATGCCACCCGCCGAGGCGCCGGCCAGGACGTCCACCGAGACCTCGAGGTCGAGGGCCGCCAGCAGGGCGGCCCAGCGGGTGGCGACCGCCGTGTCGGTGACAGACCAGCCACGGGCGCCGGCGACGGCCGGGTCATCCTGGTGGGCCCGTGCGGCGGTGAGGAGATTGATCTCGCGCGCGACACCGCCCATCCACACGGCCAGGCTCGCCCCGCCGGTCATCACGACCGCGAGCCGGATCTCCTGCGTGGTCCCTTCGTCGAACTCGTCCGTGTGCTCTGCGTTGCCCCCCGTCATGGTCGCAAGAGTAGACGTACCGGAAATGGGTGACACGGTGTGCTTTCGCAGATCTGCGGCCGACTGTGGGCCCCCTGGCTGTTTCGTCCTGGGATCTTCTTCCCGTGATGGTTACTCGCGGGTAGCATGGGCATCACCTACCAGCGAGTAACTACGTCCGCGCCGCTCACGATCAGGCGGTGAGGTCGAGGGGAGGAACCGTCCATGGGTCACTACCGGAGCAACCTTCGGGACATCGAGTTCAACCTGTTCGAGGTGTTCGGCGTGGACCGGGCGCTCGGGACCGGGCCCTTCGCGGAGATGGACCGCGACACCGCCCACGAGGTCCTGGCCGAGATGGAGCGGGTCGCCTCCGGCCCGATCGCGGAGTCGTTCGCGGACGCCGACCGGCACCCCCCGGTGCTGGACGCCGCCACCGGCGAGATCAGCCTGCCCGAGTCGTTCCGCAAGTCCTACCAGGCGATCCTCGATGGCGAGTGGTTCCGGCTCTTCCTCCCGCCGCACCTTGGTGGCATGGGCGCCCCGCCCACCATCGCCTGGGCGTCCGCCGAGCTGATCCTCGGCGCGAACCCGGCCGTGTTCATGTACATGGCAGGCCCGACCTTCGCCGCGATCCTGGAAAGCATCGGCACCGATTGGCAGAAGAAGTTCGCGCGGTGGGCGATCGAGCGGCACTGGGGCGCGACCATGGTGCTTACCGAGCCGGACGCCGGCTCCGACGTCGGTGCCGGGCGGGCGAAGGCCATCGCGCAGCCGGACGGGACCTGGCACATCGAGGGTGTGAAGCGATTCATCACCAGCGGTGACTGGGACGTCCCGGAGAACATCTTCCACCTGGTGCTCGCCCGTCCCGAAGGGCACGGCCCCGGCACCAAGGGCCTGTCGATGTTCCTGGTCCCCAAGTTCATGCCGGATCCGGAGACCGGTGAGCTCGGCGCCCGCAACGGCGCCTACGTCACCAACCTCGAGAAGAAGATGGGCCTGAAGGTCTCCGCAACCTGCGAGCTGCGCTTCGGTGAGCGGGAGCCGGCGGTCGGCTGGCTGGTCGGCGACGTGCACGAGGGCATCGCCCAGATGTTCCGGGTGATCGAGTACGCCCGGATGATGGTCGGGACGAAGGCCATCGCCACCCTGTCCACCGGCTACCTCAACGCGCTGGAGTTCGCCCGCGAGCGGGTGCAGGGTGCGGACCTGCCCCGGTCGACGGACAAGAGCGCGCCGCGCGTCACGATCATCCACCACCCGGACGTCCGCCGGATGCTCATGCTGCAGAAGGCCTACGCCGAGGGCATGCGCTCCCTGGTCCTGTTCACCGCGACGTACCAGGACGCGGTGGCGCTCGCCGCGGCCCGCGGCGAGGCGAACGAGGCCGCCGAGCGGATGAACGACCTGCTGCTCCCGATCGTCAAGGGCGTCGGCTCGGAACGCTCCTACGAGCTGCTGGCAACCTCGCTGCAGGTGTTCGGCGGCTCCGGCTACCTGCAGGACTACCCGATCGAGCAGTACATCCGGGATGCGAAGATCGACACCCTCTACGAGGGGACGACCTCCATCCAGGGCCAGGACCTGTTCTTCCGCAAGATCGTTCGGGATCAGGGGCAGGCGCTGACCTCGCTGTTCGGCCAGATCCAGGAGTTCGTGAAGGGCGACGCGGGCAACGGCGCCCTGCGCTCCGAGCGGGAGGCGCTCGGAGCCGCGCTGGAGGACGTCCAGGCGATGGTGACGAAGCTGGTCGGCTTCCTCACCAAGGGCGCCGAGGACCCGGCCCAGGTCTACCGGGTCGGCCTGAACACCACCCGGCTGCTGATGAGCCTGGGCGACCTCATCATCGGCTGGCTGCTGCTGCGCGGCGCGGAGGCCGCTCTGGTCGGCCTGGCGGGCTCCTCGTCCGAACGGGACCGTGCCTTCTACGAGGGCAAGGTCGCGGCCGCTCGCTGGTTCGCGGCGGACGTCCTGCCCGAGCTGCACACCCGCCGGACGACGCTGGAGAAGACTGGCCTCGGGCTGATGGAACTGGCCGAAGAGGCCTTCTGATCCGCTTCCGCCGGTTCGTCTGATCGCCGATCCGCCCGTGGTGGCCTGATGCCACTGCGGGCGGATCTTTTTGTCCCTGGTGCGGGGGCCGAGCCCGGGGTGGTTCCGCGGAACCGCACCCACCCGTCGGGGCGGTACTGGCTGGCGCCGCCATCCCAGTCCGGCGCCGCGATCCCGGTCGGAGTGGGCTGTGGTCGTGTCGGAGTTGTGAAAACTGTCGGTGGTCGGGGTGACGATGCGTGGGTCCTAGAGCGACGACACCCCTGGCCCGGTGATCCCCATGATCGACGCTTCTGCTGCTGTCACCCCCGACGCTCCCCCCGACCCCGCTCCCACCGACCCCGCCCCGACCGACCCCGCCCCSACCGACCCCGCCCCGACCGACCCCGCCCCGACCGGCCCTGGCACGGCAGCGCGTCTGCCGCCCGCCGGTCTCCCGACGGACCCGCAGGCCGCCCCGATCGGCGAGTTGGAGACCGCGATCTGTCAGTGGGCGGGTCGGATCGCTGCCGCGACCTGCACCTGGCTGGGCCTGCTTGCCGCGTTCGACCGGCGTACCGGCTGGTCAGGCATCGGGATGCGGTCCTGCGCCCACTGGCTGTCCTGGCGATGCGGCCTGAACCCGAGAACCGCCCGTGAGCACCTCGCGACCGCGCACGCTCTCGAGCGGCTTCCCGCGATCCGGGCCGCGTTCGCCGCGGGAACGCTGTCGTACTCGAAGGTCCGCGCGATCACCCGGGTCGCCCGCCCCGAGACGGAACAGACCTGGCTCAACCACGCCGTGCACTGCACCGCCGGCGCCCTGGAAAATCTGGTCCGTGCCTACCGGCAACGCAGCGCCGATCCCGACGACCGGGCCCGCACCCGGGCCGCCCGCCGGGTGTCCTGGCGCACCGATGAGGACGGCGTGGTGCACCTGACCGCGGTCCTCCCGGCAGATGAGGGCGCCCAGCTGATCGCCGCTATCGAAGCCGCCCGCGACAGCCTCACCACCACCACGAAACCAGCCACCACGAAACCAGCCACCACACCCGGCACCGCGGAACCGCGCACCGCGGAGGAACAGCCCCACCCGAAACCACCACCGGAGCCGGAATCGGAGTCGGATCGGCAGCGTGACGCCGACGGCCTCGTCGCCCTCGCGGAAAGCTTCCTGCACCACGGCGCACCCGGGCTTGTCCACCCCGCGCACGCCCTCGTCCTGCACCTGCGCCCCGCCGACCTGCAACCCATCACCGGCCATGGCGTCAGCAGCACCGGCGGCGGAGGCGCCCCGGCCACGCTGCCCCCGGCGGTCCTGCAACGCCTCGGCTGCGACAGCCTCGTCCAGGCGATGCTCGTCGATCCGCATGGCAACCCCCTGCGCCTCGGCCGCCGCCACCGTTTCCCCACCAGCCGGCTACGCACCGCCGTCCAGGCCCGTGACCGCGGCACGTGTCAGTACCCGGGCTGCGACCACACCCGATGGCTGAACATCCACCACCTCACCGGCTGGGCCGACGGTGGCCGCACCGATCTCGACAACCTCACCCTCGTCTGTGGCACCCACCACCGTCACCTCCACGAGGAGGGCGTCGTGCTCTGCAGAACCCCCGACGGAACGATCATCGCGCTGCTCTCCGACGGCCGTACCCTCCTGCCGGCGCCATCCGTCACGCCCGGGGAACACCCCGCCGCCACGCTCGCCGGTGAAACCGGGCACGTCGCACCAGACGCCGTCACCACCCGCAACGGCGGCCGGCTCAACCTCGGTGAATCCCTCTTCGTACTCCTCCAGAACCACCCCGCCGCCTAGCGGCGTGGCTGGCTCAGGTGGTGCGCAGCGGCGGGAAGGCCTGGTCGAGCTCGTTGCGCATGTCCCGCTTGAGAATGTCGTCAGCTTCGGAGGATGACTGCCCCTCCAGCAGGAACCGGGCCACTCGAAGCGTCAGGTCCACCCGCTCGGCCAGGTTGAGCGCCCCGTTGAACCGGCCGCTGGTGCTGGCGGAGGTCAGTACCTTCGCGACGAACTCGTCGGCGGCCTGCAGAGCCTCCACGCGCGTCATGCGTTCACCTCTTCGTGGCGGAAGTCGAGCCGGATGCCGGGTGTGAGGCGCAACCGTACCAGGAGGGATACCTGTCTCCGTTGTGCACCCCTATGCGTCCGTTGTTCCCGAGGGGGTGTATGAGGCGATGCGCGAAGTTCAGGGCCCTCAGCTCCAGGCCAGGGCGACCACGGGATCGGCGAGCATCGCGCCGACATCGGCCAGCACGGCCGACCCGAGCTCGCCGTCCACCACCCGGTGGTCGAAGGTGAGGGCGAGCTGCGCCACCGTGCGTACGGCCAGTTCGCCGCGGTGCACCCAGGGCGTGGGCCTGATCGCGCCGAGCGCGAGGATCGCGGCCTCACCCGGGTTGAGGACCGGCGTGCCGGTGTCCACACCGAAGACACCGATGTTGGTGATGGTGATGGTGCCGCCGGAGAGGTCGGCCGGGCGCAGCCGGTCCGCCCGGGCGGCCTCGGTGAGCGACTGCAGGGCACGGGCCAGCCCGGGGAGGTCCAACGACCCGGCGTCGGGGATGTTCGGGACCACCAGACCGCGCGGCCCGGCGACCGCGATGCCGAGGTTGATCTCCGGCCGCACCCGGATCTCCGCGTCCTCGCCGGCCGCCCCGTCAACCCAGGTCGCGTTGATGAGCGGGTGGCGCCGGACGGCCGTGATCAGCGCCTTCGCCACGAGCAGCAGCGGGGTGACCCGAACTCCGGCGAAGTCGGGCAGCGCCGTGATGCGCTCCCTCGCCGCCACGGCCTCCGTGACGTCGACGCTGAGGAACTCGGTGGCGTGCGGCGCCGTGAACACGCTGGCGGCCATTGCCCGTGCCATGGTGCGTCGGATGCCGGTGACCGGGATCCGCCAGGCACCGGTGGCCGGGTCGAAGCTGGCGTCGTCCGGGATCGCGCCCGGCACGCGTCGTGTGGTCTCTTTGTGTCCGTTCGGCGCCGGGGGCGCGGCGGGTACCAGGGGTGTCGAGGGTGCCGGGGGTGCCGCGGAGACGAGGCCGACCGCGGCAGCCGCTGTGCCCCGCGCCGCTGCCGATTCGACGTCCGCCCGGCTGATCGAACCCGCGGGGCCGGTGCCGATGATGAGGGAGAGGTCCACACCCAGATCACGAGCGAGCTTGCGCACGGGTGGTTTCGCGGCCGCCCGGCCCGAGCGCGCCGGCGATGCGGCTGCCGCAGGCGCGGCTGCCGTTGACGCCGCGGGCGCGCCGCCGTTCGCGGACTCGTCGCGCTGGCGACGCCGACGGCGGCGCTCCGGCTCGGAGCTGCGCGGACCATAGCCGACCAGCATCGGGGTGCGGCCCGTGGCCATCGACGCTCGGCCTGCGGCGCTGCCCGGCCCGGCGCTGCCCGGCGCGGTGGTGGCGTCCCCGGCCTCCCCGGAGCGGGACTCCGGCAGGGACGCCGCCGGTGGCCCGGCCAGCGCCCCGGCCGACGGCTCGTCGCCCGGGGCGTCGATGGTCAGCAGCGGTGCGCCGACGGCGAGCTCGCGGCCGGCCTCGCAGTGCCGCTCGACCAGCACACCGGCGAACGGGGAGGGGATCTCGACGACGGCCTTCGCCGTCTCGACCTCGACCAGGGGCTGGTTGACGGTCACGGTCTCGCCGACGTCGACCAGCCAGCGGACGATCTCCGCCTCGGTGAGGCCCTCACCGAGGTCGGGAAGACGAAACTGTCGATGGGGCACCGGCGATCTCCCTCAGTAGCCGAACGTCCGGTCCACGGCATCGAGGATGCGGTCGACGTCGGGCAGGTAGTGGTCCTCCAGCCGGGCGGGAGGATAGGGGGTGTCGAACCCGGTCACCCGTAGCACCGGTGATTCCAGGTGGTAGAAGGCCTGTTCGGTGACCCGGGCCGCGATCTCGGACGAGAGTGACACGTTGGACGGCGCCTCGTGCACCGCCACCAGCCGCCCGGTGCGGCGGGTCGATTCGATCACCGGGTCGAGGTCGAGCGGTGACAGCGAGCGGAGATCGATGACCTCCAGCGAGCGCCCGTCCTCCTCGGCGGCGACGTCGGCGGCGTCCAGGCAGGTGCGGACCATCGGCCCGTAGGCGACCAGGGTGGCGTCCTGGCCGGAACGGACCACACGTGAGGTACCCAGATCAGTGCGCAGATCTGCCGGGAGGTCGGCCAGCGGTGTGGTGTCGACCTCGCCCTTCTCCCAGTACCGGCGCTTGGGCTCCAGGAAGATCACCGGATCGTCCGAGGCCACCGCCTGTTGGATCATCAGATGGGCGTCCGCCGGGTTGGAGCAGGTGACGACCCGCAGCCCGGCGGTGTGGCAGAAGTACGCCTCAGGTGACTCGCTGTGATGCTCGACCGCGCCGATGCCGCCGCCGTAGGGGATGCGGATCGTGACCGGCAGCCTGATCCGGCCGCCCGAGCGGTAGTGCAGCTTCGCGAGCTGGCTGACGATCTGGTCGAAGGCCGGGTAGACGAACCCGTCGAACTGGATCTCGCAGACCGGGCGGAAACCGCGCATCGCCAGCCCGATCGCCGTGCCGACGATGGCCGACTCGGCCAGCGGCGTGTCGATCACCCGCTCCTCACCGAAGAGCTCCTGCAGCCCGTCGGTGATCCGGAAGACGCCGCCCAGCTTGCCGACATCCTCCCCCATGATCACGGTCTTCGGGTCGGCCTTCATAGCCTCCAGCAGACCGGTGTTCAGGGCCTTCGCCAGGGTCAGCGTGCGGCGGACGCTGGCGCTGGCCGTGGGCGCCACAGGGGGAGGCTCCTGGGGACTGTCGTCAGGGCGGTCGGCGTGACCGTCGTCCGAGGTCCGCATGGTCAGGTCGGTCGTCAAAGCAGCGCTCCCCGAAGACTCACGAACGCGGCGCGCTCGGCGGCAACCAGATTGTTCTCCTCAACCTGCACATGATCGAAAACGGCGTCGCCGGGCGGGTCGGGCAGCGCGAGGCACCGGGCCCGCAGGTCGGCGGCGGTGGAGTCCGCCTCCGCGGCGATGCTCGCCTCCAGGTCGTCGGTCAGGACGCCCCTGGCACGCAGATGCGTCCGCAGCCGGTCGATGGGGTCGCGTCGACGCCAGGTGGAGAGCTCGTCCGCCGGCCGGTAGCGGGACGGGTCGTCAGCGGTGGTGTGCGGATTGATCCGGTAGGTCAGTGCCTCGACCAGCACCGGACCGGCTCCCGACCGGGCCTGGCGCAGGGCCCACCGGGTGACGGCCAGGGTGGCGAGCACATCGTTGCCGTCCACCCGCACGCTCGGAAAGCCGAAGCCGCGGGCGCGCTGGTAGATCGGCACCCGGCTCTGCCGCCGGTACGGCTCGGAGATCGCCCACTGGTTGTTCTGGCAGAAGAAGACCAACGGCGCGCCGAACACGCTCGCCCAGCCGAAGGCCTCGTTCACGTCGCCCTCGCTGGACGCACCGTCGCCGAAGTAGGAGATGACCGCGCCCTCGCCGCCGTCGCGGGCGACGCCCATCGCGTACCCGGTGGCATGCAGCGTCTGCGAGCCGACGACGATCGCGTAGAGCGCGAAGCCGTGCTCGGCCGGATCCCAGGCGCCGAGCGAGGTGCCCCGGAACAGCCCGAACAGCTTGAGCGGGTCGACGCCCCGGCACCAGGCGACGCCGTGTTCCCGATAGGACGGGAAGGCCATGTCGGCGGGTTCCAGGGCTCGCCCGGAGCCGACCTGGGCGGCCTCCTGGCCACGCAGGCTCGCCCACAGTGAGAGCTCGCCCTGACGCTGCAGGGCCGTTCCCTCGTCGTCGAGGCGACGCACCACGGTCATGTCCCGCAGGAGGCCGACCAGGTCATCGTCGGTCACCTCGGCGACGAATGCCTGGTACTCGGCCTCGGGACCGGATCCCGAGGTGGTACGCCGGCCGTCCGGGGTGAGCAGCTGCACCAGCTCCGTCACAACGGCAAACGATAGCCCTCGTTCGGGCGCTGGCAACCCGGCGCGGCGCCGCGGGCGTACCGGCCGGTCGCTACGGGTGACCGCGGATGGCCTCGATACGGTGACCGCGTGAGTGACCACGCGAGCGCCGCCTCCGCCCCCACCCCCGTCTCCGCCGCTGCCCGGCCGCCGGTCGAGGCGAGGCTTGGCAAGGTCGGCGTCTGGAGCGGCCAGTTCGACTTCTCGCCGGCCGGCACCGTCCGCGAGGCCGTCGCGGAGCTGGACGACCTGGGCTACTCCACGCTGTGGACGGGCGAGGTCAAGGGCCGCGAGGTGCTGGTGACCGCAGGTCTCATGCTCGCCGCGACGCGCCGGATGACGATCGCGACCGGCATCGCGCAGATCCTCGCCCGCAACCCGCTGACGATGACCGCCGGCCAGCTCGCGCTCGCCGAGGCCCACCCGGGGCGGTTCCTGCTCGGGCTCGGTGTCTCGCACGCGGAGCTGATGAGCATCCGCGGCGCGACCTACTCCAGGCCGCTCGGCCAGATGCGGGCCTACCTCGACGAGATGGACCGGATGGCCGCCGAGCAGTACCGGGCCGTGCCGCCGGAGGGCACCCAGCCGCGGGTGCTGGCCGCGCTCGGCCCGAAGATGCTGGAGCTCGCCCGGGACCGCGCGGACGGCGCGCACACCTACTTCGTGCCGCCGGAGCACACGGCGGCGGCCCGGGCCGTCCTCGGGCCCGGCAAGCTGCTGGTGCCGGAGCAGGCGTTCGTCCTGCACCCGGACGCGACCGAGGCGCGGGAGCTGGCCCGCCGCCACACCGGGTCCTACCTGCGCCTGCCGAACTACACCAACAACCTGCGCCGCTACGGCTTCACCGACGGAGATTTCACCGATGGCGGGTCAGACCGCCTGGTGGACACGATCGTTCCCTGGGGGGACGTCGACGTCCTGCTCGGGCGGGTCAAGGAGCATCTGGACGCCGGCGCCGACCAGGTGGCCGTCCAGGTGCTCGACTTCGACCGCCGTGGGCTGCCGCGGCGGCAGTGGCGCGAGCTGGCCCCGGCGCTGCTGTCGCTTTAGCCGGCGGCCGCCCGCTCCCCAGGTAGTGTGGCTTCCGCTCGGGAATTCTCGTGGGGCGGGAGTCACGAAGATGGTCGGTGGTCGGGGGCGCGACCGACCCAGACCGATCTCCGGTCGTGGTCGACGATTCAGGGAAAGCTGGGGTGTGCCCCTCCTGGGCGGCTCCGTTCTCGCCGCCGTCACCTGCGTGGTCATGGCCACCTTTGGCCTGCTGGGCGCGGGTGACGGCAATGGATCCTCGGTTGCCGGTGATGGCTCGGTGCGGGCCGGCGCGGTGATCCCGCCGGCCAGCCTGCCCGCCACCCCCGAATCATCCAAGCCGGCCGAACCGGCCGTGGTCGGAAACGGCCCGCGGCAGCCCACCGGAAATCCGGTGCGTATCGCCTTCGGTGGCGATGTGCATTTCGAGGGGTCCTCGCGGCAGCGACTCACGCAGAATCCGGAAACAGCGGTCGGCCCGATGGCGCAGAATCTCGCCGGCGCCGATCTCGCCATGGTCAATCTGGAGACGGCGGTGACGACGGGCGGCACACCGGCGGCCAAGACCTACGTCTTCCGGGCGCCGCCGACAGCGTTCACCGCATTGCGCGGCGCCGGCATCGACGTCGTGAACATGGCCAACAACCACGGCATGGACTACGGGCAGGACGGCCTCGCGGACACGCTGCGCAGCGCCGGTGAGGCGCGCTTTCCGACCGTCGGGATCGGCACCGACGACACGTCGGCCTACGCCCCGTACCTGACCACGGTGAACGGCCAGCGAATCGCGATCTTCGGCGCCACCCAGGTTCTGGACGACGAGCTCGCCACGGCGTGGACGGCCGGTCCCGGCAAGCCTGGCCTCGCCTCGGCGAAGAACGTCGAACGCCTCGCCGCGGCCATCCGCGCGGTTCGACCCACCGTCGACACCCTGATTGTCTATCTGCACTGGGGAACGGAACGGGAGACCTGCCCCAACCAGGCCCAGCGCAGCCTGGTCGCCCCGCTCGTCGCGGCCGGCGCGGACGCGCTGATCGGCGGGCACGCGCATGTCCTGCAGGGCGCGGGGTGGAGCAGCGACGGTGCCTATGTCGCGTACGGCCTCGGTAACTTCGTCTTCTACGCGTCGGGAACCGGGCCGAACACCGAGACCGGGGTTCTCGAGCTGACGTTCCGGGGCCGGGCGGTGACCGCGGCGAACTGGGTTCCCGGTCGGATTGTCGACGGGGCGCCGAGCCCGCTGACCGGAACCGCCGGTACCCAGGCCCTCGACAAGTGGAACAGCCTGCGTGGCTGCGCCGGGCTCACGGGCACCGCGCCCTGGTGATCCCGTACCGCCCATTGGGGTAATTCTCCGCTCCTGGACGGCCGACTTTCACACGCTCTCCGGTAACTTGGCCGGCGGGAAGCCATGAAACGTGCTGGATTTTGTTTCTCCGCCGTTTCCGCCGTTTCCGCCGAAGGTCCGCTCCACGGATATCTGCGAACTTTCTCGCTGATGTCCGCCGGCTGTCGGCCGCCGGTTTCCCGCGCCCAGTCCAGGTAGC
Organism: Frankia sp. CcI49; assembly: GCF_001983215.1. NCBI lineage: Bacteria > Bacillati > Actinomycetota > Actinomycetes > Frankiales > Frankiaceae > Frankia > Frankia sp. CcI49. Next base: position 154,492 of record NZ_MOWP01000028.1, read on the forward strand.
TACGGGAGCGTCGTGTCGCGAACCGCGCAGCAGCAAAGGCACCGTCACCGTCACCATCACCGCCGCCGGGCGACCGGCCCGCGCCGGAGATTCCTGGCCGTACTCGTCCTTCTCGCCGGCAGTGGCCTGCTGACCCTGGGGGGATCCACCCCCGCGTGGGCGGCGGACACCACCCAGTACGCCGGCGACACCACCCGGGGCCTGGGCGTCGCCGTCCCCTTCGAGGGGCTCACGGACCAGAACGGAAACCCCGTGCCGATCTCGGGCGCCGTCGGCGTCGACCTGGTTCTCGGCTCGACCCAGCAGCCCTACCTGCCCTGCCAGAACTACAACCGGGCCACCGGCACCGGCGACACCTACGTCAACGCCTGTCAGGAGCGCGGCAGCTACGCGACCTACACGCGCTTCGCGACCGGCAAGGGCCTCATGTTCCCGCACGGCTACTTCATGGGTGACAGCCAGCCCGACCTCGTCCACGGCGGCACGCTCAACACCAGCTGGGGCAGTCGCACGGCCGGCCTTTCCTTCGAGTTCTACCCGCAGCTCGACCGGGACCCGGAGTTCGTCCACTCGCGGTTCTACATCGACGCATTCGGTCACCATGCAAACGGCTGGACGTATTCGGCCTGGGTTGGCCGCATCAAACTGGCAACCCTGAACGATCCGGGTACGGCCCGTGTCGGTGGGCGGCTTACGGACGGCGGCCGTGCGCCGGCGAAGGACCGGGTCAAGTTCCTTATCTTCGGAGGTAACGCCGAGTCCTCGAGCGGCTATCCGATCTCGTCGTTCGCCGTCTTCACGAGCTCCGGCGCGTCAACCTGGGACAGCGGCGCCATGTACGCCGGCCCGCAGCGCATAACGGTTACCGACACCGCGACCAACCGTGAGTGCGTCATCGATCTCAAGGGAATCAGCGGGCGCAACAACACCCTCGATCTCGACCTGTCCCAGCCGGGATTCGGCGCCCCGGGCGCCGTCTGTCACTGACCTCACGGACCTCACTGGCCAGACCGACCTGACCGCGGGCCGGGCTCACAGCGTCTCGGTGGGCCCGGCCGCGGTGCATTCCGCGCAGGTTCCGTAGATCTCGACGGTGTGCACGACCTCGGTGAAACCCTCCGCGCTCGCCACCGACGACGTCCAGGCCTCGATCTCGGGGCCGGCGATCTCCACGGTGTGACCGCAGTGCCGGCAGACCAGGTGATGGTGGTGCGCTTCGGTGGTGCAGCGCCGGTAGACCGTCTCCCCGTCGTCCCGGCGTAGGACGTCCACCTCGCCGCGCTCGGCGAGCACCTGCAGATGCCGGTAGACCGTTGTCAGGCCGACGGACTGGCCTGACAGGCGCAGGCGGGCATGCAGGTCCTGCGCGCTGGTGAAGGCATTCGTCGCCGCGAGCGCGGAGGACACGGCGTCACCCTGCCGGGTCGCCCGGACGGAGGCGCGCCCCTGGGCGGTGCGCCTGCCCGCGGAGCCCCCGGGCGCACCGGAGCCGGATCCGTTCGCACGCTGCTCTGACGCGCGCGGCTCTACCGCGCCCTGGTCGGACGCTGCTGACGTGCCGCCTGAGCCGCTCGGGTCGCCTACGCCGCTCGTGCCGCTCGTGTCGTCTGTGGCGCCCACCCGGTCGCCTTCCACCTTCGCCACGACATCCACTCTCTCATCTACCCGGCTCGGCTGGAGTGCGCGCGAACCACCCAGTCGCGACCGAGCGCGTGACATTGACAACGGTTTTCATTTTGTGCGACCGTGGGTGACGTTGTTGGCGCGATCAGTCGCCGTACCGTGCGTCTCACCGGAGGTCCCAGATGTCGTTGACCGTCACGCCCGAACTTGTCGAGGCCGCGAACGCGGACCAGCTGACGGACGAGGAGTTCCTCGCCTGTGTGCGGGCCTCCCTTCCCTTCGCGTACGAGCTGGTCGAGACGCTGGCCGCCGAGCTGTCGGCACAGGGCACGGCACAGGGGCCGGCGCAGGTCCCGACGCAGGCTCCCGCCCGCGTGTTCGTCGACAACCAGGTACCGCCGCCGGACGATGCCGCCAGTGGGCAGCTGCTGCGGGCGATGGCAAGTACGTCCATCCGCACCGCGCTCGAGCGGCACTTCGGCGTGGCGTTGGCGTTCCAGAACTGCCACCGGGTCGCCGTCTTCCCGCCGAATGCGGTCGGTAGCCCGCAGCACCAGGCGTTTGTCTCGTCGCGCGCCCAGGTGCTCAACCAGCGCCCGGAATTCGTCAACTGCTGAGGCCAGCCCCCGCTGTGCCGAGCTGACCGTGACAGGCGCTGAACGCGCAGGTGAGGACAGACGCGGGGCCCTGCCCACGCTCCCGTAGTCTTTCCGTACTGTTTGCGTTCAGTCTGTGCCGATCATGGTTCCGGCACGCCATCGGGTGGCGGGGGTGGAAGTTGGCGGGACGTCCGGTCTGGCTACGGACGGGGTTCCGGCCGATCGCGGAACCGCCGCTGTCGCCGGCGGCGACCGGCGCGGCACTGGTCGGTGCTCTCACGCTTGTCGTCGGATGTGTGCTGGTCGGCGGCTCGGAGGAGCACGAGGTCATGGCGACCGCGGCTCCGGCGGAGGCCGCGGTCGACACCTCGGAGCTGACCAGCTGGTATCAGTCCACCCAGGGGCTGCGGGCAAGCATCGTCACGACCGTCGCGGCGGCCCGGGGCTACCTGGAGGCCCAGGACGGCGCCGGGCTTCAGCCGCGGTGCACCCAGCTGGCAGCGGAGACCAAGGCCGCGAACAGGCTGCCTGCCGGCCCGGACCCGCAGGCCAACGGAATGTTCACCGGCGGGATCGAGCGCTACGCGGCCGCGGCGCAGACCTGTGCCCACCTCTTCGACGGGACCCAGGTTCCCCTGGCGGAGCTGCAGTCCCAGCTGAGGACGGCGTTGGCGGACGGCGACACGTCCTGGGAGTCGCTGTCACTGCACACAGGTCTGCCCTTGGCCCAGGCCGGGAGCTCGTCGGTGACGTCCGCCGGCTCGGGTGGTGGCACCGCGGCCGCGGGCGGCGCTCCGGCGACGTTGCGCTAGCGGCTCTCGCGACCGGTGCCGCGATCGGGTGCGGCCATGTCGCCCGTTCCGGGCGTGCCGTCGGCGAGGCCGTAGCGCAGGTACACAGTGCCGGTCGGGCTGGCCACGGGCGGTTCGAGGAGGGTGACGTTCGTGGGCACTGCGCCACCGTCGAACACCTTCTTCCCGACGCCGAGCATGACCGGGTGCACCCAGAGGTCGAGCCGGTCGAAGAGCTTCTCGCGCAGGAGGGTCTGCACCAGGTTCAGGCTTCCGACGACCTTCACGTGCTCGTGCCGGTCCCGGATCTCCCGCACCGCGCCGGCCAGATCCGGGCCGAGCCGCGTGGACCCGGCCCACGAGAGGTCGGGCCGGCCGCGGGAGGCCACGTACTTCGGGACGCTGTTGAAGAGCGTGGCGATCCCGCCGTCCACGCCGCTCTCCTGATGCGGCCAGTAGGCGGCGAAGATCTCGTACGTCCGCCGGCCGAGCAGGAGGGCGTCGGTGCCCTCGTACGCGGCCATGACCTGAGCCCCGGCGACCTCGTCCAGCAGGGGCGCCTGCCAGCCGCCGAACGGGAACCCCACCGGGTCCTCGTCGGGGCCGCCGGGAGCCTGCCCGACGAGGTCGAGGGTGGCGAACAGCTCGATGTGGATGAGGCCCATGCCCAGCTCCTGATGAATCCGATGTCTCCGTCAGGAGGTAGACCCGCGGCGGCCGGCAGACTCATCGCTGGCGGCGGGCTGGCAGCGGGCCAGGACCCGTAGCGTGCCGGTCAGCTCGAAGTCCTGGGTCTGGGTGGGGCACCACCCGCGCTGGCGGGCCTCGTCCAACGCACGCTCGGTGCCCCGCCGGTCGTAGGCGAGGACGAACATCAGGACGTGGCTGTTCGGTCCGGGAGCCTGGCGGCTCAGGGCACGGTCGACGCCCCCGTCCCCGATCGCGGTCAGGAAGACCGTGGCGGAGAGCGGAATCCGCGGTTGGGCGGAACCGGCGGTGCCCGCGGTGGTGACGGCACCGTCCTGGCTGAGCTCCATGCCGTAGAGCCAGCCGGCGCGGGCCAGCCTGCCGCCGACCAGCACCAGATCGCCCGGCCGGTACAGGCTGCGGGCGGTCAGAGTGGCGTCGACCATCAGGTCGATCGGGCGGCGGTCGGCGCGCTCCACCCACATCGGCTTCAGCCCGGTCGCCCCGGCCACCGGGACGGTGAGCGCGGCCAGCAGGATCACCAGGTTCGCCGGGATCAGCAGCTTCGCCACGGCCGACGTCCGGTTCCACCGGGCACGGGCCGGCGACCGGGCGAGAAGCGAGCGGGCGGGAAGCGAGCGGGCGAGAGCGGCCGCGCCGACCGCCGAGACGATCGTGAGCAGGGGAACGAGGAACGTGTTCGGCCGCACGGCGCCGAAGGGCCAGTACCGCCAGGCACTCGCCGCGAGGACCATCAGCTCCGCGCCGCCGACCGCGACGAGCAGGACCCGGCCGTCCGCGCGCCGGGCCAGCGTGATCGCGCCGGTCACGAAGGTGATCGCGACAGCGCAGCCGAGAACGACGACCAGCGCGTCGGTTGAGTCGGTCAGCGGGTGAACGAGGTTCGGGTCGTAGCGATCGCTCCCGGGCGGCGCGCCTGCCGCCGTCGCGGCGAGCTGGCCGATGACGAAACGCGCCGCCTCCAGCGGGCCCCGGTCGGCGAGGAAGTGGTCGTTCCAGAAGGTGCTCGCCCGCTGGCCGGACTGGTGCGTCACGAACAGCAGCGCGTGGGCGCCGCTGATCGCCACCGCCGGAGCGGCCCGACCGGCCGCACGCACCGTCTCCCCCAGAAGCGCCCGTGGGCCGCGTGACCTGAGCTGGCCGCGGTTGGTCCACAGCGGCCGGGCGGCGTCGTGGACGAACAGCGGAACGATCAGGAACAGGGCGGGGAGCGAGAACACCGCGAGGACGCCCGCGACCACCCGCCGCAGGATCAGCCGCCGGGTGGGCAGCGTGGAATCCATCCACAGGCCGACCACGGCGACCGCGCAGGCGGCGTCCAGGGTGTAGGGCTTGATCTGGGAGGCGAGGTCGACCATGGTGCCGGCGAGGGTGACTGCCAGCGTCGCCCCGAGGGCCGCGGGCCGGGAGGTGAGGCGGCAGGCCAGTAGCCAGGTGCCCACGGCGAGCGCCACCAGCGGGACGGCCGAGGGCAGCCGCAGCGCCCAGGCGTGCCAGCCGAACACCTCGCCGCACAGCCGGACCAGCGCGAGCGACCCGAGCGAGGACGGTGCGTTCGCCACCCCGAGCTCGGACCAGAAGCTCCCGACGGGCTCGCCGGCGAAGTGCGGGCGCCACAGCTCGTCGTACCAGAGGGGCAGGCGGAAGCGCTGCCACAGCACGGCCTGCACCGCGACGGCGATCGCGGCGACCCCGACCCCGACCACGGCCAGCGGTCGATTACGTTCTGTTACTGCCGCAGGTTGTTGATCGGGGGCTCGATGGCCCGATCGTGCCGTTGTTTCACGTGTGTCCGTGCGCTCCAGCGCCGGGCCGGCCGACGCCTGTGTCTGTTCCACCGGTTGTCCACAGGTTCTATCCACAGGGCGTGGTCCCTTGTGGACACCGCCGCGATCCGCTGCCGCCTCGCCAGCCCGACCCAGCCTGGTCCGGCCTGGTCCAGCCCGACCCAGCCTGGTCCAGTCCGGTCCAGCCCCGTCCAGCCCGGGTAGGCCGGAGGTGCTCAGGTGCGAGCGTAGGCGCCCAGGAATCGCTCGATCCGACCGATGGCATCGGTCAGGTCGTCAACGCAGGGCAGCGTCACGATCCGTACATGATCTGGATCCGGCCAGTTGAATCCGGTGCCCTGTACCAGCAGGATTCTCTCGGTGCGCAACAGATCCAGAACGAAACGCTCGTCATCCCGGATCGGGTACATCTGCGGGTCGAGCCGGGGGAACGCGTAGAGCGCCCCGCGCGGCGGAACGCAGGAAACGCCCGGAATGTCGTTGAGCAGCTTCACGACCGTGTCGCGTTGTTCGTGCAGCCGGCCGCCCGGCAGCACGAGATCGCCGGCACCGCCGCCTTCGGTGAGTGCGGCCTGCAGTGCGAACTGGCCGGGAACGTTCGCGCACAGGCGCATGTTCGCCAGGATGTTCAGGCCCTCGATATAGCTGGTGGCGTGCTCGCGGGGCCCGGAGAGCACCATCCAGCCGGAGCGGAAGCCCGCCAGCCGGTAGGACTTGGACAGGCCGTTGAAGGTCACGCAGAACAGGTCCGGGGCGAGCGCGGCGAGCGAGTGGTGCTCGGCGTCGTCGTAGAGGATCCGGTCGTAGATCTCGTCGGCGAACAGCATCAGGTTGTGCCGGCGGGCGACCTCGATGATCTCCTCGAGCACCGGGCGGTCGTACACCGCACCCGTGGGGTTGTTCGGGTTGATGATCACGATGGCGCGGGTGCGAGATGTGATCTTGCTGGTGAGATCGTCGATGTCCGGGTTCCACCCGGCGGACTCGTCGCAGCGGTAGTGGACCGCACGCCCACCGGAGAGGCAGACCACCGCCGTCCACAGCGGGTAGTCGGGCGCCGGCAGGAGCACCTCGTCGCCGTCGTTCAACAGCGCCTGCAGCGACATCATGATCAGCTCGGACACGCCGTTGCCGAGGTAGACGTCGTCAGGTCCGATGCCGGTCAGGCCCTTGCCGACCGAATACCGGACGACGGCCTCGCGTGCGGGGAGAAGGCCCTTCGAGTCGCTGTAGCCCTGTGCGGCTGCCAGGTTGTCGGCGACCGCGGCGAGCACCGAAGGCGGCGCGGAAAAGCCGAACGGACCGGGGTTGCCGATGTTCAGCTTCAGGATGCGCTGGCCTGCGGCCTCCAGCCGGATCGCTTCTTCGAGGACGGGGCCTCGGACGTCATAGCAGACGTCAGCGAGCTTGTCGGACTGGGCGAACTCCATAGTGACCAGCGTAGATGCCCTGTCGAAGGATTTTCAGACGGCTACCTTCCGGGCGAGCTCGTTCACCTCCCGCGGGTGGCCGCGGCGATCACTTCGGTCGGTGCGTCCGGTGCGTCCGGTCCGTCCGGTCAGGGTGGCGCTCAGCGGGACGGAGGCGACCAGCACCGCCACGACGGTCAGGACGATGGCGCCGCCGGCGGCGACGTCCCACTGCTCGCTGACGGCTAGGCCGGTCACACCGCAGAAGATGGCCACCGCGATCGAGACCGCCGTCATCGTCGAGGTGGACGAGCACCACAGGCGGGCTGTGGACGCCGGCCCGACGATCAGTGCCACCGCCATGATCGTGCCGACCGCGGGCAGTGAGGTGACGACGGCCGCTTCGACGAGCAGCAGGAGGACCAGGCCCAGCGTTCGCTGCGGGTACCCGGCGGCGGACAGCGCGGTCGGGTCGAAGGCGGCGAGCACCAGCTCCTTGCGCAGCGCCACCAGCACGGTGAGAACGGCGAGCGCGGTGACCGCGCTGACCGCGAGATCGCTGGTCTGGACGGTGAGGACGGACCCGACCAGGAAGGCGCTGAGGTCGCGGTTCGATCCGTCCTCGGCCGACATCAGCGCGACGCCGAGCGCGAACCCGGCGGAGAGAACGACCCCGGTCACGGTGCTGATGTCCCGGCCGCCCCCGGAGCCGCCCCGGTCGGCCGCCGCGCCGCCCCCGGAGCCGGTGCCGGTGCCGCCGCCCGCCGTTGCGCCGGTGCCGGCCGCGCCGCCCGCCGCCCCGACGACCATGACCACCGCGAGGACGACCAGCACGCCGAACAGGCCGGCGCCGAGCACCAGATTCATCCCGATCAGCGAGGCGAGGACCACCCCGGGAAACGTCGCGTGGGTCAACGCCATGGTCAGGAAGCTGAGCCGGCGCAGCACGACATGAACACCGACCGCACCGCAGAGCACTCCGACGATCACGACCTCGGCGAGGGCCCGTCGGATGTAGTCATCCCCCAACGACTCCAGCAGGGCCATCAGGCACCTCCGGACGCGACAGTCGACGTCGCCGAGGCCTGCCGGTCAGGGGGCGACTGTGACCGCGGCGACTGCGATCGCTGGGACGGCCGGGACCGCTGGGACCGGGCCCGTCCCGTGAACTGGCGCAGCGCGCTCCCGGCGAAGGCGAGCGCATAGGCCGCGACCAGCACGAGCACGACCGTCGCGCCCGCCGCGAGCCGCACGTCATGGTTCACCGAGGCCTCGTAGCTGGCGACCAGCCCGAGCCAGCCGCACAGCGGGCCCAGCAGGACGGAGATCACCAGGATGGCGGTGAGCCGGCCGGTGATCAGCCGGGCCGCCGCCGCCGGGATCACCACCAGCGCGATGACCAGAACCGTCCCGACGGCGCGGACCGCGGCGACGACCACCAGCGCGATCACGAGGTTCAGGAGGAGGTCGAGCAGCCACACCGGATAGCCCGCAGCGCGCGCGCCCTCGGGGTCGAACGCACGCAGCAGCAGCTCCTTGCGAGCCAGCGCGAGCACCGCGGCGGCCACCGCGGCGGTCACCGCCGTGACGGTGATGTCCGTGGTGTCGACGGTGAGCAGACGGCCGAAGAGGAAGCCGGTCAGGTCCGAGGTGTACGACTCCCGGCGCGAGACGAGGACGACACCGACCGCGAAGGAGCCGGTGAGCAGCATCGCCATCGCCGCGTCCTCGCTGATCCTCCGGGTTGAGGCCAGCGCGGTGAAGCCCGCCGCGGCCACGGCCGCCACCACCAGCGCACCCGGGACGATTCCGGAGGTGCCACCGATCATGAACCCGACGACGACACCGGGAAAGACCGCGTGGGTCAGCACATCGGTGAGGAAGGCCAGCCTCCGCAGCATCACCAGCACCCCGACCCCGGCGCTCACGGCGCCGAGCAGCAGGATCTCGATCAGCGCGCGGAACATGAACGGCAGCTCGAACGGCGCGATGAACAGATCGGTACCGATCATGCCCGGGTCACGCCGATCATGTCCGGGTCACGATGACGCCTGCCCCGCCGATCTCCACTGCGGCACCGCCGTAGGCCTCGCGCAGCTGGTCGGGGGCCAGCGCCCGGGTGGCCGGGCCGAACGCGATCTGGCGGCCGTTCAACAGGCACACCTGGTCGCTGATGGTCTGGGCGAGTGCCAGGTCATGGGTCGAGACGACCGTCGCCGTGCCGGTGCCGGCCAAGGTCGCCAGCGCGGTGAGCAGGGCCTCCTGGGAGACGACGTCCACCCCGTTGAAAGGCTCGTCGAGCAGCAGCAGGCGTGGCTCGGCCGCGATGGCGCGGGCGAGCAGGACGCGCTGGCGCTGCCCGCCGGAGAGCAGGCCGAAGCGGTCCCGGCTGCGGTCGGCCAGCCCGACGGCCTCCAGCGCGGCCTGGGCCGCCGCGCGGTCCGCTCGGCCCGGCCGGCGGATCCAACCGATTCCGCGGTAACGGCCCATCAGGACGACCTGGCCGACCGAGATCGGGAAGTCCCGGTCGAGGGTGTCGGCCTGGGGCACGTAGGAGACCTCGCGGCGCGCGGCCGCCGGTGCCCGGCCCAGCACGGTGATCGATCCGGAGCTCACGGGGAGCAGCCCGAGCACGGCCTTGATCAGGGTCGACTTGCCGGCGCCGTTGGGCCCGATGAGCGCCAGCGTCCGGCCCTGGTGCAGGGCGCCGTGCACGCTGTGGAGCACCGTGGAACGGCCGTAGGCGATCGCCGCGTCATCGAAGGCGAGCGCGGCGCCGGCGGAAGCGTGGTCGCCGACGGGAAGCCGGTCGCCGGCGGGCGTCTGTTCGCCTGTGGGTGGTTGTTCGCCTGCGGGCGTCAGGTCGCCGGGCGAGGGCGGGACATCCGTGCCCGCCTGCTCAGGTACCGCGACGACGGGAGCGCTGGTCGGGCCGCTCACCGGAGTGCGTCGACGATCGTGTCGGTGTTGTGGCGCTGAGCTTCCAGATAGGTGGCGCCGGCGGAACCGGACGGCCCGAGGGTGTCCGCGTACAGCGCGTCCTCGCCCGAGATCACGCGGACGCCTGCCTCGCTACCGATCGTCTGCGCGGTTCGCGGCGGAAGTGACGATTCGGAGAAGACGGCGACGGCGCCCGAGGCCCGGATCTTCCCGACGATGTCGTCGATGGACCGGCCGGAGAGCTCGGCGGAGGTGTCGAAGCTGGGAATGATCGAGCCGACGAACTCCAGGCCGTACCGCTGCACGTAGTAGCCGAAGGAGTCGTGGTTGGTCACGAGCTTGCGGTGGGCCACCGGAATGCTGTCGATCTCGCGCTGGGTCTCGCTGTCCAGCGCGTCGAGCTTGGCACGGTATGCCGCGAGATTGGCCTGGTACTCCGCCGAGCTCTCGGGATCAATGGCGGTGAGGCCCTTCTCGATGTTGCCAACCATGATCTTCACGTTGCGGGGGTCGTGCCAGATATGTGGATCGCCCTCTTCGTGGTCCTCATGCTCGTCGTGCGCCTCGGCCGCGGCGGCCTCTTCGGAGTCGTCCGGATGGCGGATCGTGACCCCGTCGGCCATGACGACCTCGGTACCGTCGAAACCGCTCGCCGAGATCGCGTCGTCCAGCCAGCTCTCCAGCCCCACCCCGTTCTCGATCAGGAGATCCGCGTCGGCGATCGCCGCGAGATCGGCTGGGGAGGGCTCGTAGTCGTGCGGGTCCACCCCTGGCCGGAGGATCTGCGTGACCTGGATACCGTCGCCTCCGATGGCCCGCGCGAAATCGGCCGCATAGGTCGTGGTCGCCACGACGCGTGGAGCCGACTCCCCTCCGCCCGCGGAGGACCCCGCGCCGGAACCGCCGCAGGCCGCCAGGCCCGCGGTGAGTGCCGTGGCGACCACGGAGGCGGTGAGGCGCGCCCGCCGGGCGGTCGCGGGGCGACGCTTCGATCGTCTTCCGACCGCGGCACGGAGTGAGGCGGGGCGCATGGGAAAATGAAAACGGTTGTCGATCCGGATGTCAAATCAGCGTGGATCGCCGGATCACCCGGAATCTCGCGCGAATGCCGCGGGCTGGCTCTGACCCGCGAGCAGAACCGGCACCAGCGGGAGGCCGCCGCTCCGGTTCCGCGGCACCGCGGCACCGCGGCACCGCGGAACCGTGGTGCCGCCGAGCCGTGGTGCCGCCGAGCCGTGGTGCCGCCGAGCCGCGGTGCCGCGGTTGGAACGGCTGGCCCCGCTTGGCCCCGGCCCAGGTCAGGTCGTCAAACAGCCCGGGGAGAGTAAAGCCGAGGGCGCGCGAGGTCAGCTGGCGGGAAAGCTGATCTGTACTCGCCTGTTCAGCGCGCGGCCGTCGGGGTCATCCGATCCGTCCGGATGGCTGTTCGGAGCGACCGGGTCGGCGCCGCCGCGGCCGGTCGCCGAGACCCTCGTCCCGCCCGGCAGCAGGCCGCGGAGCACGCGGGCGACCGCGTCGGCGCGACGTTGGGAGAGCATCACGTTGTAGGCCGGGGTGCCGAGCTTGTCGGTGTGACCCAGCACGGTGACCGTCTCGGTGCCGGGCCTGACCCGTGGGGCGAGTTTCGTGATCTCGGCGCGGGCGACGTCCGTCAGGTCGGCGGAGTCGAAGGCGAACAGGACATCCGCGCTGATCGTGACGATCAGCTGGTCATCCCGGCGTTCCTCGGTGTGCAGTGGGCTGACGGCGTCGGCCAGATCGATCGTCAGCACCGACCCGGCGGTGTCGAGGCCGCGCACCGACGCGGTGAGATGTTCGTCGGGCACGTCCGCGGATCGCGTCGGGCCGGCGGCCGACGGGCCGGCCGTGGCGCCCAGCGCGCGCGGGCTGCCGGGACCGACGAGAACACAGGCAAGGGCACAGACGGCGAGCGCCGACCCGACGGCCGGCCCGGCGCTCCGGTCAGCGGCTGATCGGGGCATCGTCGACGATCAGCTGGTCGTTGAGATAGACGTCCAGAGCTGTCACGCTCGCCGGCGGCGCGGCGAAGGTGTACGTGCCGGAGACAGCCTCGTTGTTGCGGGCCCGGGTGGTGCCTGCGGCCGGGGCCAGGGCCACTCCGCCGGAATCCTCCACCACCGTGTAGCGGAGCAGGTTCGTGGTGTCGATCAGGGTCACGCTGGCATCGCGCCGGCCGGCCATCTCGTAGAGCGAGATCTCGGTGCCGGGATCGTCTGCGTAGCGGGGGGTGAAGAGCAGATCCAGCTGCAGGAGCCTGCCGTCCACCCGCAGGTCGACGAATCCGACATCGACGTTCCCACCGGCACCCTTGATGCGCGTGGTCTGCGCGGCCGCCGGACTGCCCGGTGCCCCGCCGGGCTGGGCGGAGGCCACCGCCGGCGAGCGGTCGTCGGCCACCGACCCGGTCTGGGTAGCAGGCGTGGCCTTCCTGTCGCCTTCGGCGCCGGCGCCGGCGCCGGCGCCGGCGCCGGCGCCCGAGCCCGAGCCGGAGCCGGACGAGCAGCCCGTGGCAGCGAGGCCGGCGAGCAGCAGACCGCTCAGAACGACGGACGTTCTCCGAGCCGGCTGGGCTCGCCGGGTCGGCTGGTTCGGCCGGGCGCGTCGGAACGGCGGGTGCGGCATCGGACCTCCGGACGGGAGGGGCAGGTGCGTCCGCCGATGATTATGAGCCTGGCGCAGCCCCTCTGGGGCCCGGTATGGACAGTGCCCGTGCCCAGCCGGCGACCCGTGAGTCGAACGGCGAAAGCGCATCCGGTGCGCCGGCGCTGGTGATCTTCGGGTGGGCGGGGCCGCCCTCGGGCGTGCCGTCGACCGGGAACAGCTGGTCGATCACGCTGTCGGTGCTGGCCAAAGCTGCTCCCATGGTCGCCATCGGTCATCGTCCATCGTTCATCGGCGAGGGGCTGCGGCCCGGCTTTGCCGCGTTAGTCGGTTCCGCATGTCGTCTCGTCGGCTCCGTGTGCTGTCCCGTCGAGGAGCAGGCGCAGCTCACGCCCGAGCGAACGCGGCTCGACCAGCGGCGCGCTGAAGGCCACCCGGACCTGGCGTGCGCCGTCGGGGTCGATGCGCCACAGGTCGAGCCCACGGCGGTCCAGTGAGGTCACCGACGCGCCGATGACCTCGAGCGGCCGCACAGGCGCACCGGCCACCTCCTGCGGGGCCCCGGCGGGCGCGACACCGTGTGCCGCGAGCAGCCGCACCTGGGTCGCGTGCTCATCGTTGAGGTGCCGGACCAGATCCGGGGCGTAGGCGGCGATCAGGTCGGGCTCGGTGAGGGCGTACGAGCTGAGATCGACCCGGCGCGCGGGGCCGAGTGCCGACCAGCGGCCGTCCAGCCGAACGGTGTTCGCACGACGTGATCCGCGCCCTGACCGCCCCATCCGGGACCCGCGGGACGACGAGGCCGCCGCGGGACCGGCCGGCCTGAAGCGTGACGTCGCCGTGTTCTGGGCCGCCCGGCCCGAACCGAGCCCGCGATCTGCGCGTTCCGCGCGGTCCGGCAGGCAGATCAGGACGTCGTCCACTGAGAGGGACAGGACGCGGAGATCACTGACATCACCGGCGGTCACCGATATGGTGCGGCCCAGGTCGGCCAGGCGATCGACGAGATCTTCGGTGCTCTCCGGTGCCAGCCGCAACACGCCGGCGAGGACCAGGCGTTCGCCGTTGTGGCCGCAGACGTCGACGCGGGCCCGGCGACCCGCGCCGGCGCAGTGGACCGGAGGGCTGTCCGCCCCGACGATCAGTAGCGGCTCGCCACCGTCGTCGATGAGTCCGGCCCAGCCGCGCACGTTGGCGCAGGGCAGGGTGAGCAGCGCGCGCCGGCCGCCGGYGAGGATCGTCCTCGCCTGTTCGGCCAGCACCGGCATGTCGACGTCCGTGCTGGGACTCGTCACCGGACCTCCTCTGGCATCAGGTAAGGCTTACTTAAGTGGCAGATGCGGAGTTGGTCAAGTCATTCGTCTGGTTACAGGTCCGCATCTCAGATCAACTTCGGCCAGAATTCCCAAGGTCTGCGCAACGCGCGGCTGGAAGGACACCGGGATCCGGCGCGCGGGCGGAGGATTCTAGGCTGTTGTGGTCGGGCAGTCTCACGCCCCCGAGTAAGGAGGTGCCGGGTGATCTTCAAGTTGGTCGGTGACGGTCGCCCGTATCCCGACCATGGCCTGGGCCAGCGGGACTGGGCCGCGATTCCGCCGCGGCAGGTGCGGCTCGACCAGCTCGTGACGACGAAGCGGGTGCTCGCGCTCGACGTCCTGCTGGACGACGACTCGACCTTCTACGGCGACCTGTTCCCGCACGTCGTCGAATGGGACGGGACGCTCTATCTGGAGGACGGGCTGCACCGCGCCGTGCGGGCGGCCCTGGCGCAGCGGACCTCCATCCACGCCCGGGTCCACGTGCACGCCGCCGCGCGGCACGCGAACAAGCTCAGCCACCGCTGACCTGCCACGCCGACCTGCCGCCGGGCGGTGCGGGCGGTTGTGCGGTGCGGGCGGTTGTGCGGTGGCACGGTTGCGTGGGCGCCGGTCAGTCGTCGGTGATCTCGTACTGCACGTACGTGTCGGAGGCGACCTTCGCGAAGATGTACCGAGGGCAGGCCGATCCGGGCCGGTAGGCCGTGATGGGCCGCAGCACCGGTGACCGCATGACCTGCTTGAGCCGGCCACCGGCGCGCTTGCGGGCCTCGGCCCCGGTGAGGTCAGGGGTCTCGCTTCGCTCGTACCACCCGCCGCAGTACTGGACGTCGTGCGGCCGGGACGTCCAGGCCGGCGTGTGGAAGACCCAGAGCAGGTACGCCGTGCGCATGATCAGGACCAGGATGGCGATGATGATCAGAGCACGGACGAGGTTCCCGGCCCGATTCGAGGCGAGAACAGGGCTCACATCTTCCGGAGCCTAGGGCAGGTACCCCCGTTCTGGGGCAAGACATGACCTTCCGGGGCGCGCGTGTCGCGTGGGCCCCGTGTCGCCGGGCCCGCCCGTCAGCAACCGCATGCCCCCTCGGCGGTGCCCCCACCCAGGTGGGATCGCCCGGTGCCCGCGGCCGGCCGGTGCGCTTCGCGGTCCGCTCCGCCGCCCGTTGTGTGGCTCGTTCCGTGGTCCGTTCCTCGGCGTGCGCCGTCGTGCGCGGTCGGAGGGAGGTCCAGCGCGGGGTTGCCGTCGAAGAAGCCGTCCGGGCGCAGCTCGAAGCCGATCCGGCTCACCGGCATGACGGGCCAGTCCTCCGGCCGGACGACGTGATGGGCGCCGAAGCTGTACCAGACGACGATGTCGGTGTCGGCCACCGGCCGGTCGGCGGCGGCGTACCGCGGGAGCCCCGCACCGCCCGCGCTCTGGTTCGGGTAGGCGCCGGCGGCGAAGCGCTCGCTCTCGTCGAAGGCGGTGACCCACAGATTGCGTGCGGCGAACCTGCCCCGAGCGGCCTGATGGGACGCCGGATGCGCCAGCAGCGGGGCCGTGTGGCCGGGGACGAGCCGGTAGGCGACCGGGCGGCCCAGCGGACCGTGCCGGCGGGGATTGGTGATCCGCCAGAAGCGTGCGGCGGCCGGGTCGACCACGCGCTGGGCCTCGCTCTCGGTGAGCAGCGGCGTCTCCTTCGTGCGCCAGGCGACGCCGGTCGGGTTGCCCGGGCCCGGGGGCTCGGGCTCCGAGTCGACCTCGACGACCGAGTTCGGGCCGCCGTCGAGCTCCATGTCCAGGCGCACGTTGAAGAAGTGCTGGTGGTTCGGTCCGTAGAGGCAGGGTGCGACCAGCACACCGTGGGTCGGCGACGCTCCCGGCCGGACCGCGCCGGAGGAGATCACGCCGGTCAGCTTCACCTCGAACTCCAGCGAGCCGTCCAGGTGGAGGTACCAGAAGAACCCGTACTCGTAGTTACCCACCGTACTGATCATCGAGATCACCAGTCGGCGCATCCGCCGGACCTCGACGTGGTCTGTCCGGAAGTCGGTGTGCTTCCAGGCGATGCCGGTGTCCTCCTCGTGGATGCACACCGCGTTCGGGATGGTCACCGGCTCACCCGCGGAGTCGTTCACGACCGCGTCCAGGTAGGTGATCTCGCCGAGGCAGTCGCAGCCCAGCCGCAGCGAGTTCGCGAGCCGGCCGACCCCGTACTCACCCATGTCGAAGACGTTCTTGACGCGGTGCGTCGGCGCCGGGTCCCCGTACGGGACGAACATCTCCGACACCGAGGCCCGCTGGATGAGGGGCCGGCGCCGTCCCCGGTCCACGTAGGCGATCTGGTGCAGGACGAGCCCTTCGCGGGGCGTGAACCCGACCCGGAGCTCCCAGCGCTGCCAGCGCAGAGCATGCCCGTCGAGGGTGAAGGACGCTCCCTGCGGCTGGCTGACCTCGATCGGGCGCAGATCGTCGCGTAGCCGGTCGAACGCCGGAACGTTGTCCGGATCGGCGGTCATCAGCCCCGGGATGTAGTTGCCGGGCCGGGGCGGCAACGGCACGATTCCGTGGCCTGTCGTTCCGTGGCCTGTCGTTGCGTGGCCAGTCGTTGCGTCGCCGGCCGGTCCATCGGTGCCCGCCTCAGTCGTCGCCGCCGCCGCGTGGTCGACGACCTCGACCACGGCCATCGCGTCGAGGTCGACGACCACGGTGAGCCCTTCCACAGGCCGGGCGTAACCGTTCTCCCCAGGGGCCGCCCGGACGAACGTGAGCGGGCGGGCGATCCGGCGCCGCGCGGGATCGTCGTCGCTTCCGGTGTACCCGGCGGACCAGATGTCGATCATGGCGAGCGAAAGGTCGGTGACCCCGCGGCTGGCCATGGCGGCCTGCCAGGCGCCGTCGGCACGGACGGCGTCCTCGCAGGCCAGGACCTCGTCCATCATGATCGACGGCTGCACCCCGGGCACCACGCGCAGGTCGACCACGGTGCCCGCGGTGAGTGAGACGACCGCTTCGTGCGTCCGCCGTGTTCCGCGCTCGTACAGGACGCAGAACGCCTGCCGGTCCGGCGGCGCGAGCGCGTCGGCGACCTCGCGCTCGGACTCGCGGGCCACCAGCGCGGCTTTTGGTGGCTCCTGAAGCTCAACGGAAACGAAACGAAACTCCGGCCCCAGTTGCGCAAACGCACGCAGCAGCGCCGAAGCCCGGCTGATCTCGGCAGCCGAGAGCGGGTCGAGGGGATGCGGCGCCATGGCGACCTCCACCGGCGGGGCTGGCTCAGGAACGTCGCAGATAGGCGAGGACGGCGAGGACCCGGCGGTGGTCGTTGCCCGACGACTCCAGCCCGAGCTTGGTGAACACGTTCGAGATGTGCTTCTCCACCGCTCCGCCGCTGACCACGAGGGCCGCCGCGATCGCCGTGTTCGAACGCCCCTCGGCCATCAGCCCGAGAACCTCGCGCTCGCGTGGCGTGAGCGAGGTCAGCGGGTCGTTGCGGCGGCTGCTCGCCAGCAGCTGGGCCACCACCTCGGGATCCATCACCGTCCCGCCGGCGGCCACCCGCCGCACCGCCTCGACGAACTCGCGGACGTCCGCCACCCGGTCCTTGAGCAGGTAGCCGACCGCCCCCACGCCGTCGGCCAGCAGCTCGCCGGCGTACTGCTTCTCCACGTACTGGCTCAGGACGAGAACAGGGGAGCCGGGGACCTTCTCCCGGGCGGAGATCGCGGCGCGCAGCCCCTCGTCCCGGTGCGACGGCGGCATCCGGACGTCCACCACCGAGACGTCGGGCCGGTGCGCCGCGACCGCGTCGACGAGGCCCGGGCCGTCGCCCACCGCCGCCACCACCTCGCAGCCCGCTTCGGTGAGCAGCCGGCGCAGGCCTTCGCGCAGCAGCACCGAGTCCTCCGCGATCACGACTCGCACGGCAGAGCCTCCTCGTATMCGCCCGGCGGCGTGAGGGAGGTGCCGGGCCGCAGTGTCGCGCCGGTCAGGACGGTGACGTAGATCCCGCAGTCCGTATGCCCGTAGTGACTGGACAGCTCCTTGAGTATCCGGATGTCACGGTCGCCTGTGTCCGGATTGACCGTGGTCGCCGCACAGCGTGGCGTACGGGCCAGGACCCGCACCCGGGCCGCGCCCAGAGTGAACTCCTGGCCGGTCCAGTCGAGCTCGGCCCAGGGCCGGATTCCGTCCACGTAGATGTTGCCGCGGAAGCGCAGCGGGTCGACCGGCTGGCCGATCCGCTCGGCGAGGTCGCGCACCGACGCGAGATTGATGACCGAGACGGCGTGCATGAAGGCCTCCCCGGCGCCACCGGCGTCGGTGAAGCGGTGGTGCCGGCGGGCGGCGACCAGCCGCGGTCGGCCCCCGAGGCCCGGCCCGAGCTGCGACTGGACGAACTCCTCGAACACGGCGCGCCCGGCCGGGCTGGTCAGATCGGCGCGGACCTGCCCGCCGGGGGTGCCGAGGCCGAAGGCGAGCGTTCCGGCCGCAGGGTCGTAGCAGGTGCGGATCCGGGCGATCGCCTCGTCCTTCTGCAGCATGACGAAGCGGGTCTTCGGCAGGAACACGGGCTCGTCCTCGGTGAACTCCGTGCCCGGGCGGGCCAGCGCGAACATCCGGTCGCCGGGCACGCCGCCGCCGGGGGTGAGCGACACCTCGGCCAGTTCCTCCGGGCTGAAGCCCTTCACCGGATATCGGTAGAGGCGCACGACCCGCCCCGGGGGCGGACTCCCGGCGCGGCCCGCCTCGTCACCCGCCTCACTGCCCGCGCCCAGGCCCGCAGCTGTACCCATCAGCGCTCGCTTTCGGTTACCAACACAACGGCGGCCGGGTGCGGCTGGTCGTCACCGCCGGCTCCCCGGTCGTGGTCGAGGGGGTACGAGAACGAACCCTATCTGCGCCTCGGACGAGAGCGACGGGCTGGGAGATCCGGCGCTCCGTGGCTGCCTGAAGTCCGTAATGCCGGGAATCTTTCGTGATTCCGGAGTGCGGTCGGTGTCAGCTACGTCCACCCGCTGATGTCGTGATGTGGTCTTTGCGGACCGCGACGTCCGCACGTGGCAGGCTTGCACCGATGACCGGTGCACGGGGGACAGGCAGGCTCGCGCGAGCGGCCGTGTTCGGCGTGTCCTCGACGTGCCTCGCACTCGCGGCGCACGTCGCCGCCGGCGACCCCCGTCCACCGGTCGTGCTGCTCGCCGTCGCCACCGCGCTGCTGATCCGGGTGGCCTTCGGGTTCGCCGACCGGGAGCGGGCACTGCCCGCCCTGGTGGCGGCCGTCGTGACCGCCCAGGTGCTCCTGCACACGGCGTTCGCGCTCCAGGCGCATCACCACCAGGCAGCCGGGGCGGCCCGCCCGCGGCCGGGCGCCGGTGCCCATCTGCTCGCCGAGCTGGTCCCGGCCGGGCCCATGATCGCTGCTCATGCTCTCGCGGCCGGCTGCGTGGCCGTGTCACTGCGCCGCTGCGAGCGGCGGCTGTGGGCGACGGCGGCACTGCGCGTGGCCGTCGAACGGGTCGTCGCCGTTGTCGCGTTCGTGCTCATGGACGTCCTGGCTCGCCTGCGGGCGGCGGCACGGCTGATGGCATCGGGCGCGGGCACGTGGGCCCGGCTGCGCAACGCCGCTGCCGGCATGGCCGCCGCGCTGGGCCGGGTCGGCGGCAGCGGTGGTGGTGGTGGCGGTGGCCGCGGCATTGGTGGTGGCGGTGGGGGCGCGGGTGCGCGCTGGTGTGCGCACCTTCTCCTGCTGGGAACCGACGCTGGTTGGCGCGGCCCGCCGGCGCGCCGGCCGGGGTCGTGTCCCCGCGCCGGTGTGTCCGCAGTGATGGCGACAGCCCGGTAGCGGGTTCCGCGCGTCCGCCTGGACGGAGGCGCCGCGGCGGTCCGTCCGTGATCAGCAGCTCGATGATCAGCAGCTCGATCGCGCTGCACGGGCCGGTCTGTCGCGCCGTGCCACGGCCCTGGTGCTCGGGTCAACCAGTCCGATCACCCGTGAGGACCAGCCCGGTCCTCGAGGAGGTCCCATGTCTCGCACCACCCGCGCAGTTCGCCTCCGTCGGGGCGCACTGTGCACGCTCGCCGCGGCGGCGGGCAGCATCGCGCTGGCCCTTCCGGCGTCCGCGCACGTCACCGTCGCTCCGGCCGAGGCGGCCAAGGGTGCCTACACCACCCTGACGTTCAAGGTTCCGACCGAGAGCGACACCGCGTCGACCACGGCGCTCGACGTGCAGTTCCCAGCCGACGCGCCGATCGCCTCGGTGACGGTCCAGCCCAAGCCCGGCTGGACCTACAAGGTGACCAAGGGCGCGCCGGCGAAGCCGCTCACCGCGCACGGAACGCAGATCACCGAGGTCGTCACGCAGATCACCTGGACAGCCGAGAACGGTGCCGGGATCAGGCCCGGCGAGTTCGACACCTTCAACGTCTCGGCCGGCCCGCTGCCGGACGACGCCGACCAGGTGGTCTTCAAGACGTTGCAGACCTACTCCGACGGCGAGATCGTCCGCTGGATCGACGTGGCCAAGCCTGGCACGGACGAGCCGGACCACCCGGCACCGGCCGTCACCCTGACCGCGGCCGCGGCTTCGGACAGCGACCATGACGACGGTGCCGCCGACGAGCACGCGGATGCCGGCACCGGGGACTCCGCGTCGGCGGGCGACGAATCTGCGTCGGCATCGGCATCGGATGGCACGGCACGCGCGCTCGGGATCACCGGCCTCGTGCTGGGAGTGCTCGGTCTGGCCGCAGGCGCGTTCGCGCTGATCAGCACCCGTCGGCGGGCCTGATCACCTGGGGTGCCCCCGGCCACCGGCGCCAGGGGCACCCGCTTCGGGGGCACCCGCCCCGGAGATCACTCAGAACGGAAACCTCATGACCGGACCCGATCGATGCGCCAGCGACCACCGCACGCACCCGCGCCGTAGCCCCCGCCCGGGCGGGGGCGGGGGCGGGTTGTCTGGCGGGCTTCGGCGGGTGCTCACGGTCGTGGGGATCGTCGCCGTCGCCCTGCTGGGCACGGCGCTGCCGGCGTCGGCCCATGCCGTGCTGGAGCGCAGCGACCCGGTCGGCGGAGCGGCCCTCGATCAGGCCCCGGCCAGGGTGACGTTGACCTTCAGCGAAGCCGTGTCGGTCAAGTCCGACGCGATTCGCGTCCTCGACGCCACCGGCGCCCGGGCTGACGAGGGCGAGGCGAAGAACGGATCCTCGGCGTCGGAGGTGACGATCGCGCTGCGCTCGGGCCTCGGCACGGGAACCTACGTTGTGAGCTGGCGTGTGGTCTCCGCGGACAGTCATCCGGTCGGTGGTGCGTTCGCCTTCGGCGTCGGCGGGCCGCCCGACGCCGGGGCGGCCGCGGCGCTGCCCTCGGGCGGCGGCGGATCACGAGTGGTCGGCGTGGCGCTGGGCGCGGCCCGGCTGGTGACCTTCGCCGGCGCGGCCCTGCTGATCGGTGCCACCTTCTTCGTGACGGTGCTCTGGCCGGCCGGTGCGCGCCGCCGCGGCCCGGTCCGGCTGATCGCCGCAGGCTGGCTGCTCAGCCTGATCGGCGCGATCGGCATGCTGCTGCTTCAGGGGCCGTATTCGTCGGGTGAGGGAATCACCTCCGTCCTGGACGCCGATCAGATCGCGGTGACCCTGGAGGATCGTTACGGCCAGCTCCTGGCGATCCGCATGTTGGCGCTGCTGCTCGCTGTCCCGCTGCTGCGCCGGGTGCGGCAGCCCGCCGGTGAGGGCGGCGTCGAGGGCGGCGGCGCTGGCCATCAGCCGACCGGGCCGGGTCGGCGAGGGCTGGTCGAGCTTGCCGGGCTGGGGCTGGTGCTCGCGACCACCATGGCGATGATCGGCCACGCGAGCGCTGGCGGGCTGGTCTGGCTGGCGACCGCCTCGATGACGCTGCACACCGCGGCGATGGCGATCTGGCTGGGCGGCCTGTGCGTTCTCGGGCTGTCGCTGCTCGGCCGGCCCAGGCCGCGTCACACCGCCACCGCCGCCACCGGCGGCGGCGCCGAGGGTTCCCCACGCGGTCCCGGCTCGTTCGCCAGCCCCGCGGATCCGGCCGCGGTCTCGTCCGGCCGGGGCGCGGGCGCCGTCGCGGGCACGAGTGCGAGTGCGAGCGCGAGTGCGGAGGCCGTTTCGGCGGCCGGTTCCATGGAGCTACCGGGCCTCAACAAGCTCTACGGCCTCGATGGGCTGGGCGACGGCGAGCCCGTCGAGCCCGGCTGGGCCGACGAGATGACCCGGGTTCTGCCCCGATGGTCCAGGACCGCGATGGTCGCGGTCGCCGTGATCGTGCTGACCGGGATCTTCCAGACCCTGCGGGAGATCGGTGCCTTCGGAGCACTGTTCGGCACAACGTACGGGCGTCTTCTGCTGTACAAGCTCTGGTTCGTTCTCGGTGCGCTGGGCCTGGGCCTGCTGGCCCAGCGCTGGGTGCAGCGCCACTTCCCGGCTGGTTCGGAAGAGCCGGCTTCGGAACATTCGGCCTCGGAACAGCCGGCTTCGAGTCAGGTGGCGCCGAATCAGGCTGTCACGTCGCTTGCCATCGCCGGGCTGCGCCGAGGCGTGCTCTTCGAGATGATCGTCGGCGTCGCCGTTCTCACCGTCACCGCGATCCTCGTGAACACCATTCCCGGTCGGGAGTCCTACGCGCCGCCGTTCTCCAGGACGGCGATCGCCGGCCCGATGACCGTCGACGTCGAGATCGCGCCCACCAGGACCGGCCTGGAAACCATCCGCATCCATACCTATGACCCGCAGGGCCGGCCGCAGCGGCTGGTCGAGGTCAAGGGCGAGCTGAGCCTGCCGGCGGCGGGCGTCGGGCCTCTGGACGTTCCACTGGTGAGGGTCGCGGACGGCCAGGCCGTCGCCGAAGGGGTCGGAGTGCCTCTGCCGGGCCAGTGGCAGCTGCGCCTCTACCTGCGCGTCAACGATTTCGACCAGTACGTGACGACGGTCTTCTACAAGGTGCGCTGAAGCCTTCTGCAGGGTGCGCTGAGGCAGGCCGGGCCGCGGGCCGGCGGTCGAGTTCCAGCTCCGGGCTGCCGCTGCTGCTGCTGAGCAGGATCTCAGGATCGTGGTCGCCGGAGGAGCCCGTAGCAGAATCCTGAGACGCGGCGGATCTGGGCCACCAGCGGATCTGGGCCACCAGCATGGGCCTGGCGGATCCGTGCTGACGGAATGCGAACCCCACCCGCACAGCCGCCCACCAAGGATCCCGCACAGCCGCGCGGCACCGGTAATTCACCTCAAGAGGGGCAAACGGGGCGAAGAGTCGCCTGGTGACCCGCAAAGGTGAAGGATTTTGGTCGTTCCGACGACCAAAATCCTTCACTCTTGCGACTTGCCAAACCGGGCTACCGGGCTACCGGGCGTTCGGAGGTCCGGCGCCCGCGAGGAGACCGGACCGGACCTCGACCGGATGGGTCAGACGGGGACCGGATTGGTCGCCCAGGGCAGGGGGAACGGGAACCGGTTCGTATCGCTGCTCGTGGGCGACGACGACGGCGCCGCAGTCGTCGGTGCCCCGGTCGTCGGCGTGGACGGATCCGAGGTCGGTGGGGCCGTCGGCGTGGTGTGCGTCGTCGTCGGTGGCACCGTCGTGGGCGTCGGCGCGTTGCCGTCAGGCGGCGTGGTCGACGACGGGCCGGTGGGTGTCTGCGCCGGCGGTGTCGTCGGCACCACGGTGGCCGGCGTGGTCGGCTGGCTGGTGGGCGGCGGGGTGGGCGCCGGTGGCTGAACCGTGGCCGGCGGCGTGGGCGCGGGTACGGGCCTCGACGGCGGCGGGGTGTAGGGCTTCGGCGCGTCGACCTCACGGACGATCTGCGTCGGGCGTGAGGTGGCGGGGCGGCTCGTGTAGGCGCCTGCCACCGTCGGCGAGGGCGGCGCGTCCACCGGCACGACCGGCGGTTGGGCCGCGGTCGGCAGGGTGCCTGCGCCGGCCGGGAGCGTCGGAGTGATCGCGACCATGCCGGTGCCCGCGTCGGCCACCAGCTCGGCGCGCCCGGTGGGCCAGGAGATGACGGCGGTGAGCCCGGCCACGGCCACTGCCAGCGCGGCCGCCACCGCGATGGTCGGCCGAGCCCGGAAGTCGGAGAATCCGTTGCCGCGGGCGTTCGAGCCTGCCAGGGCCCGGTCGAGGGCCAGCAGCGGCAGGCCGGTCGCCGACCCGTCGTCGGGATGGTCGCCTGGCGGCGTGACCTGCTCGTCGAGCTGCCCCGCCGGCAGCCCGGTGGAGGGGGAGACGATTGTGACGGCGTCCTCGGGCCCGACGGCGCGCACGCCGGCGCCGTTCCCGCCGCCCGAGGCGGTGAAGGCGACCCGAGGATCAGGGGGCGCACCTGCCGGCGCGCCGCCGAAGGCCGGGGCGTTTCCGGGGATGGCCGCGCCGGGGAGCGGGGTGACGGTGGCTTCGTAGCCTCGGGCGGAACCAGCAGGACCAGCGGAACCGGCGCGCTCCGCGGCCCGCCGGTTCGCGGCGGCCGCGGCGGCGACAGCCGCGCGGTCGAAGGTGCGTTGCAGGCCGGTTCGCAGGCTGGTCGGCGCCGGCACGATGGCACCGTCCAGCAGTTCCTCCGGCGAGACGCCGTGCGGAACCGGGACGCTGCGGGCCTGCGGCGAGCCGGACCAGGCCAGCGCGCTGCCGCGCGCGAGCTCGAGGAGCCAGGGGCGCAGGCGGGTCGGATCGGAGAGGGGATTCAACCGCGTTCGCGCCACCAGGGCGAACGCGGTTCCGGCCGCCGCCCTGGCGACCGTCGGGTCGCCGAGGATCAGCAGGCACATCGAGAAGACGTCGTCGGCGTAGCGGTTGTAGAGATCGTTGAAAGCCTGACGATCACCACGCCGAACACGGGCCACCAGGTCCGCGTCGTCGTTCATCAGCTGCAACTCCCCGGGACGACGTTCCTGGTCTCGGCGCCGGGACCAGGTTTGGCGACCAATGTGGCGCCAGGCCTGGTCACCGGTCAGGCAGGCTCAATAGTAGGAGGTGCCTGATCTGGCCGGGGTGAAGGTTGTGAAGATTTTTTGTCGTCACCTCGACACCATGGTCAGCTTGACGCTGAACATGGTGCCGTATCCCCCTTCATCGGACACCGAAGCAAGCTTATACGAAGGCATCTTCGACACATCCGTTCCAGCATCGCCGGCGTGGCGTGGTCCCGGTGGCTGGTGCGGAAACCGCCGGGTGTTTCCTAAAACCGTCGCCCGGCCGGTGCTCAGGAATTGGGTGGTTGTTCCAGCAGTGTCACGGTCACCGTGTTGGTCTGGCCGTCGCGCAGGTACGTCACCTGGACCTGGTTTCCGATGTCGTGGGACCTGACCGCCGCGATGAGCGAATCGATGTCCGTGATGGCCCGATCACCCACCTTGGTGATGACATCGCCCGAACGGAGGCCCGCTTTGTCTGCGGGGCCGCCGTCGACCAGCGACTGGATCTTTGCTCCGGTGCCGCTTGCCGCCGTGGACCGGGTGTTCTCACCTGCGGTGTTGGCGCTGACTCCCAAATAGGGGTGCCGGGCGGTGCCGGTGTCGATGAGCTGCGCCGCAACTTTCTGTGCGTAGCTGCCCGGAATCGCGAAACCGACCCCGATGTTGCCGGACTGCTGGCTCTCACCGAAGGGCGAGGAACTGCCGCCAACCGTCGCGATGGCGGTGTTCACCCCGATGATCTGGCCCTTGCTGTTGACCAGCGGACCGCCCGAGTTGCCGGGGTTGATGGGCGCGTCGGTCTGGATTGCGTCCAGCACGGTGTTCGTCTGGTCCTGAACAGTTGAGTCGCCGGTACGCACGGGGCGGTGCAGTGCACTGACGATTCCCGAGGTGACCGTGCCGTTGAGGCCCAGCGGGCTGCCCACGGCGACAACCAGCTCGCCGACCTGCAGCGCGTCGGACTGCCCGAAGGTGGCGGCCGGCAGGTCAGTGGCGTTGATCTTGATGACGGCGAGGTCCGCGCTCGGGTCGGTGGCCTTGATCGTCGCGTCGAAGGTCCGGCCGTCCTGCATGGTGACCGTGAGGGTGCCGCCGTTCGCCGCCCCGGAGACGACGTGGTTGTTCGTGAGGATGTAGCCGTCCGAGCGGATGATCGTGCCGGACCCGGTTCCGGCCTCCTGGCTGGATTCCTCCGCGATGGTCACGACGCTCGGGAGGATGGTCTGCGCGGCGGAGGAGACCGTGTTGTCGGCGGCCTCGGAGACCCCGCTGGAGCTGCCGGTCGCCTGCTGCAGGCCCGAATCGGTCGACACGACCGCGGCCGGCGAGTCGTCGCCCGCGACCAGTGCGCCGACACCACCACCGATTCCGGCGGACACCAGCGCGAGTGCCACGGCTGCCGCGATCAGGCGGCGACGCCGCATAGGCGCCGGTGTCGGCGTGGCGGGGGTGAACCGACCGTATCCGTCAGGTCCGTCGGGAGATCCGGGCCCCTGCCCACCGGGTGCGGGCGGCGTGACCGGTGATCCCCAGGAGGAGCTCCACCAGGCACTCTGCTGCCCCGGACCGCCAGGGCCGCCGGGTGTTGCGCCGGAGCCGTATCCCGGCCGCTGCTCGCCTTGGCCCTGGCTCGTGGAGGCCTGCTGTGCGGCCCATGGCGAGGGCTGGCGGTAGGAGGCCTCCGGGTGCACCGGTGGCCGCTCCCCCGACTGCGGGTAGGGGTTGCTCCGCTGGTCGCCGGGCGGGTAGTAGCCACCTGGGACGCCCGGGCCGGGGCGCGGACCGGTCGGATGCGGAGCTGGAACCGGAGCCGGAGCCGGAGTGTGGACGGCGGGGAAGGCACCTGTCTGCTCAGGCCCGGCGGGGCTGGGCGTCGAGGCGGGCGCGCCGGACGACGGCCCGCCCGGAGGCTGCTGGTTGTCGTGCGACCGCGGCTCCATCGGCCCCTCCGAACTAGCCGCCTCGGGCCTGGTCCGCTCCGGCAGGTTGTCGGGCGGTGCCCAGGGAGACCGAGCGTCGTGCGTGGCTGTCATGGTAGGCACTTTCCCCCGGCACCCTGAGCGATTCCTGAATTCCGACCAACGTTCCGCTTAGCCAGGCACCGCGGCGCGTGTCCGATCCACGACATACTGCCCGATGCGTGGGTCAGGCCGGCATGAACCCACCAGGACGGATCGCGCTGTGGCGGCCGCCCGGCACGCAGTCGCCGCAGGTTGGGGGCTGGCCCGGGTGAGGGCTGGGGCGCGTGGCCTCCGTGGTGCCGGCGCGTCGTCGTCGTCCGCCGCCGCTCGGATCCGTCGGCTGCGGCCGGACATCGCTCGCCGCCCGCCGGGATCCCGCCCCCAGTCGCCCGATCTGATCCGCGTGCGTTGCATCGTCTCGCGATGTGGCCCGCCGGATGGTGGTCGCTCATTGATGCGGTGGTTGTGAAGGCCTACTCACAAATGCCTCGGCCGGCGGCCGCGAAGGGGAGGGGCACGGGCCTGGCGGAGGAAGATCTGCCGGCGTGATCGGCTGGCATCCCGGCACGTTTGTGCCACGCTGTGACGGTCCCGTCTAGTTCGTGCTGCTTTCGGGCGAAGGCGGCATGATGTGAGTGCCGGAGCAAGATGTCGTGACATGTCGACCGTTGGATGTGGTCATGATGTCGCTGGGCGGTCATGACCGCGTCGCCCGCCGCGTTGAGCCGGCACGGCTGAGTTGCGTGCCGCGCACGGTGAGCCGCGTTCGGCGTAGGTCGCATCCGGGGAAGGGGGCCCGGCTGTTCGCCGGGATTTCGACTCCGGCTGGCCCGAATGTCAAGGGGGCTCGCGCAACGCACTCGCAACGGCGTGGTACACCGGTATACCGCGCGGGTTTTTCCTGCATGTCCCGGAATCGGAGGTTGTCTGGTGACGGACGGTGCATGGAGGGGAGGCCCTGGAGATCCAGGTCGCCCCGGCTATCGGGGGCACCCGCAGGGCGGCGCGGAACCCGAGGGGTACTGGGGCGAACCCGGCTCACGTGAGCCGCAGCCGCACCCGAACGATTCGCAGCCTGGAGATCCCTATGGCGGCGCTGCGCCGTATCCGGGTGGGCGTCCCGCGGGCGGTGGATATCAGGACGGCGGCTACCCGCCGGGCGGTTATCCGCCTGGGGGGTATCGACAGCCGGTTCAGTCGCAGCCGGGCTACCCACAGCCGGGTTACCCGCAGCAGGGACAGCCGCAGCCGGGCTACCCGCAGCAGGGACAGCCGCAGCCGGGCTACCCGCAGCCGGGCCAGCCGCCGCAGGCCTATCCGTCGGATGGCCTGGACCCCCTGACCGGACAGTTCGCGTCTGCCCAGCCCGCGGGGCCCGGTTATGCCGCGACGGCCGGCTACGCACCTGGCGCGGCCGCCGGTGGCCATCCGTCACCAGGCCCGGCCGCCGCGGATCCGGCGGGAGGCCGGTTCCCCGCCATGGGCCAGCCCCCGACCGGCCCCACCGCCGGTGGCTACCCGCCCGGCAACGGCTGGGACGAACCGACCGACACCCGCTCCGGCGGGACGTCCGTGCGGGGGGCTCTTGTGCCGCGGGCAGGCGCGGCGCGCACGTCACCCCGCCCCCAGGGCGCCACCGGTTCTCAGGGGGCTCTCGGCGCGGCGGGTGCCGCTGGTGCGACGGGTGCGATGGGCGCTGTGGGCACGGGGCAGTGGCCCGTGCCGGCGAACACCGCCGGGACGGATCCGCGATATGGCACCGGCCCCCGTGGGGATCTTCACCAGCAGGGATCGGCGCGTTCCGCGACGGCACCACCGCGCGTCGAACCGGTGGGCGGCGCCGCTCGTTCCTACCGGGACGCGGATCCGGATGGCCCAGGCCGCCGGGATCGCGACCTTGACCGGGCAGGCCAGGAGCGCGGCCTGTCCGGCCGTGGTGCGGATGCGGGCCGTGGCGCCGACCCGGATGGCCGGGATCTCGATGGCCGGGATCTCGATGGCCGGGATGCCCTGGGCGGCGCGGAGCGTGCCGGCACCGGGCCACGCCGTCGCCCGGCGGCCCGTCGGCGCGGTTTCGGCGACGCGGACCTGGGCGACGAACCGGACTTCCCGGCCGAGGTCGGAGACGACGACTTCGAGGACGACTATCCCGGCGGCGAGGACACCGGGCTGGGGCCCTTCCTGCGCCGCCTGGTGATCGCTCTGGTCGTGCTGGGCGTGGCGCTCGGGGTCGGGGTGGGAGCAGGAGTCGTCTGGGAGAAGGTGCGGCCCAGCGGCGACGACACGACGTCCGCGACGGGCGCGACGGGCACCGAACCGTCCGCGACTCCCACCACGGCGGCGGCGGCGACCACCCCGGCTCCCAGCGCCGCTGCGAGTGCCCAGCCTCAGGTGACGGTGCCGGCCGACTGGGTGGCCTACACGGACGCCGTTCAGAAGGCCACGTTCTCCCATCCGGGGTCCTGGAAGCAGCGCCAGGACAACACCGGTGTCTTCTTCGGTGAGCCGGGTGCCGGTGCCGCCGGGACCTCGGCCGAGTACGGCCCGCAGATGATCGGAGTGGCCCGGGTGGCCGGGGCCGACGCCGCCACCGCCCTCAGCAAGGTGCAGGCCGGTGAGTTCGGCAGCGTCAGCGGCCTGAGCCAGGATCGTTCCGGCGCCGCCACCGACTCGTCCGGCGCGCCGACCCAGGAACTCGCCGGCTCATACGACCGGGATGGTCAGCGCGTGTCCTACCTCATGCGCACGGTCGACGGTTCGGGCGCGGTCTACGTGCTCATCGCCCGGGTGCCCGCCGAGGCCTCGGGGACGCTCAACACCCTCATGGCCGCGCTCCGGGCGTCCTTCCAGCCCGTGACCTGACCGGCCGGCGGGCGGGCGGGGAGGTCCGCGCTCCACGAACACGGCCGGACCTCCAAGAGCCCGAGAGCCCGAGAGCCCGGTGGCCCGGTGGCCCGGGTTGGCGGGTCGCAAGAGTGAACGATTTTGGTCGTTCCAACGACCAAAATCCTCACTTCTTGCGGGTCGCCAGGTGAATTGGTGCCCCTTTTGCCCCTTTTGGGGCAATCGCCGGTGCGGCGTGGGGCTGCGGAATCCTCGAAGGGTGGCCGCGTGAGCCAGGGATCTACATGCGCGGCCCGGCGGTGGCCGACCGAGCGTCCTTCAGCAGGTCCCACAGCACCGCGGCGGTGTTGAACGCGGTCGGGCCGGTCAGCGCCGGCCACCCGTGCCCCAGCGTCGGCAGGACGTACTGGACGAGGTGGGCCGACGTCGAGCAGAGCGTCTCGTGCCGGATCGCGACCGGCGTGGTCGTGGAAGTGGCCCGCTGCGATGGGCCAGCTGCCCCCGCCGCCGTCCCGGAGCCGGCCGTCCCGGAGCCGGCCAGCTGGCCGTCGGGTCCCGCGGCCGAGATGATCGCGGATGCGGCTCCGTCGCCGGTGGGTGTGCCGGCGGAGCCGGAGGACGCCGCCGTGGGGCTCGTGCTGGCACCGATGGGGCGGCCGTCCGCGCCGGTGTAGCTCGTGTCGCCGGGCTGGGTGGGCGCCGGGCAGCCGTCGACCGCGCGGAACGGCGCGAGGCTGACGTCCACCGGCGTGATCCCGGTCTGCAACGGTTCCGACCACAGTGTCCCGGCGTAGGGGACGTGCCCGTCCAGGCTGCCGTGGATCTCCACTGTGGTCAGTGGCGCCGGTGGGGCGCAGCTGAGCGTCTGCAGGCTGGCCGCGACGGCGGCGAAGCCTGCGAGCTCGTCGCCGTGCTCGCAGGCGTAGCGGTAGGCGAGCATTCCGCCGTTCGACAGTCCGATGATGCTGACTCGCCGGGGGTCGATGGGGTACTCGGTCTCCAGATGCGCGATGAGTGAACGCAGCCAGCCGACGTCGTCGACGCCTGCCGCGCCGGAGGCGCCGCAGCAGGTACCCGCGTTCCAGGACAGGTTCAGGCCGTCGGGGTRGACGACCGCGAAGCCCGACGAGCGGGCCAGCTCGTCCAGGCCCCAGCCGAGCTGCGGCTCGCTGCCGTCGTGGTAGAGGCTGTGCAAAGCCACGACCAGGGGATACGGCTCGACCGTGCCGCTGTCCGGGAGCGTCAGCCGGATCTGACTACCGCGTCCACTCCGCTCGAAGGCGTCCGGGCCCGATGTGGGCGACGGTGATGGCGAGGTTGTCGCGGTTACCGGACTACCCGTGGCGCTCGCCTGCGGGGAGGAACCCTTGGCACCGATGAGTCCACAGCCGGTGACGACCATCATCGTCGCGAGCAGCGAGGTAAGAAGCCGGACCGCGACGACGCGGCGGCGGTGGGCGGCCGACACGACGGGTATTCTGACGCGCCGCCAACCTGGCCGCGCATCAACGGTGTCGTTGATTACTCTTTGTATTTGAACTGCTGCGCGCGAGATCGCCCTCGCGCACGACGTTCAGTCGCGGGCGCTCACGTGGCGCCCAACGATCCGCCGCGGGGTCGGCTCCGGACTGCTCCCGACCGGCTGGGGTCATGCTGCGGGAGTGCATTGGTAGTGGCATGACGTTTCGCGTCTCGGCGTCGAACGCGCGGGCCTCGCCGTTCTGCGCCGCACCGCTCTGGGCCGTCTGCGCCGCGCTGCTCTGGGCCGTCTGGGCCGCGCTGCTCTGGGCCGCACCGATCCCGCGGTCGACCGGGCCACCGCGCTCGACCGGGCCGATTCTGCCCACGGTGCTGCGCGGGCCGCGACCCGTCTCGCTGTTCCTGCTGTTCTGGCCGTCCTCGGCTCCGTCCGCGCCGGCAGCTGGCGCGGCGCCGGCCAGCCAGATCTGGGGCGGCTCGGTACCTGGCATCTCCGTTTCGGCCGACCCGGCCGCGCTGCGATAGCGATCGAATGCCACCTGGGCGCGTGTCTCCAGGTCATCGACCCTCGCGAGCGACTCGCGGACCCTGCGTTCACCGGCGGGGCCGGCGGCCAGCAGGTCGGACAGGCAGTGATCCACTGCCCGACGGGCTGCCAGCCAGCCAAGGAGCAGCCGTGAACGTTCCATGTCCGATGGCTCGTTCACCCGGAAGTCCCTTCGCTCGCAATCTCGTGACGCCACTGTGGCGTCGCCCTCCGCGAGGTGCTGATCGTCCGCTGTTCGTCCTGGCGTAGGGGGCTCCCCCCGTCGTGCGGAGCGGCGTCGGCGCCGCGCCGCGACCCGAAGTAGTTCTCGTCTTCCCAGAGTGCCCCACCCGGCGTCGTGGCGCGTCGTAGTTTGCCGAACGCGCCCCTACTGGTCGGTCAGAAGCGTGGTCAGAGACCGGGCTGATCCCCCCGAACAGGGGGTGTGGGCGGTGGAGCAGGCTGCCCGGACCGTGGCGCGGTGCCCGTCGGTGGGGGCGGGACGGTGCGGTCCGCAGACGGTACCGGTCCCCGGGGATCGGCCGTCCGGCGGGTCGCCGTCGACGGACGCGGCGGCAGTGCCGGCATCGGCCGTTCGCCTGGCGGTGGGATGGGCGGGCGCCGCGGGACGGGGGGCCGCGGCCCAGGCGCCGGGCGGGTCTCGCGGCGGACCTGCTCGGCTGCGGACCCCTGGCTGGCGGAGGCTGCCTGGCCGACGGGGGACGCCTTGCTGGCGGAGGCTGCCTGGCCGGCGGGGGACGCCTGTTCGGTGGATGAGGGTGGCGGGGTGTTGGGTGCCGCCGGCGAGTGGCTGGTGCGCCAGGCGGCACGAGCGTCCTCGGCGGCGTCCTCGGCGCGATCGAGAATCTCCTCCCAGCGGCTCTGCATCGGACGGATCAGCCCGCCGCCCACTCCGACCACGAGCACTCCGGTGCCGGCGGTGAGTACCGCGTACAGCAGCGGGGTCGTGACGGAGGTTCCGATGCCGAGCTCGTCCAGGGCGGCCTTTCCGAAGAGGAGGCAGGCGGCCGCGGCGACGACCCGGCTCACGGCGCGCCCGTGCGGCAGCCCGCTGAAGGAGTCGGTGAGGAACTGGCGCGCGATGCCGGCCAGCGCCAGGCCGACCAGCACGATCGCGATCGCCAGCAGGAGCCGCACCAGCACTCCCAGGACCGCGCCGGCCATCCGGTCGGCCGGGCTGGGACCGAAGACGCCGAGCGCGACGCGCAGGACGGCCAGCAGACCTGCCACGGCGGCGAGCCGGAACAGCCCGTCGCGGACCATGGTGTCCCGACAGCGGAGCAGCCGGCCGATGCCGCTGCGGGCCAGCAGACGGTCGAAACCGTTGTCCTCCAGGGCCCGGTCCGCGAGGCGGAGCAGGGCCCGGACGACGACCGTGCCGATCGCGAGGATCAGAACGAAGACGATCACTTTGGGGCCGGTCTGCGCCATTCGCGACCAGGCGTCCGAGATGCCCTGATCCCATTGCACGGCCTGCGTCACCCCGACAGCACAACAGTGCGTGGCTGGGGATGAAGTGATGCCACGCCGTGGACCTGCGTGGCACTGGAGTGGTCCACAGGGCGTTGCGGTGTGTGGGTCGTTACCTTCTGCGGATGCGATCGTCCACATCGAGTCGGACCGTGTGGTGGCTGCGCCGGGACCTGCGCCTCGACGACAACCCGGCCCTGCTCGCCGCGGCCGGGCAGGGCCCGGTGCTGGCACTGTTCGTCCTCGACGAGGCGCTCCGCCGCCCGGCCGGGCCGGTGCGGCTCGCGTTCCTCTACCGCTGCCTGCGGGATCTCGACCGCAGGCTCGCCGGCCGGCTGTGCGTGCGCACCGGCGACCCCGAACAGGTCGTCCCCGCCGTGGCGGGCGAGATCGGTGCCGACGTCGTCCACATCGCGGCCGACCACGGGCCGTACGGGCGTCGCCGCGACGAACGGGTCGCCCGGGCACTGCTCGCGGGCGGACGGGAGCTGCGGCGCACCGGCTCGGCCTACGCTGTCGAGCCCGGCCGGCTGGTCAAGCCGGACGGCTCGCCCTACCGGGTCTTCACCCCCTTCTACCGGGCCTGGAAGGCGCACGGGTGGCCTGCGCCGGCCGCACCCGCGCCCACGGAGCCGGACTGGCTTGATCCGGCCTCGCTGAGCGGGGGTAGCGAGGAGATTCCCCCGGACCCCGACCTCGACGGCGTCACATTGCCCCCGCCGGGTGAGCAGGCCGCACACGACCGCCTGCACGCCTTCCTGCGTGGGCCGCTCGGCGACTACGCGCGGCACCGCGACGAGCCGGCGGCCGACGCCACCTCGCGCCTGTCGCCCTACCTGAAATGGGGCTGCATACATCCGAGAACGGTGCTGGACGGCGTGCGCGCGGCGACGGCCCCCGCGACCAGCGGCGCCACCGACGGCACCACGGAGGCGGCGGAGAAGTTCCGTAGCGAGATCGCGTGGCGGGAGTTCTACGCGGATGTCCTCGCGGCGAATCCATCCTCAGCACGGAGCGACCTCTCCGAAGCCCTGGCCCGGATGTCCTATGAACCACCCGGCGAGAGCTTCGAGGCGTGGAAGTGGGGGCGAACCGGATATCCCATCGTCGATGCCGGGATGCGCCAGCTGCTGGCCGAGGGCTGGGTACACAACCGGGTACGGATGATCGAGGCGTCGTTCGTCTGCAAGGACCTCCACGTCCACTGGACGCACGGGGCCCGCTGGTACCTGGAACGGCTGGTGGACGGCGACCTCGCCTCGAACAACCACGGGTGGCAGTGGACGGCAGGCACCGGCACCGACGCGGCGCCGTACTTCCGCGTCTTCAACCCCGTCTCCCAGGGCCGCAGGTTCGATCCCGACGGGGAGTACATCCGGCGCTGGGTGCCCGAGCTGCGCGGTCTGCCCGCCGAGCTGGCCCACGAGCCGTGGAGGTGCCCGGGCGGCCCGCCGAACGGCTACCCGGGCCCGATCGTGGACCACGCGGCGGAGCGCCGTGACGCCCTCGCACGGCATGCCCAGGCCCGGAACGCGTCGGCCGGTGGGGCGTCGGCGCCGACGCGGATCTGAATCGCCCGGCGCGGCCCGGTGCGGCGGATCGTCGGATGTCTCCCTTATCGGGTTGTTTGGTCTAGCCGCAAGTGGTGGTCGTGTCGGCTATCCGACACCAACTGATTCCCCTGTCCGCGGGTTCACTCGGCCGCGATTGGCCACCCTTGAGATGGGCAGGGAGGCGGCGGGCTCGACTCCTCGCCCGTCCATCCGGTGGGGAAGTGACGGGCTCCATYGGACGTGGCCGCGTCGGTGCGGGATGTGGAGGGCAGCTCGTGCCGACGCGCCACGGGCACGTTCACGTGCCACACGGGCACCGTCGAGGCTGACAGGCTGACGTAGGCGCGCACAGCAGGCCGTGCCGGCCGCTGACGCGCACGCCCACGGCGAGGCAGCCAGGTGACCGAAGCGCATCCAGACCAGACAGGGTCAAGGCCTTCGAGGCCAGACAGCGTCGCCGTCGAGGCCAGACAGCGTCAAGGCCAGACGCGGCTGCCCCGGTAACGGGTGTGCGGCCGCGTCTGGCCCTGACTGACGCAG
This sequence comes from Frankia sp. CcI49, assembly GCF_001983215.1. Lineage (NCBI taxonomy): Bacteria > Bacillati > Actinomycetota > Actinomycetes > Frankiales > Frankiaceae > Frankia > Frankia sp. CcI49. The sequence goes on from NZ_MOWP01000028.1 coordinate 189,593, forward strand.
GATCAGCGCAGGATCAGGCGACGATCTCCACTGGCGTCCCCAGCGGGACGGTCTGTGCCAGCCGGGTGATCGAATCGTTGCTCAGCCGGATGCAGCCGTGGCTGACGTCGCGGCCCAGCGAACTCGGATCGTTCGTGCCGTGGATCCCGATGACGGGCTCGCGGCCACCGAAGTCCTCCAGGCTGGTGGAGAACCCGCTCAGGCCGAACGCGTACGGCCCGTAGGCACCGTTCGGGTTGCTCGGCCGCAGCAACTCCATCAGGAAGAACCGGCCGCCGGGCGTCGGGGTGTCCGAGGTGCCGATGGCCACCTTCTCCTCGGCGATCTTCTGGTCGCCGTTGAAGAGGCGCAGCACGTGCGCGCCACGCGCCACCTCGATGCGGTAGGGCGTCTGGCTCGCGGTGACCTGCTCGGCCTTCACCCAGCCGGTGCTTCCGTTGGGCTCGACGGGCAGCAGGACCTGCCACCATCCCGGCATCTTCGCCTGCACGAGGAAGACCCGCGGGGCGCCGTTCTCGTTCGGGTTCGACAGGCTGCGTGTCGGCTTGGCGGCGGTGGGGGCCTGGTAGATGTCGACACTGGCGCCGCTGGCGGTCAGCACGGTGCTGGTGCCCTGGTTGAGCCCGGCGACGGCGGCGAGCTGGCTTTGGACCGCCGCGGGCACCGCGGCCGGCCCGGAGGCCCCGTCATCGCCGCCACAGCCGCTGAGGATCACGCCGCCCAGCACAACGGCCAGTGCCGCCGCCCCTGTCCGTGACAGGGCGCGGCGGCCGGTCGAGCGCTCGGCGAGCGCTTCGTGGTGACGTGTCATCCCGTGTAGTACGGCTCGGTGGACACCGCGCTCGTGGCAGCGGGGGCAGCGATGGGCAGCACGGCGGGCACGGCCGCCGGCGGGTCGGTGCCCTCGCAGTCGGACACCCCGACGGTGGGCAGGGTCACCAGCAGGTAGCCGGTCTCCGCGTCCCACGGGGCCGCGACCACGGCCCCGCCGTGTGAGTCGAGGGTCAGGGTCTCACCCGGGCCGATCTCGGAGATGCCGGCACCGAGACTGGTGTCGAACCAGCCGAACCCGAAGGCCCTGTCCTGGGTGTTCTGCAGCGTCCAGGTGGGCCCGTCGGCGCCGCACTTGAAGGTGAGGACGAACGGGTTGGCCTCGAAGTCCTCGATCCCGTCGATTTCCTTGTCCAGCGGCACCTTGAACGGGAGCAGGGACAGGAAGCCGTCGAGGACCGGGTCACCGGTGCCCTCGGTCGGGGTCGACGTGGGTGACGCGCTTTCCGTCGCCGTGGSGCTGGCCGTGGCGTCCGCCGTTGTCTGCGGGGTGTCTGTCGCCGTGGGAGTCGCGGAAACGTCCGGGTCCGGCGTGGCCGACTCGTCAGCCGACGGCGTCTCGGTCGTCTCCGGCGAGGTCAGGCGTACCTCCGGCTCCGTGGTGGTGGTGGCTTCCACCGTCGGGGAGGCGCTGGGGCTGGTGGACGTCGTCGTCGTGGCTGCCGAGGCCGGTGGGGCGACCGCTATCAGGGCCGCTCCGAGAACGCCGGCCGCCACGGCCCGCATTCTGGTGATCCGCATGAATCCGTCTCCCTATGTTGTGACGGGTCGCCCTTGACACGCGCTGCCGGCGGCCCGTCAAGGTGCCCGACCAGCCGGAGGGCGGCGAGTCGGCGCGGGACGCGGATCAGCGTTTGCTGATCAGGTACGGCTGCAGGCAGAAAGGTACCAATGCCCGCATCGTCACGGGGTGGGCGGGTCCGACGTAGCGGAAACGTTGGGTGTTCATCTGTGTTAAACGCGTCGCGGTGGCAGGGTGTGGGGTCGGTCGTGAAGTGTCGATCCGGTGGGTCGGCTCACCTGCCGTTCACCTGCCGGAATCATGTTGTGCATCGGTGGCCACCGGTGGTCGGATTCTTCGGCCTGGATCGGTTCGGCGTCAGGGCGCCAACCGTTCGATGATCCAGGTGGGAGCCCTGTCCGGCGCCTGGCTGTGGGTCGTGCCGGGCCCGGCCGCCGGCTCACCCGCAACCGCGGATGCCCCACTTTCTGTGATCAGCCGATAGCGCAGGCGGTCATGGAGGCGGTCCGGGCGGCCCTGCCAGAACTCGACCGAGTTCGGTACCAACCGAAGGCCTCCCCAGAACGGGGGGGTCGGCACCGATTCGTTCCCGGGCCATCGGATCTCGAGCTCGGCCAGCCGGTCGGTCAGCACCTCGCGGGAGGAGATCACCTCCGACTGGTGACTCGCCCAGGCGCCGAGCTGGGATCTGCGTGGCCGGGAACGGAAATAGGCCTCGCTCTCCGCGCGCGGAACCCGTTCGACGGAGCCTGTCACGATCACCTGTCGTTCCAGTGGATACCACGGGAAGAGGAGGGATCCGTAGGGGTTCGCAGCGGCCTGGCGGGCTTTCGCCGAATGGTAGTTCGTAAAGAGCACGAATCCCTGCTGATCGAATCCCTTCATCAGCACCGTGCGGGAACCGGGACGACCGTCGGCGTCGGCGGTACCGAAGATCATCGCATTTGGCTCGCTGATTCCGGATTCTGGGGCGGAGGCCTCCGCGAACCATTTCCGGAACTGCTCGGTCCAGGTCGCGGCGAGCATTGCCTCGTCGAACCGCCCTGGACGGTAGCTGCGGCGCAGCACCGCGGGATCGGGTGTCGGCGGGTGGAGGTTCACGGTTCGGATCCTGGCAGGCCCTCGGCAATGTGACTGGCATCACCTCGGATGGGCGGGTGGTGGCAGCGGACGCCCCCGCACGCTTGATGACGAAGTGCGGGTGATGTGCGGGCGCGGCACCGGTGCGTAACGCGACTCATCACTTCCCGCCCAGTGGCGAAACGGCTCTCGACAGGGCAGGATGCAGACGGACGATTACGTCCTTAACGCAGGACCGATGTGGCCACGGACCGATGTGGTGACAGCGCGACCAGTCATCACCAGCGACCACTCGTCAGAGCGACCGCGCTCGGCGCGACCATCGGCCGGGCGGCCACTCGCCGAGCGACCGCGGGTCTGGCGACCACATGGTCTGGCGACGGCAGGGAACAACCGCAGGGAACAACCACAGCACCGACGAACTCGACGAGTCGCCGACGGCGGCGGCAACGGGGCCGCGCTGGAACCGGGACGATGCGACGACCGCCAGGTCGGCGCGCGCCGGATCCGGCGATGCGCAGCCGCGGCTGACCGGTCCCGGCAGGGCCCGTCCCACTGTCGGCCGAGACAGAAGCGGAGATCCGGACTCGATGGCCGAGAAGACAAGCGATTTCAAGCCGGGCCTGGAAGGCGTGATCGCCTTTGAGACGGAGATCGCCGAGCCGGACAAGGAAGGCAGCGCGCTGCGCTACCGCGGCGTCGACATCGAGGACCTGGTGGGCAAGGTCGACTACGGCCACGTCTGGGGTCTGCTCGTGGACGGGGCGTTCGAGCCAGGCCTGCCGCCGGCCGAGCCCTTCCCGGTACCGGTGCATTCTGGCGATATAAGAGTCGATGTCCAGAGCGCGCTGGCGATGCTCGCGCCCTACTGGGGCTTCGGCCAGCTGATCGACATCACCCCGGCGCAGGCGCGGGACGACCTGGCGCGGGCCTCGGTGGTGGCGCTGTCCTTCGTCGCCCAGTCGGCCCGTGGGCTCGGCCAGCCGGCCGTTCCGCAGCGCGAGGTGGACCGCGCCCGCACGATAACGGAACGGTTCATGATCCGTTGGCGCGGTGAGCCCGACCCCAAGCATGTGCAGGCCGTCGACGCCTACTGGGTGTCCGCCGCCGAGCACGGCATGAACGCCTCCACCTTCACCTCCCGCGTGGTCGCCTCCACCGGCGCTGACGCCGCCGCGGCGCTCTCGGCGGCCGTGGGCGCGCTGTCCGGGCCGCTGCACGGCGGGGCGCCCTCGCGCGTCCTGGCGATGCTGGACGAGGTGGAACGGACGGGTGACCCCGCCGGCTACGTCCGGGCGGCCCTGGACCGCAAGGAGCGCCTGATGGGCTTCGGGCACCGGGTCTACCGGGCCGAGGACCCGCGCGCCCGGGTGCTTCGCCGCACCGCCCGTGACCTGGGCTCGGAGCGCTACGAGGTGGCCGAGGCGCTGGAGGCCGCGGCCATCGAGGAGCTGACCAACCGCTACCCCGACCGCCCACTGCGGACGAACGTCGAGTTCTGGTCGGCCGTGGTGCTGGACTTCGCCGAGGTCCCGGCCMATATGTTCACGTCCATGTTCACCTGCGCCCGTACCGCGGGCTGGAGCGCTCACATCCTGGAGCAGATGCGGACCGGCCGGCTCATCCGCCCGTCCGCCCGCTATGTCGGCCCCGCGCCGAGGCCGCTGGGGGACGTCCATGCCTGACGCCCCGACGATCGTCCTGCCCGACTCGCTGCGTCCGGTCGACGGCCGCTTCGGGTGCGGGCCGTCCAAGGTCCGCACCGAGGCCGTGGACGCCCTCGCGGCGAGCGGGACCTCGCTGCTCGGCACGTCGCACCGGCAGAAGCCGGTGAAGAACCTGGTCGGCCGGGTCCGGTCCGGGCTCGCCGACCTTTTCTCGCTGCCCGAGGGCTACGAGGTCGTCCTTGGTATCGGCGGCGCCACCGCCTTCTGGGACGCCGCCGCGTTCAACCTGGTGCGGGAACGGTCCCAGCACCTCGTCTTCGGCGAGTTCGGCGGCAAGTTCGCCGACACGACGAAGGGCGCGCCGTTCCTGGGCGACCCGTCGATCGTGAAGTCGGAGCCGGGCACCCACCCCGACTGGGCGCCCGAGGCGGATATCGACGTCTACGCGACGCCGCACAACGAGACGTCGACCGGTGTCGCCCGGCCGGTGCGGCGCCCGGTGGGCACCGACGCGGGCGCGCTGCACCTGGTGGACGCGACCTCCGGCGCCGGCGGCCTGCCCGTCGACCTGACCGAGGTGGACGTCTACTACTTCGCGCCGCAGAAGTGCTTCGCCTCCGATGGTGGTCTCTGGGTGGCTCTCATGTCGCCCGCGGCGCTGGGCCGGCTCGGCGAGATCGCGGCCACCGACCGCTGGATCCCGCCGTTCCTGGACCTGACCACGGCGCTGGACAACAGCACCAAGGACCAGACGTACAACACCCCGGCCGTGGCCACCCTGTTCCTGTTCGCGAACCAGCTCGACTGGATGAACGGGCAGGGCGGGCTCGACTGGTGCGTCCGGCGGACCGGGGAGTCCTCCTCGATCCTCTACAACTGGGCCGAGAAGACCGCCTACACGACGCCGTTCGTCGCCGACCCGGCGCAGCGCTCCCAGGTCGTCGTCACGATCGACTTCGAGGGCGTCGACGCCGCCGCGGTGGCCAAGGTGCTGCGCGCCAACGGCATCGTGGACGTCGAGCCCTACCGCAAGCTGGGCCGCAACCAGTTGCGGGTGGCCTGCTTCCCGGCCATCGAGCCCTCGGACGTCGAAGCCCTCACCGGCGCCATCGACCACGTGGTCGAGCGTCTCTGACCAACATGCGACTCGGGCCGGGAGGACGACCTGTCCTCCCGGCCCGATCGGTTGGGACGCACACCCACGCCCAGCTCGGAAGTACTCGGAAGTCGAGCGCTTCAGAGCTCACTTCAGAGCTTCATCTCGGTCCGCCCGCCGGCCAGCGGCCGAATGCTGGAAACACGACGACCGCCGGTCGGCGGCAGGCCGGCGGCGGTCGTCTCAGGTGGGTGTCTCAGGCCCGCCGCGGATCGGTGCGGCGGGCGGACTCCCTGGGGGCTCAGCGCAGCGGGCGCACCGGGGCGGCCTGCGCGGCCTGGGCGGCGATCGGGTCCGTCTCGGCGGCGGCCGCGGCCGACCGGACGTCCATCGGAACGTAGGGACGCTGGTCGTAGCCGACGTACAGCTGACGCGGGCGGGCGATCTTCTGCTCGGGGTCGAGCAGGCCCTCCTCCCACTGGGCCAGCCAGCCCGGCATCCGGCCGATCGCGAACAGCACCGGGAACATCTCCACCGGGATACCCATGGCCTGGTAGATGATGCCGGTGTAGAAGTCGACGTTCGGGTAGAGCTTGCGGGAGATGAAGTACTCGTCCTCCAGCGCCACCCGCTCGAGCTCCATCGCGAGGTCGAGCAGCGGGTTGGTGCCGGTGACCTTGAAGACCTCGTCGGCGACCTGGCGGATCACCCGGGCCCGCGGGTCGTAGTTCTTGTAGACGCGGTGGCCGAAGCCCATGAGCTTCTTCTTGCCGTCCTTCACCTGGGCGATGAAGGCGGGGATGTTCTCCACCGAGCCGATGTCGGCGAGCATGCGCAGCACCTGCTCGTTGGCGCCACCGTGCAGCGGGCCGTAGAGCGCGGCGATCGCCGCGGCGGCGGCGGAGAACGGGTCGGCCTGGGAGCTGCCGACGGCACGCATCGCGTTCGCGGAGCAGTTCTGCTCGTGGTCGGCGTGCAGGATGAACAGCACGTCGAGCGCGTGCTCGAGGTTCGGGTCCGGCTCGTACTTGAGCTCGGTGGCCTTCCACATCATGTTGAGGAAGTTGCCGGCGTACGAAAGATCGTTGTCCGGGTAGACATACGGGAAGCCCACGGAGTGCCGGTAGGAGAACGCCGCCAGCGTGGTGATCTTCGCGATGAGCCGGACGATCTGCAGCCGCCGCAGACCGGGGTCGTCGATCGTCTTGGCGTCCGGGTAGAAGGTCGACAGCGCGCCGACGGTCGATACCAGCATGCCCATCGGGTGGGCGTCGTGGTGGAAGCCGTCGATGAACTTTTTGATCGACTCATGCACCAGGGTGTGGTGCGTGATCTCGTCTTCCCAGGTGTAGAGCTCATCCGAGGTCGGAAGCTCGCCCGCGAGAAGCAGGTAGGCGACCTCGAGGAAGCTGCTCTTCTCGGCCAGTTCCTGGATCGGGTATCCGCGGTAGCGCAGGATGCCGGCGTCACCGTCGATATAGGTGATCGCGCTGCGGCAGCTCGCCGTGTTGGTGAACGCGGGGTCGTATGCCATCAGGCCGAAGTCGTCGTCGTCGACCTTGATGGTACGGAACGCACTTGAGCGGATCGTGCCGTCGGTAATCGGCACCTCGTACGTCCGACCGGTGCGGTTGTCAGTGACGGTCAGGGTACTGACCTGCTCGGACACGCCGGGCTCCTCTCGCCATGGCACTGCCGGGTGACGGCGTCGGCCACCTCCGGGCGCGCGCCCGGTTCGGAGCGCTCTCGCCGGTTCACTGGTTCGGTTGTCCCCAAGTCTCGCGGTTCGAGCCACCACATGCGCGTGATCGGTGGCGTCTATCCCACGTGTGCTCTGCCACCCTGTATGCCGCCGAGCTGCGGGTGGCGCCAGGGCTGGTGCAGCTGGTAACGAACTGCCCGATTTGGGCGTCTACGGGCGGTTGGGTCGTCACGCCTTGCGGCTGTGTGGGGTGCGCGTCGTTCTGCCTGAATCCGCAGGTGGCCGGGATCAAGCGAGATAACTCACACGGCCGGGTGTGGTGCGCAGCGCACTGTCTGGTCAACGGTGTGCTATCGAAAGTTCACAATGCGGCGTGTACGTCAGGTCCGTGGTTGTGGTTGTGGGTGCCGTGGTTCTGGCGCGTCGCCGTTGCCGCTCCGGCCGGACTGTGGGACGGCGGGCCCGTGGGGTGGGCTGGCGCCGAGCGGGGCCACCCCCACGCCGGAGCCACCCCACATGTCGGCCTCACCCGCATGTCGGCCTCACCCGCATGTCGGCCTCACCCGCATGTCGGCCTCACCCGCCACCACCCGTACGCCGGTTCGACCCGTCCGGCGGTGTCTCCTGCTCTGCCGGGTGCCTACCGGCTGGACGATCCGCCCGGTGCGGCGGTGGAGGCGGTGTCACCCGCCGACCGGAGCCAGGCGAGGACGGCCAGGACTCGCCGGTTGTCGTCGCCGGACGCGGGCATCCCGAGTTTCGAGAACACACTGGCGACGTGGTTTTCGACTGTTTTGGGGGCAAGGTGCAGTTTTCCGGCAATACCGGCATTGGAGCGGCCTTCTGCCATTTCCCGCATGACAGCGCGCTCCCTCTCGGTAAGCCGGTCGAGCGCCTCGGCACGCCGCCGGTGCGCCAGCAGCCCCGCGATGATGTCCTCGTCGACGACGAGACGGCCGGCCGCGATGCGGCGCACGCCGTCCAGCAGCCCGTTGAGATCGGCGACCCGGTCCTTGAGCAGGTAGCCCATCCCGCCCCGGCCGTCGCCTAGCAGCCGCACCGCGTAATGGACGTCCGAGTAGGTGGACAGGACGAGCACGCCGACCGCCGGATGCTGGGTGCGGATCAGCTCCGCGCAGACGAGGCCCTCGTCGGTGAACGTCGGCGGCATCCGCATGTCGAGGATGACCACATCGGGCTGCGTGTCCGTGAGCTGGGCGTCCTTGAGGTGGGCGAGGATCCCGCGCGGCTCGGAGGCCTGTGCCGTCACCTCGACACCGGCTGAGGCCAGCAGCATCGCGAGGCCCTCCCGGAACAGTGTTGAGTCGTCCGCGATCGCTACCCGCATGTCGCCCCCGATCAAGGTCGCGCCTGGTTACCCGTGGGCCTGGTTGTCCGTGGTCCTGGTCATCGCATCAGTGGCATTACAGCAGTGGCATTAGGGCGGTGGCATCACATCAGTGGGTTGTGGCCGGGATTACCGCGGTCAGCCGGGTGCCGGAATGCGGCGGGCTGGACAGCATGATTTCCCCGCCGAGCGCGCGGACGCGCTCACCCAGGCCGGCGATGCCGCCGCTTTCGCTTATCACGGCTCCGCCTTTGCCGTCGTCGGCGACCTGAACCAGGAGCCGGTCACCGGACATTCGCACCGTAACCTGCACATGGGTGGCCTCGGCGTGTTTGACGGTATTCGCCAGCGCCTCRCTCACGGTGTAGTACGCAGTGGTCTCCAACGTGGTGTCGAAACGCTGGTCCGGGACTCGAAGATCGACCACCAGGGGCAGCGGGCCCGCGATGTCCTCCAACGCGGCCTTCAGCCCTCGTTCCCGCAGGATCGGCGGATGGATTCCGCGGGCCAGTCCGCGCAGTTCCTCCAACGCGGCCCGGAGATCGGCGGAGGCGGCTGCCAGCGCGGTGGCCGTGGCCTCGTCTGTTGCCTGGGCCTGGGCGAGCCCCAGGCGGGCGGCGAGGGCCAGCAGGCGCTGTTGGGCGCCGTCGTGCAGGTCCCGCTCGATCCGGCGGCGCTCGGCCAGACCGACCTCGATGAGCTGCGTTCGGGTGGTCCGCACCGCGTCGAGCTGGGAGGCGACCATGGCGTGAAGTCGTGCGTTCTCCAGCACGATGGCGCTGGCGTTCAGCGCGACGTCCACCAGGTCGCGGTCGCGCTCCAGCGATGACCGGGCGGACAGCACCGCCAGCGGCGCGCCCGAGGTGGTGCGGACGGGCAGCGTGAGCAGCGTGTCGTCGGTGGCCGGCGGGATGGCCGGCCGGCCGTCGCTGTCGATGTGCACACCTCGCTCGGGTACCCACAGGTAGATCTGCGCGCTCTCGTCGCCCAGCGCCGCGCGCAGCACCTCACGCACCGCCCGCGGTGTCGGTGGGGTACTCAGTGTGCTCAGGAGCTGGGCGATGCGGCCACGGGCCAGGTGACGGCGCGCCGCGGCGGCGGCGAACGACGCCGGAATGGCGAACAGGGTCGCGGCCATCGGTATGAAGATCGGGTCGATGGCCCCGCCCTGGGGGTAGTAGACGAACAGGTTCACCACGGAGGCCATCACGAAGGCGGTGAGCAGGCCCAGCGAGACCGGGCCGAGGGTGCGCCGCTCGAGCGCCGACGCCCGTCGGTGGCGGCGGCCGATGACCAGCCCGAAGGCGACGACGACGGCGATGGTCAGGCCGTCGAGGATGTTGACGACCACCTCGAAGACGCCCGGGTCGATCGCGGACCCGTACCACCACACGTCCGGCCGGTAGCCCAGGGTCTCCGGCCGGCACAGCCCGATCAGCACCAGGTTGCCGACGGGGATGACCGCGACGGCGACGGCCACCATCAGATGGTCGACGGCCCCGACGAGGCGCCCGTGCGGGTAGCGGAGCACACCCCAGCCGAGGCAGACCCAGAAATGGGTGTAGGCGAACGAGGAGATCACGGCGCTCGGGCCGTGTTCCCAGGTGGCGGTCCAACTCACCGCCCACAGCAGGCCGCCCAGGACGAACGCCCAGCTCACGCTGCTGAGTGCGTCCTCGTCGAGGAGCAGCAGGCCGGTGAGGACGAAGGTGAGGACGACGAGCACGTTCAGCGTCGCCGGAAACGGCGTCCTGGCCCAGGCGGGCCATTGCGCCGCGATCGCCAGCAACGACGTCACCAGGCCGGCCGTCACCAGGGAAACGAGCCGGTGCCGGGTGACGGCGCTGGTCAGCGACCGGGCAAGCCGCTGGCCGGGTGCCTGGGACGCCGGAGTGCCGGCGGTGGCTGTGGACGTCCTACCTGGCGACAGGTTGGGGGCCGGCACGTCAACGTCTCGCCGGGCGTGACGATCTCACCCGGTAAGGGTGACACACCGGTCATGTCCGGCTGGGTGTTACCCCCCAGAAGCTGGGGTGGAAAGTACCCCGAAAACGTGGAGCTGTCCCGGAAGCGAGGAACGACGGCTCCGGTGAATAGTGGATGCGGCCCTCCCGCGCCGAAGGCTTGGTCGCGGGCAGCTGGCCCGGGTCGGTCGGGAGCCGGACGCTACCGGGGGGTGGCCGGCTCCCGGCGCCCGTCACGGACCCGCTCCAGCCGCGCTGCGACGGGTCCCGCAGTTCTTGAACATTAGCGACGCTAACCAGTACTTTCGGGGAATGGACAACGTAGGCGTGGCAGAGCTTGCCTCCACCCTGCGTATGTCCGTGATGCGGTTGTCGCGGCGAATGCGCCAGGAACGTTCGAGCACCCTGACGCCGACCCAGGTCGCGACCCTCGCCACGCTCGCGCGGCACGGCCCGATGACGCTCGGCGAGATCGCCGCATACGAGCGCGTGCAGCCACCGTCGATGACCCGGGTGATCACGCTCCTGGCCGAGGCCGGGCTCGTCAACCGGGGCCAGCACCCCTCCGACGGACGTCAGGTGATCGCCGAGGTCACCGAGGCGGGCCGGGAACTGCTCGCCGCGGACCGCCGCCGCCGGGACGAGTGGCTGGCCGAGCACCTCGAGGACCTCGCACCGGACGAGGTCGACGCGCTGAAGGCCGCCGCTCCCATCCTTGACCGCCTCGCCGGCCTCTGAAGCAGCTCAAAGCTCCACCCATCCGCCACGCTTGCGGGACGCGGAGGCCGCCACCTGAAGCCGGCTGGCGGTGAGCAGATCGTGGAAGGTGGCGCCGCGCACCAGCGCCGGATCGTTGAGCTCCGCGGCACGCACGACGTCATAGGTCGCCTCGACCAGGCCGGGCCGCTCGGCGGGAACCGTCGGCATCCACAGGTCCCGGACGCCGGTGCTGTCCTGGCGGCGCACCCGCCGGCCCTGCACGACCATCCGCCCCACATCGCCGCACACCGTGACGACCGCGGTGGCGATCTCGCCGCTCATGCGCTCGTTGATGAGGATCGTCGTCCCGCTGGCCGCGAGCAGCGCCAGGGTCACCGGGGCGTCCGGGGTGAGGGCGGTCGCGGGCATGCTGCCCGGATCCGCGCACACGGCGACGATCTCGCCGCACCAGCGCAGGGCGAGATCGATCATCTCGGCGCGACCGACCGGGCCGGCGGGTGCCCCGACCACCGTGATCTGGCTGAGCCGGCCGAGCGAGTGGACGGATGCCTGGACGTGCCACGCCGCCGGCCAGGCCCGGCCGTCCAAGGCGACGACGTGTGCCAGATCGGCGTCCTCCGCGATGTCGGCGACGGCGCGCAGCGACTCCGCCTCGGCGGTGGCCGGCTTGGCGAGCAGGACATGCAGGCCTGCTTCGGCGGCCCGGCGGGCCACGATGTCCGACGCCGGCGGGGCCATCTCGACGCAGACCGCCTCGATGTCGTCCGACAGCAGGGCGATCAGATCGCTGTAGGCGCGGGGCGCTCCGGCCTCGGCCGCCCAGGCCAGTGATTCCAACGGTTCCGGGGCCAGCAGACCGACGACGTCGACGCCCGCGTCGCGCAGGACATCCGCCGTGGAGAGCTCCGAACCGTCAGTAACAAGGGCCATCGCGACCGGGAGATCGGGCTCGTCGCGCCGTGCGGCGCGACGGTCGGAACGCCAGGCCCGGGACAGACCGGGATCGCGGGGTGCCACCAGTTCGGGGACCGTCGTCACAGCTCCGATAGTGCATCCGAACACCACCCGAGGGTGGGCGGTCGGGCCGATCCCGTCGTCAGACCACCCAGTCGAACCAGCCCGCCGTGACCAGACCTCGTCACGCCCTACGGGGGTGCCCGATCGGGCCGGGCGCGGCGGGTACGGGCTGGCTGCGCGGCGGCGCGGGCTGGTGGTGCGGGCTGGTGGCGCGGCGCGGTGTTGAGTGTTCCCGATGAGGTACTTCGTCGCGCTGCTGCCACCACCGGAGGTCGTCGACGGCCTGGCGGCGGCGATCGCCAGGGTGAGCGGGCGGCCGGAGCCGCGGCTGCGCTGGAGCAGCCCGCCGCAGTGGCACGTGACGCTGGCGTTCCTCGGCCCCGTCGACCCGGCCGTGCGTCCGGCGCTCGCCGAGCGGCTCGGGCGCGTCGCCCGTCGTCACCCACCGGTCGAGGTGCGGCTGGGCGGCGCTGGCCACTTCGGCGGGCGGGTGCTCTGGGCCCGCGTCAATGGTGATCTCGGGCCGTTGGCCACCGGGGTGCGCCGGGCGGCGGCCAGAGCCGGTGCGGACCACGGTGATGACCGCCCGTTCCGGGCCCACCTCACCCTGGCCCGGGTACCGGCCGGCACCAGCCCGGACCTGCGGGAGGTGGTGCGGGAGCTCGACGAGGCCATCGCGGGATCGTCCTGGTCCGCGGGAGCGATCACGCTGATGAGCAGCGACGGTGGGCCGGCCCCCACCTACCGGGTCGAGAGCGAATGGGAGCTGAGGGGCTCCGCGGCGTCCCGGTAGCGGTAGCCGACTCGCCGGACTGTCTCGATGCGGTCCCGGTGGCCCCGGCCGAGCTTGCGCCGCAGCCGGGTGATCATGACGTCGACGGTGCGCGGCGCGGAGGCGCCGAGCGCGTCCGGATCCTGGTGCCACACCTCGCGCAGGAGCTTCTCGCGGCTGTGCACCCGCCCCGGATGGCGCACGAGGTAGTCGAGGACCTCGAACTCCAGGTAGGTGAGGTCGATCGGCTGCCCGTCGACCAGGACCTGCCAGGCGACGCGGTCGATGTCCACGTCACCTCCCACGGTCGTTCTCTCGACGAAACCGGCGTAGGCAGTCACGGACGCCTCCAGGGAGATCAGCGAAACACAACGAACGGCACGGTCGGGAGCATGGTGGGCTCCTGCCCGGGTGCGCGCCCGGGCGAAGATCATCTATGTGGTCGGCGTCGGCCGGTGGGGATCCGTCCGCAGCCTCAGGGGGTGCGACCGGACGATCAGTTGCGGCCTGACGGCCAGGGGGCGCCTGCGGTGGCGGCGGGCATGGCTGGCCGCGCCTGCCGCGTGGCGTGCTGCCGCGGGGAGTGCCGGCCGGCGTCCGGTGTCCGGGGCCCGGCACGGCGATCGCGGGGCCGGGGCGCTCACCGCGCGACAGTCACCGCGCGCACCGCGCGCGGGATGTCGACTGCGGTGTCAGGTGGCCGAACAGGCGGCGGAGGCGACCCGCAACAGGTCGATGTGCCCCCGCTTGACGAGGTAGGTCGGCTTCAACACAGCAGCAACGGAAACACGTACAGCGATACTCGGCCAATGAAATTACAGTGTGATCTGACTCACTTTATCACTTCTTGACTGAACAAAGACCTGCTCGCACAGTTTTGGACGTGGCCGCTCGCGTACTCTCCAACGACCGAGCGCTGCCGGCCCACCGTGCGTGGTTGGCTTTCTGGTTCGTGTCCCGCCCGCTGCTCACGCGCCGGCGCTGTGTCGACTACGGCCGCGTCACCCGGTGCCGCTGTAGCCGGTGCGTCCGCTGACGGAGCGGATTCCGTGGGCCTGCCGCCGCGATGATCGCGGCACCGTGTCAGCACCAGGGCCCAGGTCCGAGCTTCGTCGTGCGTTCCCGTCTCACGTCAGTCCCTGCCTCGCCATAGCCGATCGGCCTCACCGTCGGTGCACGCGTCAAGGGGAATCCGTCAGGGCTCGTGGCCGCGAACGCGGTCTGAGCAGGTCCGAGGCCGCAGCGCCGGCGCTCGACCAGACCGGAAGGCCGATCATGATCCAGTCCTCACGCCCGGTGCCGCCGTCCACGTCGCACACGCTGCCGCGCACGCAGCCAGACACTCAGTCCGGGCTGCTCGTACGGCCCCGCCTGGTCGTCCTCAGCGGTAGTCCGCGCACGGGCTCCCGAACGCTCGCCGTCGCGCGCGGTCTCGTCGAGCGGATCACGGAGGATCTGCCGGCCGCCAGTGTCGAGATCATCGACCTGGCGGAGCTGGCCCGCCACCTCTTCGACGGTGACAGCCGGGTCGCCGCCGCGGCCAGGACGGTGGCCGCGGCCGACCTGCTGATCGTCGCCTCGCCCGTCTACAAGGGCAGCTACACGGGACTGCTCAAGGTCTTCCTGGACCTGCTGCCGGGCGGTGCGCTGCGGGGAGTCACCGCCATCCCGCTGGTCCTGTCGGCGGCGCCTGATCACTCCTTCGCGGGCGAGGCCTATCTGCGCCCGGTCCTCGTCGAGCTCGGCGCTGCGGTGCCGGCGCGTTCCTTCGCCGTGATCGAGGAGCAGATCCCCGACCTGGACGTCGTCTTCGACTCCTGGGTGGTCTCATACGTGTCCGCGCTGCGGGCCAGCGTGGCGGCGAACGCGGGGGCGGCCCGTCCAGCCCACGATGCCGAGGATGACCGCCCCGCCCACGCCGAGGCGGCGCCATCGCCCGTGCCGTCCGACGCGGTGCGGTCTGACGCCGTGCGGTCTGACGCCGTGCGGTCTGACGCCGTGCGGTCCGACACGACTCGGACGGAGCCGGCCAGGCCTGTTCCCGCCGTTCTCGCGCCGGCGGCGTCCGCGGTGCCGGTGACCGGATCCGGATCCGGGGCCTCGTCATCCGGTTCATCCGGGGTGGCGGTCGGGGTCAGGACCGCTCTGCGCGCCGGTCTGGCCGGGGCAGTCCTGTGACGTCCACCGCCCTCGGTGCCGAGCCCGAGCTGATCGACCCGGCCGCGCTGCGCCGTGTCTTCCGCGGGCACGCGGCCGGGGTGGCCATCGTGACGATGCCCGGCCCGCACGGGCCGGTCGGGTTCACCGCCACCTCGGTCGCGTCGCTCTCGGCGGACCCGCCGCTGCTGTCGTTCTCGGTGGCGATCACGTCGTCGTGCGCGCCGGCCCTGGCCGCTGCCACGGGTCTCGTGGTCCATTTGTTGTCCGACGATCAGGAGGAGCTGGCGGCCCGGTTCGCGACTCCCGGGATCGACCGTTTCGCGGAGCCGACTCGCTGGCGGACCCTTCCCACCGGCGAGCCGCTGCTCGCCGACGCGGCCGTCTGGCTGCGGACGCGGATCCGCTCCCGGCTGATCGCGGGCGACCATCATCTGGTGATCGCCGAGATCGCCGAGACGCGGGTCGACTCCGCGGCCGGCCTGCTCGCTCCGCTCGTCTATCACAACGGCCGCTACGGCACAGTGACGGTGGGACGACCGCGTACCTAGCCGGCGACGGGTAACGCGGGGCCTGGCAGCGGAAGTCGGTGGGTTTCAGTTCGAAGCTTCGGGCTGCCGCCGCATTGCCGCTGCTGCCGAGCAGGCGTTGAGGGCGTTGGTCGCCGGGATGACCAACGCCCTCACTGCTTCGTATGGTCGGCCCGGGCGCCAGCCGTGCTGTTCGCCGGTGGCCAGGTCGCGACGCGTCCCGAGGTGTACGACGTCGCCGCCCTCGTCCGCCTCGCCGGCCACCAGAAGTCGTGATCAGCGGAAACGATCGGTGGTGCGGAAGCGCCGAGGCGTCGTACCGGCATCGGGTCGTTCGACACTTTCCAAGTTCGTCAATGGGTAATAGGGAGATATGCTCCTGGTCTGCATGTGAAATCATGCTCCGGGGGAGGAGGCGGGGTGGGTCTGCCTGATTTCGCCGTCATCGGTGCCCCCGATGCCGGCACCTCCGGTCTGCACGCGGCGCTGGCCCGTCATCCCGGTCTGGTGATGTCCCGGCCGGCCGAACCTGGCTTCTTCCTTGCGGCCGGAGTGCGTCCCACCGCTGCCGGCCCGGCGACTTCGACGGCTGGGGATGTCCCTGATCCGATGGGTGAGGAACCGTTCGTCTGGTGCCGGTCGGACTATGAGGAGCTGTTTCCGGGAAGCGACCGCCGGCCCCGGGGAGAATGCACTCCCTACTACCTGGCGGACTTCCCGGCGCAGCGGCGCATGCACGAGCTGCTGCCCTACCTCCGGATGGTCGTCGTGCTGCGGGACCCGGTCGAGCGGGCCTACGCGAACTGGTCCGCGCAGCGCCGGGCCGGTCTGGAGCACCTGCCGACGCTGATCGAGGCGCTCGACGCGGAGGCGGCGCGCCGGGCCGCGGGGTGGCGGCGCCGGTGGTGGTACGCGGAACACGGCCGCTATGGCATCGCGTTGCAGCGCCTCTACACCCTGTTCCCGCCCAGCCAGGTTTTGCTGGTTCGATATCGGGACCTGGTCACCCAGCCCGAATCCGTGTTACGCGAGGTCTTTTCCTTCGTCGGCGCGGTCGACCCCGGCGCCCCGCCCCGCGGCGTCGACCGCATGTTTCCGCCGGCGGTGACCCGCGCCGGGGGAACCCGGATCCGGGCCGCCGGTCCCGCCACCGCCGATGCGATGGCCGCGGCGCTGACCACGCTGCGCGCGCAGTCGCTACCGGGCCCGCCGCTGCCACCCGGTCTGCGTGCGCGGGTCATCGACCGCTACGTCGACGACATCGCCCTGCTCGCCCGGGTGACGGGCCGATCCTTCGACGAGTGGCTTGAGCGTGGCGACTGCGCGCTGGAGACACACCGCTGACGCGCGGACGAAGGCAGGTCCACCGGCACTGCCTGACGCGCGGGTGGCGCGGCTGTCGGTCCCGCGGCTGCCACGGCGTGGCGGACGGGCACCGGCGCCCACGGTAGCGTCGTGGCGATGAGCACACCGAGGCCGGAGGGCGACGTGCCAGACGTCAACGTGCCAGAGGCCACCGTGTCGCGTGCCGACGCTCCGGACGTCGACGCTCCGAATGCCGACGTCCCGAATGCCGACGTCCCGGGTGGAGGCGGCTCGCGCCCGGCGGAGCTGCAGGCGCTTCCCTACGACGGGGTCCGTTCGGTCGCCGTGGGATCGGTCGTCTGGCTTGTCGCGTTCCTGGTCATGATTCCCTTCGCCGACGACCTGCGTGACGACGGCAGGCTGTGGTGGATCGCGACCGCCGCCGTCGGCTTCGGGCTGGGGCTGGCGGGGCTCTGGATCGTCATCCGCCGTCGAGATCGCCTGCGTGCGGCCGAGGAGCGTTCCGAGGCCGAGGCCGAAGCCGGCTGACCGCTGGCACGGCGCTGCTGGTCCGGTGGCACCGCGGAACCGCGGCGCTGTGGGTTCGGTGGCACCGCGGAACCGCGGCGCTGTGGGTTCGGTGGCACCGCGGAACCGCGGCGCTGTGGGTTCGGTGGCACCGCGGAACCGCGGCGCTGTGGGTCCGGCGACACCGTGGAACCGCAGGTCCGGCGGCGGCGCCGGTAGGCCGATCAGAGATCGTCGAGATCGTCCTCGGCCTGCCGCAGCGGCGCGCCGTCCGGATCGCGGAGGGCCGCGGCCAGGCCGTGCCGGCGTTCCCACTGACCGGCCTGCCAGGCCAGGGCCCGGGCGAGCGCGTCCGTGCCCGCCTGGGCATCGACGTGGATCACGCCGCCGATGCCACCGATGACGCGCCACGGAACCCGGGCCTGCCGCCCGCCGGGCACCGTGATCCACAGCTGCGGATGCAGGTGGTACCGCGCCACCAGCGGCCGGACGGCCCCCGGCGCGGCGGCGAGATCCGTCCCGTGCAGGTCCTCGGGCCCCGGCTCGGACTCGTCCGCGGCGAGGTGGTCGAGAACGACCCTGCTTGCGGAGACGACGACGGTTCGGCTCGTCGCCTCCCCGCCGCCGGCCGCGTCCGTGCCGGCGGGGACGTCCACCGGCTCGAAGTCGTCCAGGTCGGAGGCCAGCCGCAGGCCGAGAACATGCGCGGCCTCGGCCGCCCGGTCCAGCGGCAGCCGCAGCACGGGCCTGCCGTCCCCCACCACCGCGAGCAGGTCGGGCGCGTCGACCACGACGACCTCGTCCGCGGGGAAGACGCCGGCCGGGGTCCGGACCGTCAGCGGGGGGTCGAGCCGGGGTCCGACCACCCCGTCTGGGTCGGCACCGAGCAGTCCGGCGGCGCTCACCGCGGCCATGTAGAGCGTCCGTGCGGCCGGCCAGCCGATCTCGCGGTCGCTGTCGCCCAGCCGGTCGAGCAGGTCGATCACCGCGTCCGGGTCGGTGAGGACGTCGTCGAGGGTGCGGCGGGCGCCGAGCGCGCGCAGCAGCTCGTCGTCCACCCCGGGCAGCGGCGTGGCCGGTGCGAACAACCCGGTGAGCAGGGGATCGGCACCGGGCAGCACCAGTTCCCGCGGTGGCAGCCGGGCGCCGGACCCGTCGGCTGTCGGCAGCGTCGTGTGCCGGGCCAGCCACC
The DNA here is from genome assembly GCF_001983215.1 of Frankia sp. CcI49. Taxonomy (NCBI): domain Bacteria; kingdom Bacillati; phylum Actinomycetota; class Actinomycetes; order Frankiales; family Frankiaceae; genus Frankia; species Frankia sp. CcI49. Next base: position 208,244 of record NZ_MOWP01000028.1, read on the forward strand.
AGCGGGTGTAGGAGGGCTCGCGGCCGAGCACCACCCGGCGCAGCGGCGGGCGGGCCAGCTCGGCGAGCGCCGCCGGCCAGGCCTCCTCGTCGACGAGCTCCAGGTCCCGCACGGCGGCGAACCGTTCGACCACCAGCGGGGCGCCCGGAACCTCGGGAGCCGCCCGTTCGGAGGACTCGTAGACCTCGTCCACCCAGATGTCGCTGTCGTCCAGCTCGAGCAGGACCGGCTCGTCCGGGTCGAGGGTCACCTCCACGGCGCGCAGGACGCCGAACGTGTGCAGGACGCCGACAGCCTCCAGGACATGGACCGGCCAGGCGTTGCTGACGTGCGGGTCGAGGGTTCCGAACGGGGCGTCGTCGGCCAGCAGGAGGTCGAGCGGACCGTCCGCGATGACGAGCTCGGCGGCGGGCGCGAAACCACCGTCCAGCTCGGGGAGCAGCAGCGCGGTGAGCCAGCCGGGCATCGCCGGCCGGCCAGACCCGGTGGGCGAGCCGGCATCCTCGTGCGCGTCAGCGGAGTCGGCGTGCTGATCGGCGGTCAGGCCGCCGTCGGTGTCGGTGTCCTGTCCGGGCACGGGGCCGGTGGCGGAACCGCCCGCCCGGGCGTGGCCGTGCTCCACAATCGCGTCGCGCACCAGTGCCAGCACCCCGTTGGCCAGTGCGTCCAGGTCGTCGGGATCATCCTCGGGATCGGCCTGGACGACGGCCTCCCGCACCGCCGGGTCCCGCAGCACGCCGGCCGGGGTGCCCTCCAGCGCGCCCAGGGTGCGCAGTGCGTCCCGGGCAGTGCCCGTGCACGCGTCGGGATGGACGACCCGCAGCGGCAGGCCCGAACGGACCAGGGACACGACGTCCAGGTCGGGGGTGGGCAACAGCGCGCCACGTGGTCCGGTGACCATCCGGCTGGGCGGCGGCATCACCGGATCGGACCCGTCGGCGACCGGCTGCGCACCACCCTCCGGGCCGAAGGCCGACCACCGGTCGAGATCGTCGGTTTCGGGCACGACCACCACCGGGATGGGCAGCGCGCCGAGCGCGTCCCGATCCGGCACCGTCAGCAGGATCGGATACAGGTTCGCCCACCAGGACGGATCCCGGCGTACACCGCGCAGGAGCTCCACCACCCCACCGGTGTCCAGCCGGCGGACGCCGAGCAGGTCCAGGGCCGGCCGGCGACGCCGTGCGGCGAACCGGGCCGGCAGCAGACCGTCGATGATCGCGTCGTCCTCCGCGCCGTTCTCGGTGCCGTCGTCGTGAAGGCCGTCGTGACGAGCGTCGCCGTCGACAGCACCGCCGTCGACAGCACCGCCGTCGCCGGCGGTGCCGTCGCTCGTTGTGCTGCCGGCGCCGGTGGGCGCGGCGGTGGGAAGCAGCAGGTCGGTGACGGAGTCCGTGGCGGGGCCGAGGTCCAGAACCGCGCAGTCACGGCCGGTCCGGTCGCCCGGGAAGAGCGGTGCGTCGGGAAGGAGCGCCAGGAGGCGGTCACGCAGCCGGCCGTCCACCTCGCCGCGGGGCAGCCCGGTGGGAACGAGGTCCAGGGCGGCGARCCGCGCCGGACCGGGCGGCTGTCCGTCCGCGGGATCACCGAGGTGGATCGCCAGTGCCACCGTCGCCTCGGCAAGCCGGTCGGTCAGCCAGTCCCGCAGCGGTCCGGGGACGGTGTGCCGCCGCGACGGATCGAGCGGCAGATCGACACTGATCAGAGCGGGAATGCTGATCGGCTCGTCGGTTGGTTGAGGGGCGCGCACGACCCGTGTCACATCGCCGGGCCAGTCGCCGTCCGGCACCATCGCCCGCGCGGTGTAGCCGGTCCGGCCACGCTCCTCCACCGGGCGGTCCGCGAGCAGCTCGGGTGGGATCCCGCCCCGGTACACACATCCGCGCCAGCGGGTGCCGTCGATGGTCGCGACTTCGAGATCGGTTCCGTTCGGCCCGGGGCGGCTGGGCTCCCACTCGCAGCGGAGCGTGCGGACCTCCCCGTCCAGATCGATGACGATCTCTTCGAGGCCGCGCAGAACCAGAGGGAGAGTGGGGTCCAGCTCGCCGATCAGACCCCGCGCCGTCGCCACCGCGGCCTCGTCCCGCAGTGGCAGCCGGACCACGGTGTCGTAGCCGGCGGGCCCGGCCGGCGGGTCGTCGAGTGTGAACGGCAGGCGCAACACGGGAACCTGCCCTGCCCGCCGGTCGAGCTCGTGGACGAGGGCGTCCACCCCGGACGCGCGCACCAGCTCCGCGGTGCGGCTCCGTGACCAGCCCACGCCGCGCCAGCCGTCCGCCGCGCCGCCGCCGTGACCGTCGCCGGACGGCAGTGTTCTGGAGACGATCGACGGTGTCTGGGTCACCGCGAGGACCGCGGCGAAGCCGGCACCGAAACGCCCGACCGCCTGGACGTCGCGCTTCGCCGAGGCACGCAGCGTCGACAGCGCCTCGACACCAGCAGCGGTGAGCGGCGCTCCGGTGTTGGCGATCTCCAGCAGGCCGCCTGACTCCGTCGTGCCCAGCTCCGTCGTGCCTGGATCCGGCCTGCCCGGCCCGGTCGGAGCGGGCTTCGAGCGCAGCCGGACGAGAACCCGCGCCGGCACACCGGCGGCGGTGGCCGCGTCGACCGCGTTCTGGAGCAGCTCCACCAGGAGGCGGTCCCGGTAGGCACCGAGGGCGGCGTCCTCCTCCGCGTTCGCGTCCTCCCGGAACCGGCTCGGGGACGCGGCCCAGGCCTCGGTCACGCGGGTTCGCAACGTCTCGGTGTCAAACGGGGTGACATCCACAGCCTCATCCTTCTCTGTGGCCGGAGTGTTGCGTAGCGAGGGTGGTTAGCATCGCCTTCCGGGACGGGGGAACGCGCAAACCAGGCAGGAGGGTCGTCGGTGGCCGCTGGTGGTCGCGCGCGGGGAGGCGGCCGAGCTGGTGCGACTCGGCCAGCCCGGGATCGCCCCACCCGGGTGGACCTGACATTGCCGAGCTCGCTGGTCGAGCAGTGGGAGCTGCTTGCCGAGCACGTCGAGCGCCTTTCCGACCTGGAGCTCGCCACGCCGTCGGCGCGGCCCGGCCTGACCGTCGGCGACCTGGTAGTCCGGGCCGCTCGAAGTGCGCTCGCCCTGCACACCGCCCTGGCCTCCGAACCCGCGTCGCCTGCGCTGCCCGCGTCGCCTGCGCTGCCCGCGTCGCCCGCGGTGGTCTCCGGGGCCGCTGCGCCGGGGGCGGCCGTTTCGGACCAGACCCGGCCGCGGGCGATGGTGCGGGCCGCCGTGTCGGCCGCAACCGCTGATCTGACCGCGCTGCGCCTGGAACAGCGCGACGCCCAGGATCAGCTTGTGAGCCGCGCTGCGCTCACCCCGGACGGGCGGGCGGACCTGATCCCGTTGCTGACCGATGCCGTCGCCGAGGCGGTCCTGCACGGCCTGGATCTCGGTGTCCCACCGGTGCGTTCCGCACTCAGGGTGACCGTGCGGCTGTTCACGACCAGTCTCGCCGAGCGTGCCCCCGGGCGTTCGGTGGAGCTGCGGGTGCCGCCCTTCGCCGCGGTGCAGATCGTCGAGGGCCCCCGGCACACCCGCGGCACGCCGCCGAACGTCGTCGAGGCCGAGCCGGTGGCCTTCGTCATGGTCGCGACGGGCCGGCTCGACTGGGAGACGGCGGTGGCGGACGGCCGGGTCCGGGCAAGCGGAGAACGGGCCGATCTCCGCTCTCTGCTACCGCTGCCCAGCTGGCGGTGAGTGCGGGCGTGGCCGCCGACGCGGCCTGCTTCCCACCGCTACCCGGCGATTCACGGCTTGTGGCGCCGGTCGGCCCTGGCTGCGTGATATAGCGAACCGAAGGCGTCCGATGCGGTGTTTGTGGTGTTTCCGCTGTGATTTCACTGGCGCTGGGGTGGTGAGATCCGGCTCGGCCGGCTGATCGGCGTCGCCGCTGCTAGCGTGGTTATGTGGGGAGTCGGGGCCGGGCGTGAACGTCGGGTGGTCCGAGGTGCTTCTCGTGGCTGTCCGTTGATGTGAGCGTTGTCATGTGCGTCCCGGGAATTGCCATATCCACCCTGAACCCGATCCGTTTATCCCGACATCTCGGTCACCCTGACCTCTCTAGGAGACCTGGTGCCACACGTCGCAGGCAGCGACGACTCCGCGAACAGCCGGGAGTCGACCTCCGCTCGTCCACCGGAACACCACAACGGCCCCGGCCGTGACGGGTCCGCTCGCGGCGACCTGGCTGGGAGTGATCTGGCTGGGAGTGACCTCCTCGACGACGATCCGGGCCCTCGGGACGCCTGCGGGGTGTTCGGGGTCTGGGCGCCCGGCGAGGACGTGGCGAACCTCACCTATTACGGCCTCTACGCGCTACAGCACCGAGGCCAGGAAGCCGCCGGGATTGCGGTCGGTGACGGTCGCACCGTGGTGGTCTTCAAAGAGCTGGGCCTGGTCGCCCAGGTCTTCGACGAGATCACGCTGGGGAGCCTTTCCGGGCATGTCGCCGTCGGTCACACGCGGTATTCCACAACCGGCTCGTCCACCTGGGAAAACGCCCAGCCGTCGTACCGGACGGCCACGTTTGGCGGGCCGATCGCACTCGGTCACAACGGCAATCTGACGAATATCGTCGAGCTCGCCTCGGTGCTTGGGGAACGGGAGCGCGGCCTCGGGGCCACCACCGACTCCGACCTGATCACCGCGATGCTCGCGGCCCACCCGGGGCCGACCCTCGCCGAGGCCGCGATGGACGTCCTGCCGCAGCTGAAGGGCGCGTTCTCGCTCGCGTTCTCGGACGCGTCGACGCTGTATGCCGCCCGTGATCCCCATGGCATCCATCCGCTGGTGCTGGGGCAGCTCGACGGCCGCCCGGACGGMGCGTGGATCGTCGCGAGCGAAACCGCTGCCCTCGACATCGTGGGCGCCACCTTCGTCCGCGAGATCGAGCCGGGGGAACTGCTCGTCATCGACGCGGACGGCCCGCGCTCGCTGCGGTTCGCCGAGGCCGACCGGCATGTGTGCCTGTTCGAGTACGTGTACCTCGCCCGGCCCGACACGACGATCGGCGGCCGGTCGGTGCACGCCACCCGGGTCGAGGTGGGGCGGCGGCTGGCGCTGGAGGCTCCCGCCGAGGCGGACCTGGTGATCCCGGTGCCGCAGTCCGGCGTGCCGGCCGCGGTCGGTTTCGCCGAGGCCTCCGGCATCCCGTTCGGGGAGGGCCTGGTCAAGAACTCCTACGTCGGCCGGACGTTCATCCAGCCGTCGCAGACCATCCGGCAGCGGGGCATCCGGCTCAAGCTGAACCCGCTGCGGGACGTCATCGAGGGGCGCCGCCTGGTCGTCGTGGACGACTCGATCGTCCGCGGCAACACCCAGCGGGCCCTGATCCGGATGCTGCGCGAGGCCGGAGCGACCGAGGTGCATGTGCGCATCTCGTCGCCGCCGGTGCGGTGGCCCTGCTTCTACGGCATCGACTTCGCCACCCGGTCCGAGCTGATCGCCAGCGGCAGCGGTGTCGAGGAGATCAGGCAGTCGCTCGGCGCCGACTCGTTGGCCTACGTCTCTCTCGACGAGCTGATCGAGGCCTCCGAGCAGCCCGCCGACTCGTTGTGCCGGGCCTGCTTCGACGGGATCTATCCGGTACCGCTGGCAGACACCGACAAGCTGGGCAAGTACCGCCTGGAGTCGTTCGGCCCGCAGACGACGGAAGAGGTCATCGCCCAGGCGATACAGGCCCGGGTGACGCTGGGGATGAACGGCGCCGACCCGTCGCCGGACAACCACGACGCCGACCTCGAAGCCGATCTTGAGGCGGACCTCGGGACGGACCTCGGGGCCGACATCGCCGCCGTTCCGCTCGTGCCGACCCGAACCACTGGAGGTTCGCTTTGACGAACGGCGCAGGCCCGCCGAACGGGCGTTCGGTCTCGTACCGGGACGCCGGGGTCGATGTCGAGGCCGGCGACCGGGCCGTCGCGCTCATGCGCCAGCATGTCGCCCGGGCCACCCGACCCGAGGTGGTCGGCTCGCTCGGTGGGTTCGCCGGCCTGTTCGCGCTGGACGTGGCCCGCTATCGCCGCCCGCTGCTGGCGTCGTCGACGGACGGGGTCGGGACGAAGATCGCGGTCGCCAGGGCGCTGGACGTCCACGACACGGTGGGCATCGACCTGGTCGCGATGGTGGTCGACGACCTCGTCGTCTGCGGCGCGGAGCCGCTGTTCCTGCTGGACTACATCGCCTGCGGCTCCCTTGAGCCGGTGCGGATCGCCTCGATCGTCTCCGGTATCGCCACCGGCTGCGAGCAGGCGGGGTGCGCGCTCGTCGGCGGGGAGACCGCCGAGCACCCCGGGCTCATGGGAATCGACGACTACGACCTGGCCGCGACGGGGGTCGGGGTAGTCGAGGCCGACGCCGTGCTCGGGCCGGAGCTGGTCCGGCCGGGGGACGTGGTGGTCGCGATGGCGTCATCCGGTCTCCACTCCAACGGCTTCTCGCTGGTACGGCACATCCTGTTCGGTCCGGCCGTTCCTGACCAGCCCGCAGGCGTCTCCGAAGCGGGGAGGGCGGCTCTGGCCGGGTACGAGCAGGCGCTGGGCACCACTCTCGGGCAGGCGCTGCTGACCCCGACCCGCATCTATGCCCGGGACTGTCTCGCCGTGATCGAGGCGGCCGAGGTCCATGCCTTCGCCCACATCACCGGCGGCGGCCTCGCGGCGAACCTGGCCAGGGTCATCCCGGCCGGAGCGGTGGCCACCGTGGAACGGTCCACCTGGGCTCCGCCGGCCCTGTTCGGCATCCTCGCCGAGCGCGGGGGCGTCGGCGAAGCCGACATGGAAGCCACGTTCAACCAGGGCGTCGGCATGGTTGCGATCGTTGCCGCCGCGGATGCGGAGACGGCGGTGCGGACGCTGGAGGAGCGTGGCGTCCACGCCTGGATCGCCGGGCAGATCGAGGCGCTGCCCGAAGGGTCCGAAGGGGGAACCCAGGACGCCGGTGCGGCCCGCCTCGTCGGCGCGCATCGCTGATGCCTCCGGCGGTGGCGGTGGCGGTGTAAGCGGGGCACGGAGCCGCTTGGTGATCGGCAAGAAGTGAGGATCCTTGCTGCTGCAGGGCGTGGCGCGAACCCCTGAGCTACGGGCTGCGGCTGCCGCCTGACAAGAGCGGCGGATTTTGGTCGTTATAACGACCAAAATCCTCCACTCTTGCGAGTGGTCAGGCGACTCTGCGCGACTTTTGTCGTTTTTAAGGTGAATCGTCAACGCTGCGTGACGGCGTGGCATCCTTGGCGGACTGCCCTGCGGCGAGTGGGCGGGGATGGCCAGGCCAAAGTCGGTGTCGGTGACCCCGGATCCGCCGTTGCTCGAGATTTTCCCACGCGCGCTGCAGCTGCGGTCGCCGATCATGAAAAACTGCCAGGCCATCGCCGGGCGCGGAGCATCGCCGTGGCGATCCTCCCTGGCCGGGATGACGCTGCCCTTCGGAAACCCGGAAGACGACGCCGAAGCGCGCGGCACCGGCGGCTCTGCCCAACCTCAGCTCGGCGCCCGGTGTGCCCGCACAAGGCGGGCGTACCGGACACGATCTGATGCCGATGCCCATGGCTACCTGAGGCCAGGTGGCCATGCTCTGCTCTTCCAGAGCTTCCTGGACGAGCGGCATCGGCAGGGGCGGCCCCGGAGTCAGGGGGACGAGCGGTGCTAGCGCTCGTCCTCATCGTCCAGGTAAGAGTCGTAACCGTAGTCGTCATCCGAGTACGGTTCGTCGCTCTCGGTCTCCCGCGAGGTACCCGCGCCCAGATCCGCCTTCAATCGGTCGAGATCCATTGTGGGCGAGTTGTACTTGAGCTCGCGGGCGACTTTCGTCTGCTTGGCCTTCGCTCGGCCGCGCCCCATGGCTCGACCCCCTCGAACATGACGACGGGGACCCGCCCCGGTGCTCTCACTGTCTCGTGCTTCCCGAGACTACAGGGATCGCAGCCTACTCGGCACGCCAACCCGACAGTTACCTGTCGACGGACAGCGTCCGGGAGATCGTCGGCGGCCCTCCGGCGGTCCCCGGACCTCCCTGACAGTGGGCACGCGGGCCCGCTGCGGTGCTGGTAGGAGGCCTGTCGGATGTGGTCATCATCACGATTTCCCGCCCGTGGTGGCGTGTTCGGTGACAGGTGCAGCCATGACCGGCGAGCGCAGAACGCTTCGGCGTGGCGCGCACCACGGTGCTGGCGTCGGGCGCCGCGGACGTTCGGAGCCCGTGGGCCGCTGGTCAGGCGCGCGGGTCGGGGAGCAGGATGCCGCGCAGCCGGCCGATGTCGGCCATCCGCCGCTGTGCGAACCGCCCGGCGGCCACGGCCGGGGTGACCGCCTCGGCCGCGGCGAGGTCGAGGACGTCGCTGGTCGTGTCGAAGATCCGCGCGGCCCTGGCCCTGGCCCGTTCGGGGGAGTACCCCTCGATCTCGTCGGCGACCTGGATCAGGCCGCCGGCGTTGACCACGAAGTCGGGCGCGTAGAGCACGCCCGCGTCGGCGAGGACCTTGTCGACGCCCGCGTCCGCGAGCTGGTTGTTGGCGCCGCCGCAGATGATCTCCGCCCGCAGCTCGGGCACCAGGGGAGTCGTGATGACGCCGCCCAGCGCGCAGGGCGCGTACACGTCGACCTCCATCCGGATCAGCTCGTCGGGGTCGGCCACCGGCAGCACCTCGTCGTGGCGCTCCTGTACGCGCCGTACGGCGGCCGGATCGATGTCACTGACCAGAACGGTCGCGCCGTCGGCCAACAGGTGCTCCACGAGGCGCTGGCCGACCTTGCCGACTCCGCTGACGGCGACGCGGCGGCCGGCCAGTGACGGCGTCCCCCATCTGTGCCGGGCGCAGGCACGCATGCCCTCGAAGACGCCGTAGGCGGTCAGGACCCCCGAGTCGCCCGAGCCGCCGTGGACGGGGGATCGCCCGGTCACCCAGCGGGTCTCCCGCGCCACCACGTCCATGTCCTCGACGTAGGTGCCGACGTCACAGGCGGTGATGTAACGTCCGCCGAGGGAGGCGACGAAGCGCCCGTAGGCACGCAGCAGCGCCTCGGTCTTGTCCCGGGTCGGGTCGCCGAGGATGACCGCCTTGCCGCCGCCGAGGTCCAGGCCCGCGCAGGCGGCCTTGTAGGCCATCGCGCGGGAGAGCGCGAGCGCGTCGGTGAGCGCGGACGCCTCGTCCGGGTAGGCGTGGAACCGGGTGCCGCCCAGCGCCGGGCCGAGCGCGGTCGAGTAGACGGCGATGATCGCGCGCAGGCCGCTGGCCTGGTCGGAGCAGAACACCACCTGTTCGTGCTCGGCCGCGACGTCGAACACCGACGAGGCGACGGTGGACGTGCCGAGGTCCAGCCCGTGCGGATCTGATGACATGCCTGAGCCCTCCTGGTCCGGACGCTCCACGGGCCGGCGCCCCGACTGGGCCGGGGCCCACAGGCCGCCCGGGATGTTTCCGAGGGCCGCGGACCCCTACCGGCCGCTCTCGGCGAACACTACGACGCAGCCCGCCGCCGCACCGTCCGCCAGCAATTCACACCAAACAGCCGCAAGCGGGGCGGGTGGCCACTTGGTGATGTGCAAGGGGTGAAGATCCTGGTGGTTGTAGCAGCCGAAATCCTCGCTTCTTGCGCAGCAGTAGAGGCATCGGGCGGAAGGAGGCATCGGGCGGAAGTCCGACGCTCGGGGTTCCGCGACCGGCTCCCCCGCGACCACGGCCCTCGGGTCTTGCTCGACAGCAGTGGCAGCGCGGCGACAGAGATGCCGGACCTCTCATCGCCGTCGGGCCCGTGACCGCCGCGGTCCGTGTCAGGATCGGAGGCATGCCAGCATCCAGCGGCATGTCCGCACCCGRCCGGGTAGCCGCCATGCCGGTAGCCGCCTCCTCGGGCACCGGGATCTAGGGTGCCTGTCGTCTCGCCCGCCGCGTACCTGCGGATCTACGAGCCGTTGGCGGCCTTCCCGCCGCCGGACCGGGTCCGGTGGCAGCGCTATGCCGCCTCCGCCTCCGGTCCGCCCTCCTCGCGGGCCGGCGCCCGGCGCGAACGGGTGGTGGCGCTGGTCGCGACCGTGCGCCCGTCGCTGGACGTCGCCGACGAGTCCGCGTTCATCCAGTGGGTGGACGGGCTGATGTTCGTGTGCCCGTGGTCGACCCAGCTTCGGGTGTGGCAGGCCGCGAAGGAGTTCCGCGGCCTGATGCCGGAACGGGTCGCCGAGGCGTTTCTGCCGCGCCGGCTGGTCGATCCGGCCGAGACCGAGCTCGACCGGTGGAAGGCTCGCCGCCCCGAGATCAAGCTTCATGTGCAGAGCTGCACCTGGATGGTCCCGGCGACCTGGTTCGTGCTGTTCGACCCGACTGAGCGTTCGCTGATCACCGGTGACCGGTCGGATCGTTCGATGGTCTACCGGACCACGATGAGCCTCGCCCGCCGCCGGGTCGGTCGCGCGGTGGAGGCGATGGAGACGCTCCGCTCGGACAACGCGAACGCCCCCGCGATCGAGGGCGTCGCCGAGCTGGCCCGTTGGCTGGGGTCCTTCCATCCACAGAGCAGGGTCGAACTGGACTACGACGGACTAGTTGACCTGCTGGACGATGACATGCTCAGGAGCGACAGCTCGGTCGAGGACATCGTCGAGGCGGTCAGCGCGTTACGCCGAGGGCGAACAGACCTTGCGGTCGAGGCGTACGAACGCGTGCTGATCAGGTGGAGACCCCTGCAGTCACGGGAATCCGCCAGTTGATCGGAGCCTCCTGTTAGCGCAGCGTTGCCCTCCGCTTCGGACGAGCTGTGACTAGTCAGCAGATGGTCCTGACGTGCCATGTCCGAAATGCCCCCGAAGGATGCACGATCTGTATGGGACGGAGCGACGCTCTGTGACGGGAGGCCAACGCAATGACGACGAGAACGCCGGATGCCGAGCCGCTGCTGACACCCGCCGAGGTAGCCACGATGTTTCGGGTGGACCCGAAGACCGTGACCAGGTGGGCGAAGGCCGGAAAGCTGACCTCGATCCGGACTCTGGGCGGTCACCGCCGGTACCGCGAGGCGGAGGTGCGCGCCCTGCTGAAGGGAGTTCCGAGCATCGGAAGTGACATCTGAGCGCGCCACGATGCCGGCGCTGATGGAGGCGTCCTGGTAGATCCAGGCGTTCGGTGGTCGCCCGGTCGAGCTCTCGAACACAGGACCGGACCCGCCACCTGAGCGGACGTCCCATAACGGTGAATTCTCCACCGCTCCGGGAGGGCGGTGGCGATTCGCATTGTCGAAACCGACGGATGGCAGCCCTGTCATCCGTCGGTTTCGTACGTTTCTCGGCGGACAAAGCCGCATATACCGTGTCGCACGTTAGTGATCTTGCGTTCGACGTCTGTGCCGGTGAGGCTGTCCGTCATGACGGGGGGATCGAACGCGTCGTGCGCGCCGGACCAGGTGCACCGGCGGTCGCGGCCGGTCCGCACCGGCTGGCTGCCCCTGCTGCCCGTGCCGCAGCGGTCGCAGCGGCCGCGCTCGCTACTGCTCCTGGTGCTGGTCGCGTTCCTCGCGCTGCTCTGCCCAGCCTGCGGTGACGGTTCCCAGGAGCACACCGTGCCGGGAACGAAACGCGGCGGTGCGGGTTCGAGCTCCGCGCCGGTCGTCGTGACGACCACGGGCGGCCGGGTGCGCGGAGTCCACGGCGGCGACGTCGTCTCCTTCTTCGGCCTGCCCTACGCGGCCGCGCCGGTGGGCGACCTGCGGTGGCGCGCGCCCGCCGCGCCGCAGCCCTGGCAGGGCACCCGGGACGGGTCGGTGCGCGGCCGACCCTGCCCGCAGTCCGGCGAGCTGGCCGTCGGCGGTGCCGCGGAGGACTGCCTGTTCGTGAACGTGACCACCACGCCCGGCGCCGTTGCGCGGGCACCGCAGACAGCGCAGCGGACCTCGGGCTCGAGCGGGGCCCCCGAGGCCGGTGCGGGCCGCCCGGTACTCGTGTGGATCCATGGCGGTGGCTTCACGACCGGCACCGCGAACCAACTGGACACCTCGGCGCTCGCGGCGGCCGGCCCGGCGGTGATCGTCAGCGTGAACTACCGTCTCGGCGCGCTCGGGCAGCTCGCCTTGCCGGCGTTGAACACCGAGTCCGGCGGTGACGCGGGCTCCTACGCCGTGGCGGATCTCATCGCCGCGTTGCGCTGGGTCCGGGACAACGCCGCCGCCTTCGGCGGTGACCCGGGCAATGTGACGATCTTCGGAGAGTCGGCGGGTTCGGTGAACGCCTGTACGCTGCTGGCCGCACCGTCCGCACGCGGTCTGTTCCAACACGCTCTGCTGCAGAGCGGACCCTGCCTGTGGCCGCTGCCGACCATGGCCACCGCGGAGCGGACCGGCGCGGAGTTCGCCGCGCAGGTGGGCTGCACCGATGCCGCCACCGTCCTGAGCTGCCTGCGGGCCGTCCCCGTCGACCGGCTGATGGCCGCCGGTGGGCAGGTCGACGTCCTGACCGGCCCGAGATGGGCACCCGTTACCGGAAGCCGCACGCTCCCCCGCCCGCCCGAGCAGGCACTCGCGGCCGGCTCGGCGGCCCGGGTACCGGTCCTGCTCGGGACGGTGCGGGACGAGGGGCGTGCCTTCACGGTCAGCTACGACCCGGGCCAGAAGCTCACCGCCGAGCGGTACGCCGAGATCATCCGCCAGCAGCTGCCGGACCGGGCGGACGCCGTGCTCGCGGCCTACCCGGCCGGCGCCGTCTCGGCCCGGGAGCGCCTGGCCCAGGTGATGACCGACCGGTCGTTCGCCTGCCCGACCGCCCGCACGGCGGATCTGCTGGTCGGGTCGGGCTCCCGGGCGTTCCTGTACGAGTTCGACGTCCCCGGCCTCGCCCCGTTCCTGAGTGACAACGGCACCGGCGCCACTCATTCCGGCGAGATGACCTATCTGTTCCCAGACCGTGCGTCATCGTCGACGTCGACGATGACGACGGCGGCTGAGCGCGAGCTGTCCGCGGCGATGCTCACCTACTGGACGCGCTTCGCCGCCACCGGTGATCCGAACGTGGCCTCCCGGGCCGGTTCGTCCGGAGGCCAGGGGGAAGGCGCCCTCCGGACGCTGCCGACCTGGCCCGCCTGGCCGGTGCCGCGAACCGCGACGACCCCGGACCGGCTGGTGCTGGAACCAGGCACGATCGAGGCCCGCCCCGGCTACGAGGCCGAGCACCACTGCGACTTCTGGAAATAGGGCGCGGGACGGTCAGGCTCTGCGGGACGGTCAGGCTCTGCGCGGGACGTCAGGCCTTGCGGGCGGCGCCGCGGTAGGTCCCGAAGGACCACAGGTTGCCTTCGGGATCGCGGGCGGCGAAGTCGCGCGACCCGTAGTCGGTGTCGTGCGGCTCGGCGGTGATCTGCGCACCCGCGGCCCGAGCCCGCTCACACAGGGCGTCCGGGTCCGAGGTGACCACATAGGCGCCGAACGCTCCCGGCGGCAGGGCGAACGTGTCGGCGTCGTCGCGGATCGAGCCGAGCATGATCCCGCCACCCTCCGGCCAGGCGAGCTCGGCGTGGTCGACGCGGCCGTCGGCACCGTCGGGGCCGTAGCAGACGACCTCCTCGAAACCGAAGGCCGCGGCGAGAAAGTCGATCAGCGCCCGGGCGTCACGGGCACGCAGGCAGGGCCAGACCTGGGGAGACGGCGCGGTGTCGCGGGTGTCGCTCATGTGCGTGGGATGTCCTTCCGTGCGGTGGTGGTGGTCAGCCGGTTCCGGTTCCGGTCCCAGGACTGGACCGACCGGGCCCGTCCAAGGATTCGTCGAACCCGTAGCCGTCGGCTTGGACGTTTCGGAACTCCGTGGCGAGCCATCCGCTCGGCGAGCACCCGGTGAGGGCACGGAAGTCACGAGCGAGATGCGCCTGGTCGAAATAGCCGCATTCGGCGGCCAGATCCGCGAGCCGCCAGCGACGGTCCCGGCTGACGAGCAGCCTCCTGGCCCGGTCGAACCTGATCACCCGAGCGGCGGCCTTCGGGGTGAGGCCGAGCTCGACGCGGAAGCGGTCGCTCAGATGCCGGGTGCTCCAGCCGACCTCGGCGGCGATCACCGCGATCGGGACATTGCCGTGACCCCGCCGGAGCAGGTTCCAGGCGTGGCGCAGCTCGGCAGGCACCTCCCGCTCGATCTGCCCGACCCGTCCGACCTCTCCGAACCGTCCGGCACGTGGTCGGTCGGCCCGCACGAGGCCGGTGAGCTCCTGGTCGAGAACGGCGAACCGCCCGGGCCATCCGCGGGCCTCCCGCAGGCGATCCGACATCCGGCGGCCGGCGCCACCGAGAACGGCATCAGCTGGCAGGTCGAGCGCGGCCAGCTCGCCGGCGGGCAGCCCGAGCAGCGCCCGCGCGCCGAGGGGGCGCAGCGCGAGCTGGACGCCGGACTGGGCTCCCTGGTGGGTGATCAGCGCGGGCGCCGTGTGCAGCCCGGCGATCAGGGAGTCGAAGCTGCGCCGCCGCGCGCCGGCACCGGGCGGATCGAGCAGCACCAGCGGCTCGTCCAGCGTGAAGATCAGGGTCAGGGCCGGCGACGGCAGGCCGCGGTGCACCGCGGGGGGAAGCCCGCGCTGGCGGTAGCCGCTGTACCAGGCCACATAGGGACGCAGGCCCGGTGCCGGGGCGACCCGGACATGCTCGTCGACCTGCTCCACAGGGTCCTGTTCCACAGGCTCCTGCTCCACAGGCTCCTGCCCGACCCGCTCCTGCGCCACCGCCTCAGTGTCGACGTCCGGTCGGCCCGGGACCGGCACATCTGTCGCATCGGTCGCGTGGCGGCGCGGCGCGGCGCGATGGTGCGAAAGACTTGCCGGATGGAGCTGTCGTCCGAAGAGCAGGCGATCGTCGCCACCGTTCGTGACTTCGTCGACCGCGAGGTGCGGCCGGTGGTGCGGGAGCTGGAGCACGCCAACACCTACCCCGAGCGGCTCATCGAGCAGATGAAGGAGCTCGGGGTGTTCGGCCTGGCGGTTCCCGAGCCGTACGGCTTCGGCAAGGTCTCCACACCCTGCTACGCGATGGTCACCGAGGAGCTCGCCCGCGGCTGGATGAGCCTGGCAGGGGCGATGGGCGGGCACAGCGTCGTCGCCAAGCTGATCTCGACGTTCGGCACCGACGAGCAGAAGGAGCGCTACCTGCCGTCGATGGCGACCGGGGCGCTGCGGGCGACCATGGCACTCACCGAGCCCGGCGGTGGCTCCGACCTGCAGGCGATGCGGACCGTCGCGCGGGCCGACGGCGACGGCTATCTGATCAACGGCTCGAAGACCTGGATCACCAACGCGCGCCGGTCCGGCCTCGTGGCACTGCTGTGCCGGACGGATCCCGCCGCGACCCCGACGCACCGCGGGATGAGCATCCTGCTGGTCGAGCGGGTGGAGGGCTACTCGGTGTCGCGAGACCTCCCCAAACTGGGCTACAAGGGCGTCGAGAGCTGCGAGCTGGTCTTCGACGACGCACGGGTGCCGGCCACCGCCCTGTTGGGCGGTGTCGAAGGGCGCGGGTTCACCCAGATGATGACCGGGCTGGAGATCGGGCGAATCCAGGTCGCAGCGCGGGCCACCGGCGTCGCGCGGGCCGCCTTCGACGACGCGCTGCGATACGCGCAGGCACGGGAGAGCTTCGGCCAGCCGATCTGGCGGCACCAGTCGATCGGCAACTACCTCGCCGACATGGGCACGAAGATCACCGCGGCCCGTCAGCTGCTCCTGTACGCGGCCCGCCGCCATGACAGCGGCGAACGCTGTGACATGGAGGCCGGCATGGCCAAGCTCTTCGCGTCCGAGACCGCGATGGAGGTGGCACTGAACGCGGTGCGCATCCACGGCGGCTACGGCTATTCGACCGAGTTCGACGTCGAGCGGTACTTCCGGGACGCGCCTTTGATGATCGTCGGCGAGGGAACGAACGAGATCCAGCGCAACGTCATCGTCGGCCAGCTCATCCGGCGTGGCGGCCTCGACACCTGACCGCGGGCCGGCACCCCGAGCGAGACCGGGCCGGAGCCCGAGCGCCGCGGTGCGCCGTGATGTGCCTCTTGTCACCGTGGGCGCCGGGACGGGCCGTGCAACCGGGACATCGGACGTCGAACTGTGGCACCGTTGGCATGCCGGCGGAACAGGTGGAACGGGCAGAATGTCGACAAGCCGATCGGCCGGCAAGCCGACACATCGATCGAACGATGGAACGATCAGGTCGATCAGTCGACCAACCGATCGTTCGACATGGCGCGGGCTCGGCGCCGATCGCCACGGGCGCGCCGACGCACCGGGACGAGAAATGAGGGACGGCCGTGCGGGAAGCAGTGATCGTCGAGGCGGTGCGTACGCCGATTGGCAAGCGCAACGGTTCCCTGGCCGGCGTGCACCCGGTGGATCTTGCGGCGATGGTGCTCAACGAGCTGATCAGCCGGACCGGGATCGACCCCGTTCTCGTCGACGACGTCCAGTGGGGGTGTGTCACCCAGCTGGGTGACCAGTCCAGCAACGTCGGCCGGTACGCGGTGCTTGCGGCCGGGTGGCCCGAGTCCGTCCCCGCGGTGACGGTGAACCGGGCCTGTGGCTCCAGCCAGCAGGCGCTCGACCAGGCCGTGTTCGCCGTCATGGCCGGCCAGCAGGATCTGGTCGTGGCCGGCGGTGTCGAGTCGATGAGCCGGGTGCCGCTCGGTGCGTCCCGCCAGATGGGTGAGCCGTACGGGCCGGCGGCGAAGGCGCGGTACGACGGTTCGGACTTCAACCAGATCATCGGCGCTGAGCGGATCGCCGAACAGTGGGGCTTCACCCGCTGGCAGCTGGACGAGTACTCGTCGCTGAGCCACGAGCGGGCCGCCGCGGCGATCGACGCCGGCGCCTTCGAGCAGCAGACGTTCGCGGTTCCCACCGAGTCCGGGCCGTTCACCGTCGACGAGGGGCTGCGCCGCGGCACCACCCCGGAGAAGCTCGCCAAGCTCAAGCCGGTCGCGCGTGAGGACGGCCTGATCCACGCGGGCAACTCCTCGCAGATCTCCGACGGTGCGGCGGCGCTGCTGGTCACGACCCCCGAGCGGGCACGTGAGCTGGGTCTTAAGCCGATCGTGCGCTACCACAGCGCCGCGGTCGCCGGCTCCGACCCGCTGCTGGTGCTCACCGGCCCGATCCCGGCGACGGAGAAGGTGCTCGCCCGCGCGGGCCTGTCGATCGGCGACATCGGCGCGTTCGAGGTCAACGAGGCCTTCGCCTCGGTTCCGCTCGCCTGGCTCGCCGAGACCGGCGCCGACCCGAAGCTGGTCAACCCGCTGGGCGGGGCAATCGCGGTCGGGCACCCGCTCGGCGGCTCGGGCGCGATCCTGATGACCCGGCTCGCCCACCACATGCGGGACAACGGCATCCGCTACGGCCTGCAGACCATGTGCGAAGGGGGCGGTACCGCCAACGCGGCGATCGTGGAGCTCGTCGCGAACTGAGCCCCCTCGCGAATCCCTGACCCGATTCGCCGGAGTGGAGCTGAACTGCCGTGATCTCGTCGTCTTCGATGTGGTCCGATTCGCCTTCGGATTCGCCATCCGATCTGCTGTCGGATGCGTCGTCGGACCTGGGAGCCCCAGGTCCGCCTGCCGTCCCGTCCGCTGCCGCCGGCCTCTACCAGGTCATTTGGCGGCGGCGGGACGTCCGCGGGCAGTTCACCGGTGAGCCGATGCCGCCGGGCGCGCTGCACCGCATCCTCGGCGCCGCGCACAGCGCGCCCAGTGTGGGGCTCACTCAGCCCTGGGATTTCATCCTGGTCGAGGACCGGGAGACCCGGGCTGCCATGCACGCGCATGTCAGCGACGAGCGGGCGTGTTTCGCCGCGACGCTCACCGGCGAGCGTGCGGAGCGGTTCGCGCCGATCAAGATCGACGGAGTGCTGGAGTCGACGCTCTCCGTGGTCGTGGCGTATGACCAGGACCGCGGGGCGCCGGCAGTGCTCGGCCGCAACACGATCGCGGACGCCGGCCTGTACTCGGTGTGCCTGGCGATCGAGAATCTGTGGCTGGCCGCGACCGCGGAGGGCCTCGGGGTCGGCTGGGTCTCGTTCTACCGGGAGCAGTTCGTGCGCGACCTGCTCGGCATACCCGAGCGGGTGCGCCCGGTGGCCTGGCTGTGTCTCGGTCCGGTGAGCCACCTGGAGACCACGCCGGACCTCGAACGACACGGTTGGGCGGTCCGCCGTCCACTGGACGTCGTGATCCGCCGCGAGCGCTGGTAGCCGCGCGGGGCGGGCGCCTGGCGCCGCTCGGCTCCGACGAGGTCGGTGCCGCAGGCGCGTGGGCAAGCGCGAGGGCCAGGTGGGGGCCGGTGCCAGGGCCGCGTGGGCCGGTTCCGCCGGGCCTGTCGGCACCGGGGCGGCACCCGATATGGCACCCGACGGCGGATTCGCGCCGCCTTCCCAGGGCCGTTCGGGTACCGTGGCGACGGGCTGATCTTCCCGGTCGCCGCACCCGGCCTAGCCGATTCAGGCGAGGATAACTTTAACCGAGCCGAAATCCGAAATTCTTTCCCGTGGGCGCC
Source organism: Frankia sp. CcI49 (assembly GCF_001983215.1). NCBI lineage: Bacteria > Bacillati > Actinomycetota > Actinomycetes > Frankiales > Frankiaceae > Frankia > Frankia sp. CcI49. The sequence goes on from NZ_MOWP01000028.1 coordinate 226,750, forward strand.
GAACAAAGAAATCATCTGCGTGGCACGACTGTTTTTCTTCGTTACCCGCCGTTAACCGTGGGAAGCGTCGGTGTGACAAGCGCCCGCCAATAATCTATGCGGGTTCGCCGGAGTCGATCCCATTTCGGTCGGGGCGGCCGAGGTGCGTTGGCAGTGGGTCGCGGATCCGCCGTGGCCCGGCCTGCCGACGCATTGTTCGGCTGATTGGAGACGATTCTGTCATGCCATTTGTGATCACCTCCGCGTGCATCGACGTCAAGGATGGCGCCTGCCTCGACGGCGGATGCCCCGCCGACTGCATCTACACCGGCGGGCGCAAGATGTACATCAACCCCGACGAATGCACCGAGTGCGGGGCGTGCGCGCTGCGGTGTCCGGTCGGAGCGGCGATGCTCGACGAGATGGTGTCCGAGGAGGAGCAGGAGTTCATCCGGAGCGAGGAGCTCTTCTTCTCCGAGATCCTGCCCGGGCGCGACGAGCCGATCGGTGACGACCCGGGCGGCGCGGCCGTGGTCGGAAAGATCGACGCCGACTCGGAATTCGTCGCCAACTTCAAGAAGTGACCAGGCGGGCAGCGGGAGCCTGGTCCAGCCTGCCGTAGCCGCTGAGCGTGTGTTCGGCTGTTCGTGTCCCCGGGTCGCTTCGTGCGCTCGTGTCCCGGGCCGTGCGCGGCCCGCTCGCGTTCGGCCCGATCACACACGGCCCGATCACGCATCCGTCCCGCTGCCCGTCTTCACCGGTACGGCCATTCTCGCCCTGGCCTGCTGTACCCAAACCAGCTCAGCCTGACCACCGCCAGCCGCTGGTCGGCTTACATCGCCCAGCTTGAGCCGGCATTTCGTGGTGGCCTGCGGATCAGCCGGCCGGCCGTGCTCCCCTGCCCGGGCCAGCGGGGCGTCCGGGCTGACTTCCTCGCCGAGTCAACCGAACTCGCCCGCGCCGTCTCGTCGGCGGTCGCCGAGGTAGCTGGCATGCCCGGCTTTCCCCGCGCCCGGCGCTGCCCTCGGGCGGTCAGTTGGCACCTCAACCCAGTTGACACAAATTCTCATGTGAGACAGAGTCCCACATGAGACGTGCGGGTGGAGGTGCCACGCTGAGCGGCAGCGATCAGGGGCTCATGACGAGCGGGCAGGGCGTGGCGACCGAGGCGGCGGCCCCGGGAACGACGTTCGTGCCGAGAAAATCGCTGCGCGCCCTGAAAAAGGAACGCTCCGTCGAGCACGTCGCCCGAGTGGCGGTCGACCTCGTCAGGGAGCGCGGCCTCGCGGCCGTCCGGGTCGAGGACATCTGCGCGCGGGCGGAGATCGGCCGGTCGACCTTCTTCCGCTATTTCGACTCGAAGGAAGCCTGCTTCGTCACCGGAGCGCACCACGGGCACCTCCAGAACGCGCTGGCCGCGATCAGGGCGCGCCCAGCGGAGGAGGGGCCCTTCGCCGCGCTGTGCAACGCCTTCCTGGCGACCCAGGAGGGCTGGGAGGCGCAGCGCGACATCCTGGTCCTCGATGGCCAGTTGCGTGCGGAGTTCCCAGCGGTGCTGGCACATGCCAGCGCCAGATATGTGGACTGGGAGACCACCATCGCGCGGGAGATCGCGCCGCGTTTCACCGCGCCGGACGACGGCCTCTTCCGTTCGCRCATCGTGGTCGGGAGCGTGCTGTGCGCCCTCCGGCTGGGCACCGACAGATGGCTGGCCGCGGGAGCCAACCGTTCCCCCGCAGAAGACGTACGGGCGGCCTTCGCCGTCCTCCGACAGGATTGTCCGTCCCTGGCGGAGAATTGATTTAAAATCCGAAGCGATGTTGTGTTCCGTTCGGGGGATTTTCGGCCACTCCGTCATCAACGGAGCAGAAGAAGGGAGGCCTGGAATGACTGTGGTCGACGACGTGACGGCCACCGGAAGGGCTGTCGACCGTGACGCCTATGTGCTGGATGTCGATACTCATTTCGAAGTCGCGTTCACTGCTGAAGACCATCCCTTACGTGCCTACGCGGACCAGTTCCCGACCGCGCGGCGGTATGTAGCCGAGGCGCTCACCCACGATCTGCGCGAGGCGACTCCGGCCGATTCGCGGCCGAGTGACGAGGCGCTTCTGCTGTACAGCCCGCCAGCGAACCGTTCGTACACGTCCGCCGCGGTTGATCCGGCCGCGTCGGTCGACCCGAGGTTCCCGTCCGCGAGTGCCGCGGAACGGCTCACCTGGATGGACCAGGTCGGGATCGACGCGGCGCTTGTCAACCCGGGCGTCTACGCCAGCCTCCCCAGATACCTGGACGGCGACCGGTCCCAGCTGGTGCGCCTGCTCAACGACTTTCTCGCTGACCGGCTCTCCGGCCACACCGATCGGCTCATGCCGGTGACAATGCTGAACTGGAACGACCTCGACGGCGCCGTCGCCGAGCTGACCCGGATGCGCGCTCGGGGTAGCAGAGCGTTCTGGGTACGCGCGGAGCCGGTGAACGGAATGTCGCCGGCCCATCCGGAGTGGGACCGCGTCTGGTCGGCAGCGACCGACCTCGGAATGATCGCCGTTCTTCATATCGGCAACTCCCCGACCGCCTTCTCCGGATGGGGGAACGCGGGCTGGGCGGAAAGCGGTGTCGGCGTCGGCGGGTTCTTCCGCTACGCCAACTGCATGAACCACCAGGCCGCGGAGCTGTTCATCACCGCGATGCTGTACGGCGGGGCGCTCGGCCGCCACCCGAACCTCACCATCCTGACGGAGGAGTTGCAGGTCGGCTGGCTTCCGTTCCTGCTCGCCCGGTGTGAGGGCCTCGGCTCCGCCGGCCCGTGGCCGTTCGACCGCTCGCCCGTCGAGATGCTGCGCCACCACATCCGCGCCTCACCCCTCATCGGCGTCGGCGACCGGGACGTGCTCGGCCGCTGGATGCCGCAGCTACCCGGCATGCTCGTCTTCTCATCGGACTACCCGCACGGCGAGGGCAACGCCGACCCGATCGGCCTGTACGGCCCGGCCCTGGGCGAACTGGACGAGGCGACCCGCCGGTCCTTCCTCGGCGGAAACATCGCCGACTGTTTCGCCCGGATGGGCGACCCGCTACCCGGCACCTGATCAGAATCCGCCGGTCACCCACACCCACACCGACCCGGCGAGCGTGGGTGACGGCAGTCCCGGTCCTGAGCACGGGGATCACGAACCGCCTTTGATCCGGTATCGAATACATTATCCAAACCCCATTCCAGTCTCMTTGCGTGACCTCTTCGGGAGGCAGTACATGACGCTCTCCAGCGCGGGCGGGGTCAACCGATCCGGCCTGAGCGGTGCCTACGCACTCTCCGCGGAACTGACGACGGCGGCGGAGAATCTGATCGGCCTGCCGATGCCGCTGCGGCCGGACACTCTCTACGACCAGTCCCGGCGCACCGTGGTCCGCCGGGAACGTGGGCCGCGTTTCCCGTTCCCCATACCCAACGGCTGGTTCATCGTGGCCCGGGCCGACGAGATCGAGCCGGGCCGGACGAAGACACTGTTCTACTTCGGCAAGGACCTGGTGCTTTTTCGCGGCACGGACGGCACGCCGTATCTGTTCGACGCCTACTGCCCGCATCTGGGCGCGCACCTCGGTGTCGGCGGCAAGGTCGTCGACGGCAGCCTGCAGTGCCCGTTCCACGGCTGGCGGTTCGACGGTGCGAGCGGCGCGTGCGTCGAGGTGCCCTACGACGACAACCCCTACATCCCGAGGACGGCCACCGCGCGCTCGTATCCGGTGGTCGAACGTAACCGGATGATCTGGGCCTGGCACCACCTGGAGGGCAAGGAGCCCTTCTACGAGGTGCCCGAGGTACCCGAGGTGCACGACCCGGACTGGCTGCCGGTCGTCGTCAAGGACATCACTGTCGCCACCTGCTGCCAGGAGATGGCCGAGAACAACGTCGACACCCCGCATTTCCTGTACGTGCACGGCATGCAGGCGATTCCTGAGGAGGAGTTCCACGTCGACGGGCACTACAAGCGCTCGGTCGGGATGGACGGCAACTTCATGCGCGAGGGCTTCGGACTCGGCCTCGGAGTGCTGCGCGTGAAGGGCTATACGACCTTCATCTCCTCGACCACCCCGATCGATGAGGAAAACGTGCACGTCCGATGGATCTTCACCTCACCGCGATCGCTCGGCGAGGACGCCGCCGAAGCGGCGGCGGACAGCTTCACCGCCGGCGTGAGTCAGGACCTGCCGATCTGGGAGAACAAGATCTTCAAGGATCCGCCGGTGCTCCGCCCCTCCGAGCGGGCCGTCACCGAGCAGCGTCGCTGGTGCCAGCAGTTCTATTCCTGGCCCGAGGGCGACCCCCGGCGCCGTTGACGGTGCCCAGCCCCGCCGCCCGCAGTGGTTTTGCTGTCCCTTTTCTCAAGAACTCGAAAGGTGGAATCGTGAGCACCTGGATTGGTCAGTACTGCCTGAACGTCGAGGACCTGGAACGGTCCGTCGCCTGGTGGAGTGCGATCGGGCTGCGTAACACCAGTCGCACCGAGATTCCCGACGCCTTCGAGGCGATCATGCAGAACCCGGCCACCGGCGGGCTTTTCCAGATCGCCCAGCAGAAGGCACAGCAGGGGCCGGTCGCGCTCGGCACGGCGCTGTGGAAGCTGTACGTCAACACTCCGGACATCGCTGGGACGTTCAAGCGGGCGGTGGCGGCGGGAGCCGAAGTGGTGGCCGAGCCGGAGCGGACGGAGCGTTGGCCGGTGACGATCGCCTTCGTCCGCGACCCGGACGGCCGTCTGGTCGAGTTCGTCGAGCGTCATCCCTGGCCCGAGGGCTCGCCGGCCGATGAGCCCTGGCTGGGCCAGTACTGCATCAACGTCCCCGATCTGGACGCCGCGGTCGCCTTCCATGAGAGGCTCGGACTGACCTGCACCAGCCGGACGGACGTCCCCGAGGCGTCGGAGGCGATCATCGAGGCCCCGGGGCGCGGCGGGCTGATCCAGCTGGCCCAGCAGAAGGACGGCGTCCCGATCGAGCACGGCAACGGGTTCTGGAAGCGCTATCTCAACACCGACGACTGCGATGGGCTCTACCGAACCGCACTGGCGGCTGGAGGTGAGGCAGTCATGGAGCCGACCCGGCTGGACCGCTGGCCGACGATCATCGCGTTCTTCACCGATCCGGCCGGCTACCTCGTCGAACTCGTCCAGAAACTGAACTGACCGCCCGCCGACGCACACTTCGCATTCCCGACAACTCCAGGAGGTGGCCCCATGCCACAAGCCCGCCTGAGCGTCTTCTACCCGGCCGGTGCCGACGAGACGTTCGACCACGACTACTACCGCGACGTCCACATCCCGCTGTGCGAGAAGCTGTGGAAGCCGGCGGATGTCCGCGTCGACCGGGGAGCCTCCGGCCCGCATGTCGCCGCCGTCCACATCACGTTCTCCTCCCGTGAGGCGCTCGACACGGCGCTGGCCTCGGAGGCGACGGCCCAGATCACCGGCGACGTCAAGAACTACACGACGATCGTCCCGGTCCTGCAGATCAGTGACGTGGTCGTCTGATGGTCGCCTGAAGCGACAGGCCCAGCTCGTCCGCGTCGCTTGCGACGCCGGTCATGCCGCGCCGCGCGGCCTGTTCGGCGAGGTCCCGAAGGCCGGCCTCGTCGACGGGTTCGCCGCACCGGCGGGCGAGCTGGGCGGCTTCAAGCCGAGTGCGTAACACCGCACCCACCCCTCGCGATCGAGTGGCAACCTCCAGCGCGGTCCGCAGGTGTGCACGGGCGGCCGGGATGTCGCCGGTGAGCTCGGCGAGGCGGGCCAGACCCAGTGCGACCGGGCCGGCCATCCCGCACTGGCCCAGGTTGGCGATGTTGCCGGCGATCGGTGCCAACCGCCTGGTCAGCGTCTCGGCGTGCTCGCGCAGCCCGCGGTCGGCGACGGCGTGGGCCAGCAGTGTCAGGCGTCCATGGGTCGTCCAGGTCACCGGCCCGGTCTCGGTGACCGCCGCGGCGAGCAGCTCGTCGGCAGCCGGGTCGTCCCGCGCGGCCGCGATGACCGCGACGGCCCACGGCGGAAGCGGAGCGCCGGAGGCGCGGTCATCCGGCTCGTGCAGGCGGCCCTGCTCCCAGCGCAGCGCCAGCCGGGCGAAGTCGTAGGCGCCGCTCTGATACAGCTCCGTCTCCCGGTGCAACGCGAACGCCTGGTCGTAGGTCCGCTCCGCGGCGGCCAGATCGTCGTCATGCCAGAGCGCGAGGGAGCCCTGCGCCCACCGGAACTGCACCCGGCTGGCCGGGAGCCGGAGCAGGTCGCTGCCGACCGCGCCGAGCCGCGCCTGCTCGGCGGCCGACGGGTCACCCAGCGTGATCTTCGCGAGGTAGCCCAGCCCGTGCGCGATGACCTGGTCGATCTGGGCGGATGAGTGGGGTACCTCCGCCAGCCGGGTGAGCAGCTCGACGGACTCGGTGGCCCGTTCGGCGATGCCGGAGAAGGCGAGTGCACGGCCGAGCAGGGCGTCCGCGAGGCACTCGTCGTCGCCGAGGCGCTCGGCGAGCTCGATCGCCCGGCGGCTGAGCCGGTCGGGAACCGAGCTGTCCGGGTCGTAGGTGCTACCGACCGCGAGGGCCGCCAGAACGCGGATGTGCGCCGCCGGATCAGCGGTGACCAGCGTCTCCAGGCCGGCCAGGCGGGCCAGCAGCGGCGCCGGGTCGTCGCCGTAGGCGGGCCAGGGCCAGCACCCGGTGGTCCGCAGCAGCGCGCTGGCCAGGCGGCCGGCGGAGTCGAGCCGCCCGCGGCGCACCGCGTCGAGCAGTCCGGCGTCGATCAGGTCGAGCAGCGTCTGGCCGCGACCGTGCCGCGCGAGCGCATGCACCTGGGCGACCAGCAGTTCGTCCCGGTCGACGTCGAGATCGCGCGGGCTCTGGTCGACGATGGCGAGCGCCTGGCCCCACCAGCGCGCGGCCGCCTCCGACTGCCAGCGCCGTTCCGCGTCGAGCGCGGCGGCCCGGCAGGCGGCGAGGACGTCCTGGGCCTGGGCCAGTGGCCAGGCGGCCACGAGATGCGCGGCCCGGCGGCTGAGCGTCTCACCGCCCTCGGCCGGGTCGAGCGCCTCGGCGATCCGCAGGTGCAGCCGCTGGCGGCGCAGGCTGGAGAGCCCGGCGACGACCTCGTCGCGCAGCAGCGCATGCGCGAACATGTACCGGCCGGTTCCGGCGGCCGGCACGATCACATGCTCGTCCGAGGCCTCGTCCAGCATGTCGGCGAGCGCGTCGGGGTCCAGCCGAGTCACCTCGCGCAGCAGGCCGATGTCCAGCGTGTCGCCGATGAGCGCGGCGGCGCGCAGCACCTGCAGCACCGCCGGGTCGAGGCCGGCGAGGCGCTGCCCGAGCACCGACCGCACCGCGAGCGGAATGGTGCCCTCGGCCCGCTCCCGCGCGGGCAGGCGGGCGTACTCGCAGACGAAGAACGGGTTCCCGCCGGTCCGCTCGGCAAGCTCGGTGGCCTCGGCGGCGCCGATCTCCTGGCCGCTGACCCGGCACGCGAGCTCCACCACCTCGGCCCTGGTCAGCGGCGGGACGGCGAGCCGGCGCGAGCCGTGCCGGCGGGCCGCCGCGGCGAGCAGCCGGTCGAGTGCGGGCCGGCCGGCGACGTCCCGCGCCGTGACGACCACGCTGATCCCCGGGCGCGGGCCGGCGTCGGCGAGATGGGCCAACAGCCGCAGGGACGCCGGGTCCGCCCAGTGGACGTCCTCGACGACAAGCAGCAGTGGGCTGGTCCGAGCCGCGGCGGTCAGGGCTTCGATGACTCGGTCGTAGACGACGAAGCGGGCGGCGTCCGCGTCGACACCGCTCGGCGGGGTCAGCACGTCGTCCGGCTCCGCGCCGAGCTCGCGCAGCAGCTGGCGGACCGGCCACCACGGAGGAAGCGCCTCGTCGTCGGGGCATCCGGTCCGCACGGGCCGTCCGCCGGCGCGCCGCCAGATCACGGCGGCCTCCTGCGCCAGCCGGCTCTTGCCGATGCCGGCTGGCCCGGTGAGGACGATCCAGCGACCGTCCCCGGCCGCCGCCTCGCCGAGGGCGGAGTCCAGGGCGGAGATCTCATGCTCCCGGCCGACCAGGTCCGCCCGCGCGCCGGAAGCCGTGGTGGTGGTTGTGGCCGTTGCGGTTGCCGCTGCGGTTGGTGTTGGCGCGGTCGGCGTGATCACGGTCCGCGCCGTCGTGGTCGCGGGCGCGGTGGCCGCGGGCGCGGTGGGCGCGGTGGGCGCGGGCGCGATCGTGGTCACGAGTGCGGCCGGTGCGGTCGGTGCCTGGTTGGGCCAGAAATCGAGGGCGGGGTCCTGGCGCAGAATGGCGCCCTGCAGGTCGCGCAGGGCCGGGCTGACATCCAGGCCGAGATCCTCGTCCAGCCGGCGAGCGTGCTCGCCGAACGCCTCCAGCGCCTCCGCCGGCCGCCCGGCCCGGTAGAGAGCGATCATGTGTAGCCGGCAGGCACCCTCCGAACCGGGGGTGTCGAGCAGTAGCTGGCGCGATCGTGGCGCGGCCGCGGCCACCCGGCCGAGGCCGAGCAGCGCCACCACCGCGTTCTGCTCGCACTGCGACCAGCGCTCCGCGACCGTGTCCGCCGAGCGCCGGACCCACGGCTCGTCGGTGAACTCGGCGAGAAGCGGACCCCGGCGCAGTGCGGTGGCACGGTCGGCGGCCTCCAGCGCGCGTTGCCAGTCGCCGGCGTCGACGGCGGCCTGCGCCTGGCCGCAGGCCCGCTCGAACAGCCACAGGTCCACCTCGTCCACGGGGACGTCCATCAGGTAGCCGGGCGTGCGGCGCACGATGGGTGAGGTGGCGTGCTCGTCGTCCCGCAACAGCCGCCGCAGGTTCGAGACGTGGGCCTGCAGGCTCGCGAGCATGCTCGGCGGGTGATCGTCGCCCCAGGCCGCGTCGGCCAAGCGGTCCACGGAGACCACCCGGCCGGCGTTCAGCAACAGCGCGGCGAGGACCGCCCGCTGCTTGGGCCCGCCGAACGAGACCGGGCCACCCTCGCGGATGACCTCGATCGGCCCGAACAGGCGGTAGGACGGCACAGCTCTCATGATGCCGTCGGCCCAGGTCACGCACGGTGGAACGACCAGTCGGCTTCAGGACGGCCGGTCGTCCGGTCGGCTTCGGGACTGCCCGCCGGTCGGTCGGCTTGAGGACCGTGCGCCGTCCCGTCGGTTGAGGGCTGCCCGCCGGCCTGTCGGGCTCAGGACTGGACCAGCCCCGCGGCGGCGCGGACCGCGTGGGAGGCGACCATGCGCGCATGCGGGTCGTAGCTCGCGGTGAGGGTGGCGAGCCGGGCCAGTGTCGCCGGGTCGTACTGACGGGCGACGATCGCGGGGTCCGAGCTGGCACCGAAGTTCGGCGTCGAGCCACCGTGAGACCACGGGGCGACAGCGGCGATGACCGCGGCGGCGTGTCCCGCGGTGGCCTCGATGATCGGCGGCGCGGCGATGCCGATGGTCAGCAGCGAGTAGGCGGCATCCCGGTGGCAGACGGCACTCGGCTCCCGCGGCGGGCGCGCGAACGCGCCGCCGAGCAGCCGCAGCTCCACGATCACCTGGGGGCACTCGGCCTGCGGGCCGGCCACCGCCAGCAGGGTCTGCACCGCCTGCTCCGGCAGCTCCCGCAACAGCACACCACGCTCGTGGGTCGGCATCGGGTCGACCGGGTCAGAATGGATCATTCCCAGGGCGTTGAACGGGAGCACGTCAAGCCCACCGAAGATCACGGGTGCGACCCCACTGATGGCCTCGGCGACCCGGGCGCCCTCGGCCGGGTCGCCGACCCAGGCGAAGCGGACCGCGACGGTGCATCGGCCGGCCAGCGGCGGGGGCACCGCCGGCATCGCCGGAAGGCGCAGGAGCGCGAGTGACGTGGACGCCTGCTCCGGCAGCGACGCCGTCCAGGCCCGCCACGCCTCGACGACCCGCTCCGCGTCGGCACCGTCGAAGTAGAGGCAGCCGCCGTAGATCCGCGGGACGTCCAGCAGCTCGAACTCGACGGCGGTGACCACGCCGAGCGCGCCCTTGCCGCCGCGCAGCGCCCAGAACAGGGCGGAGTTCTCCGTCGCGGTGGCCCGGCGCAGCTCACCGTCACCGGCGACGACGTCGAAGGCGGTCACCAGATCATTGGCGAAGCCGAAGCTGCGGCCGACCGGGGAGAGCCCGCCGCCGGTGAGGTAGCCGACGACGCCGACGTTCGGTGAGGAGCCGGCCAGCGCGCCGAACCCGTGCCCGGCGGCCGCGTCGAGGACCTGCTGCCAGCGCACACCGGCGCCGACCCGGATCCGCCGGGTGACCGGGTTGATGACGATCTCCAGCAGGCGGCCGGTGTGCACGAGCAGCGTGGGGCGGCTGCGGTCGAGCAGCTCGAGTGCGCCGTGCCCGGTGGATCGCACCTCGATGTTCAGGTCGTGCGTGTTGGCGAAGTCCACGGCGGCGACCACATCGGCCGCGTCGGAGGCGATGACGACCGCCGCCGGCGTGGACACGACCGCGACGTTCCACGGTGTGGCGGCCTGGGTGTAGGCGTTGCTGCCGGGCAGGGCGACCTCCCCGCGGACCACGGCCGCGAGGTCGGCCAGGGGCAGTCCCAGGGCCAGGCCCTCGGTCACGTCGTGAACGTGGGGCAGGTCGTGGGACGAGTAGTCGGGCGTGAGCGTGGACATGACGCCTCCGTCTGGCGGGGTGGGTGCCGGGCTGGACGGGAATCAGCGTGTGGTCCGGCGCTTGGGCCTTTCCTGCGGCTGCCTGAGAGGCGCTTGCGGCCAGCCGAGACGGCGCTTGCGGACTTGCGGCCGGCCGCCACGCCACTTGCGACCGGCCAGGGAGGTGTTCGCGGCCGGCCGGGTGTCCGCGATCCGTGCGCTGCCGCTCGGCCCCGGCGTCGTCTCCGCGGCGCCGTCCGCGCAGGTCAAGCGATTTTGACGTCGAAGTCAATAAGTGTTAGCGTGAGACAACATCGAGAAATGATGTTCTGGGGTGGGCGCATCCATCCCACGGAGGCCTCGCCGGGGGAGTCCTGTGACTGCCTCACGGCGTCGAGCCGGTGCCGGTCAGCCGGCGTACGGAGGTAGTCATGCCCAGGTCGGACGTCGACTTCCCTGTCTTCGACGCGGACAACCACATGTACGAGACAGTGGACGCCTTCACGAAGTACCTGCCGAAGGAACATGAAGGCCTGATCAAGTACGTGCAGGTGAACGGGCGGGACAAGATCGCGGTTCGGGGTGTGATCTCCGAGTACATCCCCAACCCGACGTTCAATGTCGTGGCGCGGCCGGGTGCCTGGGAGGACTACTTCAAGAACGGCAACCCGGAGGGAAAGTCGACCCGGGAGCTCATGGGCAAGCCGATTCGCTCGCCCGAGGCCTTCTTCGCGCCGGAGCCCCGGCTCAAGCTGATGAACGAGCTCGGCCTGGACCGCGCCATCATGTGGCCGACGCTGGCGAGCCTGCTGGAGGACCGGCTGCGGGACGACCCGCGGGCCACCCACATCGTCGTCCACGCGCTGAACCAGTGGATGCACGAGCAGTGGACCTTCAACTACGAGAACCGCATCTTCGCGACTCCCGTGATCACGCTGCCGATCGTCAGTGAGGCGATCAAGGAGCTTGAGTGGATCGTCGAGCGGGGCGCCAAGATCATCCTGATCCGTCCGGCGCCGGTGCCCGGCTTCGAGGGCTTCCGCTCGTTCGCGCTGCCCGAGTTCGACCCGTTCTGGAAGAAGGTCGTCGAGGCCGACATCACCGTCGGCCTGCACTCGTCCGATGACGGCCTGACCCGGTACTACAACATGTGGGAGGGCCGGCAGGACGGCGAGCACCTGCCGTTCGCCACGCCGAGCGCCTTCACCGACATCATGCACAAGCAGCACCGGGGCATCTTCGACACGGTGACCTCGCTGATCGGGCACGGGCTGCTCACCCGCTTCCCCCAGCTGCGGATCCTGCCGGTCGAGAACGGGTCGGGCTGGGTCCGGCCGTTCATCGAGGCCGCCGGCGAGTCCTACGCCAAGAGCCCCAAGCTCTACGACGAGGACCCGATCGAGGTGCTCAAGCGCAACATCTGGATCCACCCGTTCTTCGAGGAGAACACGAAGTACCTCATCGACCTCGTCGGCGTCGACCGGGTCGTGTTCGGATCCGACTACCCGCACGCCGAGGGCCTGTCCGACCCGCTCTCCTACATGGACGACCTTGAGGGCCTGTCCAGGGAGGACAAGGCCAAGATCATGGGCGGCAACCTCGCCACGGCGCTGAAGCTTCCCGCCACCGTCTGAGCAGCCGTTCTCTGAAAGTCTGTTCTCCGCACGAAGCCTGTCGCCCCGGCCGGACAACGAGGTCCGCCGGGGCGGCAGGCTTTCGTCCGCCGCCCACCAGCAGGGCTCAGGCCAGCCCATGACGTCCTAAGCCAGCTACAGAACGTTCCTCAGCCAGCTTCAGGACGGCTCAGGACGGCTCAGGACGGCAGCGTCAGCACGACCTTGCCCCGGCCGTGCCCGGTCCCGACCTCGCGGTGGGCGTCCGCGGCCTGCTCCAGGGGATAGGCACGGCGCAGCTCGACCCGCAGCCGCCCGTCGGCGTACAGCTCGACCAGGTCGGTGAGCCGGGCCGCTGACCGCCGGCTGCCCAGCCACCGCACGCCCAGCTCCTGGACGAGGTCGAAGGCCACGATCGTCCCGATCCGGTCCCGGTCCTCGACGAGCGCCACCGCGGCGCGCAGACCGTCGGCGCCGGCCGCGTCCAGGCTCGCGTCGACGCCGCCGGGCGCGACCGCCCGGACCCGTTCGACCAGACCGTTGCCGTAGGCGACCGGGATCGCCCCCAGGGCGCGCAGGTAGTCGTGGTTGGCCGGGCTGGCCGTCCCGATCACCGTCGCACCGGCGAGCCTGGCGAGCTGCACCGCCACGGTGCCGACCGCGCCGGCGGCCGCGTGGATGAGCACCGTGTCACCGGCGGTGACACGCAGGTCCTCGATCGCGGTGTGGGCGGTCTGCCCGGCGCCGGACAGCCCGCCCGCGATCTCCCAGGGCAGCTCCGCCGGCCTGCGGACGACCTGGCTGGCCGGGGCGACCACCTGCTCCGCGTAGCAGTTCAGGACGCGGAATCCGAGCACCTCGTCCCCGGCGGCGATGTCCGTGACGTCGGACCCGACCTCGTCGACGACTCCGGCGAACTCGTTGCCGGGCACCATCGGGCCCGCCGTCGCCTCGACACCCATCGGCATCCGCCCCTGGCGGACCGACAGGTCGACGGGCTGGACCCCGGCCGCCCGCACCCGGACCCGGACCTCGCCGGCGCCGGGCTCCGGCGAGGGCAGATCCATCACCTGCAGCACCTCGGGTGGACCGGGAGTAACGAACGCGGCAGCCTTCACTGGGCCTTCTCCATCTCACGGTGCATGGTCAGGGGTGCGGCAGGTTCGAGCCGACGACGGAAAAAGCTCATCGCCCGCCAACACCTTCCGATTCGGTCGGGCCGTTCGGTCGGGCCGGCATCGCGGGCACAAGGAGGCGCCATGCCGGTGCGGGACAGCCTGCCGGTTGAAGTGAGGTTGAGGTCAAGAGCTGGTCAAGAGCCGTTGCGGGGCGACGTCCAGGCGACGGTGAGCAGGCGACGGAGGGCGCAACGGCGTAACGGCTCAACAGCGCAAGATCGCTAGTTGGTGCGGGGAGGTTCGCACTCCACGAACGCGGCCGGACTCCCGGACCGCCGGACTCCCGGACTGCCGGACCCCCAGTAGCCCGGTGGCGCCGGTGGTCCGGTTTGGTGAGTCGCAAGAGTGAAGGATTTTGGTCGTTCCAACGACCGAAATCCGCACTTCTTGCGGGATGTCAGGCGAGCATGCACCCCATTTGTCTCTCTTGAGGTGAATCGCTGGTGCTCTGTGGCCCGTGCGGGATCATCGATTGGTGGCCGTGCGGGCGGAATCCACGTTCCGTCAGGCGCGACTCCGCCAAGCCCAGGCTGGTGGCCCGGATCCGCCGCTCCTCAGGACCCTTTCACCGGCTCCCTGACGACCACGATCCTCAGCTCCTGCCCGGCAGAGCCGCGGCTTCGGGTCGCCGCACGATGCCGGTGCTCGTGTGTGCTTGTCGTGCTCCTGCCGTTGCTCATGGATCGGTACTGGCTGTCCCGCTGTGGCAGGGCGACCGGCTCGACGTCACGGTGAAGGCGCGGAAGCGGCACAGGGTACATCAGAATCCCGCCCTCTGGCAGCCTCACCCGTGCTGGACGGAACTGGACAGCACTTTCTGCGGTTTCCGGGTGTTGGAGCTTGACCTCAACTCGACTTGAGGTTCTAGGTTTTTGGACCAGACCCCGACGAATGCGGGGCCAGCGAGATGCGGGGATTGTTCTCATGACCAGTGCGCCAGCACAGCCGGTAAACCTGACCGTCATCATCGGAAGCAACCGGGTGGGGCGTTTCGCCCCGGTCGTGGCGCAGTGGTTCCTGCGTCAGGCCGCCGGCGACGAATCGATGACGACAACCGTCCTAGACCTGGGTGAGACCAGCCTGCCGGAGCGGCTGGGATCCCCGCGCGGAGCGGAAACCGACGAGCTGACGGCGGTGACCCGGCAGCTCGACGCCGCGGATGCCTACGTCGTCATCACCCCTGAGTACAACCACAGCTTCCCGGCCCCACTGAAGAATCTCGTCGACCTGCACTACACCGAATGGCAGGCGAAGCCGGTGGGGTTCGTCTCCTACGGCGGGCTGTCCGGCGGCCTGCGCGCCGTGGAGCACCTGCGTCAGATTTTCGCGGAGCTGCACGCGGTCACCATTCGCGATGTGGTCAGCTTCCACGGGGCCTGGGAGCGCTTCGACTCGGATGGATCTCCGCGAGACGCCGAAGGCGCCAGCACGGCGGCCCGGACGATGCTCGACGAGCTGCGGTGGTGGGCGACCGCGCTGAAGGAGGCCCGAAGCCGGACCCCGTACAAGTTCTGACCGCGCCTTCGACCGCCCGGTGATCCGGTACCCGAACCGGTTCCCGATCCGGCGCCCGTAAGAGGCGACACGCGGCGCAGTACCGCAACCCGGCCGTGTCCGCGAAAGCCCAGATCGGCTGGCTACTCTCCGTGGCCGCATATTGATTCCAGAAGCCACGGGAGAAGCAGGTGTTCTTTCGCAGAACGCTCATGTCGTTGGTCGCCGGCGGGCTGTTGTTCGCGGCTTCGGCGCAGGGCGCGGCGGATGCCGCCACCAAGCCCCTGATCAAGCCCCTCAACCAGTGTTCGAAGGCCGATCTGCGGAACGATCTCCGTCTCGGCCCGACCAAACTACCGTTCTTCGGGTCGGTGGCGAAGGAGCTCGACGGCTACGAACGTACCGGAGGGCATTCGATCCAGCAGTTCCTCGGTACCTGGTGGGATCCGTCGCTACCCTCCAAGCCCTATTTCCCTGGAATTGATGGATTCTGGGTCTACCCGCCGCAGGATGGTTACTATCTCAGGCCCGACGGAACGCAGGTCCGGACTACGACGACCTTGGTTCCAGGTCAGTTGATCGACCGTTTCGGCCTGCCAAGCGGCAGTTTTCTCTCCCCACGTGGAACCGACTACGACGCACGATCGCTCCCGCCGTCGAATCTCGATGACACCACCAACCCGGGTGGGTGCAACTATCACGTCTACCAGGTGCTGAAGCCGTTCGACGTCTATTCCGGCCCGATCCGTCCATGGTTCGACCAGCCCGGGAACGGCCTGCAGTACCAGACGGTCTGCGCTCTCATCCCAGAATTCTCGGGAGGGGAAAAATGTGTGGAGACGGGGGGGATCAACCTGCGCGTTCAGTATCTCGTCGACGCGCACTACCTCGTCGAGGTGCCGGTCGTGGACCGGCGCATCCTCTAGCCGGCTCCTGAGCCGACATCCCTGACGGAGCGCCGGTGGGCCGGCGCCGGCGAACCGACAGCGCGGCTTCGGTTCGCCGGCGCCGGCCTGTCGCCGTCCAGCGTCCCGCAACCGGGTCTGCCGGGCGCTCCTGGTCCGCCGGGCCGCTCCGGATGGCTCCGGATGGTCCGAACGAAGGTGGAAAAGCGGCGTTCTCTGCGCTAAAGTGCCGTTCTGATCATCCAGAACGTCA
The DNA here is from genome assembly GCF_001983215.1 of Frankia sp. CcI49. Taxonomy (NCBI): domain Bacteria; kingdom Bacillati; phylum Actinomycetota; class Actinomycetes; order Frankiales; family Frankiaceae; genus Frankia; species Frankia sp. CcI49. Next base: position 242,818 of record NZ_MOWP01000028.1, read on the forward strand.
TTTTGATCAAGCTGAGGACGGTGCATGGCCGACGCGCGGGTGCGGCTCGACATCGACGGTCCGGTCGCAGTGATCACCAACGACAACCCGTCGAAGCACAATGCCTTCGACGACGAGATGGATCTCGCCCTGTTCGAGATCCTCGGCGAGCTGAAAGCCCGGCGGGACGTGCGCGCCGTGGTGTGGCGGGCCGAGGGGAAGTCCTTCTCCTCCGGCCGCGACGTCGGTGCCCTCGGCGGCGGAGCCGTCGAGATCAGCCATCACGACCTGATGAAACGCGGCCACCGCGGCATCCTGCAGATCCTCGACCTCGAGGCGCCGGTCATCGTCGCCATGAAGGGCTGGTCGATCGGCGCGTCGTTCCAGCGGGCGCTGATCTGTGACATCCGGGTAGCAGCGGAAGGCGCCCGGTTCATGCTGCCCGAGGTCGGCCACGGCGTCATTCCCGACACCGGCGGAATGGCGCGGCTGTTCCAGATGTGCGGCCACGGCGTGGTCAGCGACCTGGTGCTCACCGGGCGGCCGATGGACGCCGCCGAGGCCCTGGCGCACGGCGTCGTGTCCCGGGTGGTTCCGGCGGACCAGCTCGACAGCACCGTGATGGAGATGGCGGCGAAGATCGCCGCAGCGCCGACCGTGACCGTGAACATGGCACGGCGGGTGATCCGTCACCTGTCGGAACCCGCGCTGCGCTCGTCGATGGCGGACGAGTTGATCTACCAGACGTTCGTCAGCAGGTCGGACGACCTGGCCGAGATGAGACAGGCGCGCGCCGAGGACCGGGCACCGCGCTACACCGGGAGCTGACAGCCTTGACCATGACCATCGGCCTGCCCGAACCACCGGCCCCCGGAGCGACCGCGCTGCCGCCGGGTACCTTCGCCGGAGTAGCGGTGGTGATCACCGGCGGCGGCACCGGGCTCGGGCGCGCCATCGCCACCGAGTTCGCCCGGCTCGGCGCCGACATCGTCCTCGGCAGCCGCAAGGACGCGCACCTCGAGGCCGGCCGGGCGGCGATGGAGGAGCTCGGAGCCCGCGTGCTGGCCGTCAACTGCGACATCCGGGACCCGGAGCAGATCGCGGGGCTGTTCACCGCCGCACAGGAGGAGTTCGGCCTGCCGGGCGTGCTGGTGAACAACGCCGCCGCGAACTTCCCCGTCCCGGCCGAGGAGATGTCGCCCAACGCCTGGCGCACCGTCGTCGACATCACCCTCAACGGCACGTTCTTCTGCGCCCGTGAGTTCGCGCGGCGCCATCTGGCGGCCGGCACGCCGGGATCAGTCATCAACATCGGCGCGTCCTACGCCTGGACCGGGGGGCCGGGGTTCGCGCATTCGGCCGCGGCGAAGGCCGGGGTGAAGAACATGGTCGAGACCCTCGCCGTCGAATGGTCGCCGTACGGGATACAGGTCAACGGGCTGGTGCCCGGCATGTTCCCGCATGAGGATCAGACGGCGGACATCAAGGGCAACCTCGCCCGCAGCTCCGACAAGGACGCGGCCCAGCCCGCGTTGCGGGTCGGGCGCCTGCGGGAGCTCGGCTGGGCCGCCACCTTCCTGGCCTCGCCCTACGCGCGTTTCATCTCCGGCCACACGCTTGTCGTCGACGGGGCCAACTGGCAGCGGCGATCGCTCACCAACCCGGCCGTGGTCACCGTCCGGGATCAGATGGGCCGCGGCCCCTTCGCACCGTGACAGCGCCGCATAACGTCCCGCCGCCGAACGTCTCGCCCCCGGAGCTCCCGCCACGGGGGGTCGAGCGGGCGCTCGCCCGTCAGCGGCACCGCTACGAGGACGAGGTCGAGCGCCTCATCGACGCGACCTTCCGGGTCATGCGCGAACGCGACACCGCCAATCCGTCCGTCAGCGACATCCTGGCGGCCTCGGGTCTGTCGACGACCGCGTTCTACCGCCATTTCCCGACCAAGGACGACCTGCTGCTCACGCTCCTCGAACGCGCGCACGACATCACCAGGCGGCACATCGAGGAGCGGCTGGCCGCCGAGAGCGACCCGGTCCAGCGGATCGCCGAGTGGGTGCGGGCGATGTTCGACCTGCTGCGCACGGACGACCTGGTGGTGGCGAACCGGCCGTTTCTGCTGGCTCATCCCAGGCTGCTCGAGCGGTTCCCGGCGGAGCTCGGCGCCTGGTTCGACGCCCTGATGGCACCGCTGGCGACGGCGATCGCCGACGCGAGGCGAGCGGCACCCGGGGCGCCCACCCTGCCGGCAGCACCCACCCTGCCGCCAGCGCCCACGCCGTCGGCGGCACCCACACTGCCGGACGTGCCCGGGCCTGACGCCGCGGTGGACGCGCGCCTGGCGATGCAGCACGTCTTCGGCATCCTCGTCGATCACGCGGCGCTGCGGCGCCGGCTGGAGGCGCGGACGGTGGATTCGGTGATCTCCTACACCTGGCGTGCCGTTCTCGCCGCCGGCCCGGCGACTCCATCCTCGTGACGAGCTAGGGGCGCGCGGATGGACATTCGGTTGAGCGGCGAACAGCGGATGCTGGCGGACCTGGCCGCGCGGATCGCGGCCGATCTCGCACCGGGCGGCGTCGCCGCCCTGGCGCCCACCGCACGCGGGGACGGGGACGAGGCCCGCTGGTCGACCCTGGTCGAGGCGGGTCTGGTGGCCTTGCACATTCCGGCGGAGCGCGGCGGTGCTGACGAGGGCGGTGCTGACGGGGGCTGCGCCGATGGGGGCGGTGCTGACGAGGGCGGCGGCGATGGGGGCGGTGCCGGCGGAGGCGGGGTCGTGGCGGCCGCGCTTGTCGCCGAGCGGCTGGCGGGAGATCTCGTTCCCGTGCCTTTCGTGGGCGCCGCCGTGTGGGCGCCGACCCTGCTCGCCGCGGCCGGCGACCGGGCGGCGGTACAGGCCGTGGCCGCGGGCACGCTGCGGCTCGCCCCGGTTCTGCGCACCGATCTGACCGGGCTCGCCGGTCCGGGTGAGCCCGGTGTCGCCTTTGACGCCCAGGGCGCCGACGCGGGTCTCCGGCTCGGCGCCGGCGGCTGCCTACGGGCGGTGCGGCTCGGCGAGTCGGCCGGCGGCGCCGACCTGACGAGATCGATGTGCCCGGTCCCCGCCGACGCGCCGGCAGCCAGCGGGATTCCCCCGGTCGGCGGGGCGCTCACCCGCGACGATCTGGCCCGAGCCGAGGCGGTCGTCCTCGCGGTGCTCGCCGCGGACCTGCTCGGGGTGATGGGCCGCGCGCTCGACGACGCCGTCGCCCACGTCCGCGGGCGTGCGCAGTTCGGCGTTCCGGTCGGCTCGTTCCAGGCCGTCCAGCACCTGGCCGCGCATGGCGCCGTCCTCGTCGAAGGCGCGCGCAGCTCGATGTGGCACGCCGCCTGGGCGGCCGGTGAGCTGCCCACCGCCGACGCGCTGCTCGCGGCCCGGCAGGCGAAGGCGTTCTGCGCGAGCGCCGCCCGCGAGGTCGGTGAGATCGCCATCCAGATGCTGGGTGGGATCGGCCTCACCTGGGAGCACCTGGCGCAGGTGCGGCAACGCCGCATTCTGCTTTCCCGGCGTGTTCTCGGGGATGAGAACGCCCAGTACGCAGCGATTGCCGCCACCCGGCTGGCCGGTGTCGGCGCGGGCACGGGCTCGGAATCGGCGGCGGAACCGGGAACAGAACCGGGAACAGAACCGGGAAATGAATCGCGCGCGGGAGCAGGAGCGGGAGCGGGTTGATGGACTTCTTCGACAGCCCCGCGGAGGAGACGTTCCGTACGGAGCTACGTGCCTGGCTCGCCGCCCAGCAGGTCACGCCGCTGCCATCCGATCCGGACGCGCGCATCGAGGCACTCGGGCAATGGCACCGGAAGCTGGCCGCCGCCGGATATGTCGGCCTGACCTTCCCGGTGCAGTACGGCGGACGCGGGCTCGCCCCAACCTTCGACGCGATCCTCAATGACGAGCTGGGGTTCGGCGGCTATCCACCGCCGCCCGCCATCCACCACATCACCAATGCGATCCGCCTGTTCGGGTCGGATGCGCAGAAGGCGCGGCACCTGCCGGGCATGCTTGCCTGCACGGAACGCTGGTGCCAGGGCTTCAGCGAGCCGGATGCGGGCAGCGACCTCGCGTCCGTCCGTACCCGTGCGATCCGCGGCACCGACGGCGAGGGCCGCGACGTCTACCGCGTGCACGGCCAGAAGATCTGGACCAGCGAGGCGCTGTGGTCGCAGTGGTGCCTTCTGCTGTGCCGGACCGAGCCCGACAGGCCGGCGCACCGCGGACTGTCCATGCTGCTCGTCCCGCTGGACCTGCCCGGCATCGACGTGCGTCCCATCGTCACCGCCGGCGGGGCCCGCGAGTTCGCCGAGGTCTTCTTCGACGACGTCCAGGTGCCCGCGGCCGGTCTGCTGGGCGCGCCGGGGCAGGGCTGGGCGATTGCCATGCAGCTGCTCGGCTATGAACGCGGGCCCGGGGACATCGGCTGGGTCGCCCGCCTGATGCGGATGCTCACCGTTCTCGAGGACGACATCCGTTCCGGTCGGGTGGTCACGGATGAGACCGGCCGCCGGGATGTCGCCCGCGCCTGGGTGACGCTCGAAGCGCTCCGGCTGCACGTCGCGCGGACACTTTCCGCCCGCCTCGACGGATCGCTGCCGGGCCCCGAGGGCTCAATCGACAAACTGCTCGTGACGGAGGCCGACCAGGTTCTCAACCACGTCATCATTGATCTGCGCGGAGCGGTCCCGCTGCTGGCCGAGGAATCCTGGCTCGATGCCTATTTCTGGTCGCGGGCCCAGTCGATTTTCGGCGGGACCCAGCAGATCCAGCGCTCGATCGTCGCCCAGCGTGTGCTCGGCCTGCCGAGATGAAACCGCGCGCCGGGCCGGGCGGCGGCCCGGTGGCCCGGTGCCCGGCGGCGGACGGACCAGAACTTTCGGGGTGTGTTGATCCACAGGACGGTGGTCGGAACGGCCTCCCGGTTTGCTGAACTGGTGGGCTCGCTCGCTCTTTGAGGGACGCACCGTGCCCGCACCGGCCTCCCTGCCGACCGCCGGCTGCTCCAACTGATCGGTGGTGCCGTGCCCGGAAATCCCTGACGGGCACGGCACCACCGTCGGCCGATCGTCAAAGCAACGGGAGGATCGCGATGCCGACGGTTCCGCGGGCCGTGTGCTTCGCCCGGTACATCGCGCTGTCGGCCGTTCTCAGGAGGTCACTGGGATCAGTGCCGCCGGCGTGGGTGAGGGCGACTCCGACAGTTGCGCTCAGGCCGATGAGATCGTCACCGTGGTGCACCGGGTCGGCCAGGACCTGCCGGAGGCGACGTGCCACGGCGGTGGCCTGCTCCTGGTCGGCCGCACCGAGAACCACGACGAACTCGTCACCGCCGAGCCGGTAGGCCKTGTCGCCGGGCCGGCAGGCGTGGACGAGCCGGCGGGCCACGGTGCTCAGGACGACATCCCCGGCCTCGTGGCCGAAAGCGTCATTGATCTGTTTGAAGCGGTCCAGATCGACGAACACGATCGCGGTGGTGCCCGCACCGGGCCGGAGTGCGTCCAGGAGCGCGGTCCGGTTGGGCAGGCTCGTCAGCGGGTCGTAGCGCGCCTGGCGCAGCAGCTGATCCTGCATGCTTCTGCGTGCGGTCACGTCGTGAATGGTTGTCAGCCGTCCGCCGATATCGGGGTGGGCGAACTGGTCGGAAGCACGGAGGTCGAACCAGCGGTACACCCCGTCAGCCCCCCGAAGCCGGAGATCGCGCACTGTCGTGACGTCAGTGGGCGGGCTGCGGCCGGTGTCGTCCGCCGGGGCGAGCGCGCGTCGAAGCTGGCCGATGTCGTCGGGATGCACCATGCCCCACTGCTGCCCCCGGACGGCATCGGCGTCGTAGCCGAGCAGACGGGTCACCGCGGAGCTGACGAAGGTGACGTTGGCCTGGCGGTCGGTGACGAGCACGATGTCGTGGACGTTGTGCAGCAGAGCGGACAGCCTGTCGTTCCCCCGGCGTTCCGCCTGGGCGAACAGCCGGGTCGCGAGCGCCAGCCCGAACACGGTCGCCGCCACCGAGCAGATGAGCAGCGCGTTCTGCCACGACTGGTCGGGGCGCAGCCCGGACCGCACGGCCGAGGTCGGAAGTTCCAGCATGACGTACCCCCCGTCGGCCAGGGCGGGATCACGGACGGCGAACGCGGTGGAATCCTGTTCGGTCGTCGCCGCCCTCGGCAGACGTACCGCGCCGGAAGCGGGCAGTGTGGCCAGGACCGCGGGGTCGGCGAGGCGGTGGCCGATGAGCCCGCGGTCCCAGGAGTACCTGGCCACGCCGTTGACGTCCAGTTCGGACAGCCCGCCCGTCGAGCCGAGGCCTACCGACCCCACCGCCTCGTACCCCAGTTGCTGCGGTGAGATGTCGGCCCGCATACCCATGGAGACCACCGCGATCGACACGCCGTTCCTGAGCACCGGGAACAGCGAGTAGTTCCAGTAGGCCCCGTCGACCGACTGCACCGGCAGGTTGCCGACGCGGCCACTCAGCGCGGTGGCGAACGCCGGGTCGGCGGCCCGTACCGGGTTGGGCGCGCCGGTGGGCGCTGCGTCGATGACCTGGCCGTCTCCGCTCATCAGCGCCACCGCCATGCCGTCGGACGGCGCGACGAACTGGTTCAGCACGACCTCGTTGGTGGCGGACGGGGTGAGCGTCCACGGCACGGCGGAGATGGCGGCGATCAGGTTCTTCGTGGCGCCCGACGCGTCGTTGTAGCGTGCGGAGCCCTCCGCCACCTCGGCGAGCTCGCCGAGCCGCGCCTGCATGGCTCGGCGTTCGGCCGCCCGGTCCAGACTGAGGGCGGTTCCCACCATCACGGTCAGCAGGACCGCGGCGAGGGCCAACGGCCCCCAGGTCTGCAGTCGCCAGGCGAGGCCGCCGCGCCCGCGACCGGCCTTCGCAGTCGGCTGGTGCTCTCTCTGCCGCGGCCGCGCGGCGCTGGCCGGGCGAACCTCTCCGGCGGCGGCCCCGCCGCTGGGGAGGTTCGCGGCGGTGCCCTCCTCGCCGGGCGGGACCGCTCGGGGAGCTGGCTCTACCTCACTGAGCGAGATCGGAGCCGACTGCGGTCGGCCCGGACGGGCGGGGGCGGCGCACTCCTCGATCACCCAGCGACTGCCGCCGCCGCGTTTGGCCCGGTACATGGCGTGGTCAGCCTGCCGCACCAGCTGGTCGGGGCTGACGCCGACGCGGGTCGAACCGTCCGGAACGACCGCGCCGACGCCGACGCTTGCGCTGACGCCGACGCCCAGCCGCCGATCATCGACTGTGATCGGGCGCGCGAGAAGGTCGACGACGCGAGCGGCCACGCGGATGGCCTCGGCCCGGCCGACGCCCTGGAGGAGGACGACGAACTCGTCCCCGCCAAGACGTCCGACGACGTCTTCACGTGGCGAGTTGCCGGCACGGTCACTCCTGGTGCGCACGGCGTCGACGAGCCGGTGGGCGACGACCCGCAGAACGTCGTCACCCACCTGGTGACCGTGGGTGTCATTGACCGCTTTGAACCCGTCGAGGTCGACGAACAGCAGGAAGACGGAGGCGTTGGTGGCGACTGTCGCGGCCAGAGCGCTGTCGACCGCGGCCATCACCGCGGTCCGGTTGGCCACACCGGTCAGGCCGTCGGTATGCGCCTGGTCGGTGAGACGGTCCTGGAGATCCTTGCGAGTCCCGATCTCATGGCAGGTGACCAGGACTCCGCCCACGGCGGGATCGTCGCGCAGATCGGCGGCCTCGACGTCGAAGCAGAGCCATCCGGTGGGGCCGATCGCGGGGGAACCCCGCGCGTCGCGCAGGAGCCTGACATCAAGCTCCGGCGGCAACCGCGGGTTGTCGATCAGAGCCCGGACGCGTGGCACGTCCTCGGGGTGGACGAGGTCCGTCAACGGCTGGCCGAGATCGGCCTGCGGAGTGCGGCCGAGCAGGTGGCGGCCGGCCGCGCCGACGAAGGTCAGCCGGTGGCTGTCGGGCTCGGCGACCAGGACGAGATCGAGCGTGCCGGACAGCAGCGCGTCGGTGCGCGCCCGGCGGCGTCGCGCCGCATGGGTCCAGAGCACCCCGAAGAGCGCCAGAGATATCAGGCAGGCGGCGTACACCGTGGCGAGGGTGATGTGACGTTCTCGCTGATGTTCACGCAGGTCGGCGTAGAGGTCGGCCTCGCGGCGCTCCAACAGGAGGTGGTAGCCCGTGCTGGGGACCAGGTGCGCGAAATGGACGACCCGGTCGTCGCCGTGACCTGTCGTCCACTCGCTGGTGGTGTCCGCCGCGATCCTGGCCAGGTCGGCCGGGGCTGTTACCCGCGTCCCGATCAGATCCGGATCCCAGGCGTTCACCACGACTCCGACGCGGTCGATCTTGTAGGTGCCCTCGTCGGCGACGGTCTGGGCGAAGGCCTGGAACTGGGAGTTGTCGTTCGCCGTCACCAGGACCGCCCATGGCCGCGCCCCACCGACCGGCGCCGCCGTGGCGACCAGCTTCCTGCCGGCCAGGTCGAACAGGTTCGACGCGGCTGCTCTGCCTGCCAGCGCCGAGTCCCAGGCATCCCCCAGGTCGGTGACGGTCGGTGACGGCTGCGCCGGGTCGAGGCTGGTGATGACCGATCCGTCCGGTGTGTACAGCGCGACGGCCTGGTTCGGGACCAACGCCGGCGAGTTCGTGAACAGTCGCAGGAGCTGCCTGTTGAGCGCCGGGTCGTCATGCGCGAACGGAGTGACGGCCACCTGGTCCGCGAGCAGCTGCGGATTCTCGAGCAGGTTGGACATGTTCGCGAACTGGCCGACCAGGCGCTCCCGGTCGGCCAGCCGCTCGGCCTCCTCGGCCGCCAGCCGGACCCGACCCAGCACGACCATGGCGATGCCCTGCCCGGCGAGAAGGCACAGCACGCCCAGCAGCAGCAGCCGGACGTGTCGGCCCTGAGCGCGCGGGCCCAGTGGGCGGACCCTGCCAGCCGACGGTCCGCGGCCGGTCATGTGGGTCCGCGTCGCCGGCGCGGGAACCCCCGCCCGCGGTGTCCCGGAGCGCGCGCCACCCTGGGAGCCTTCCCGGATTCGGCCGACAGGATGCACCAGCGTCGAACCCGCTGCTCCAGGAGGTGCCTCTGGTGTGAAGGTGCCTCTGGTGTGAAATGCCGCCTGTCCGGGCTTACACCGGGTGCTGACGACGAATGTCGGGCCGAAGTCGCCCACGGTCGCCTTCACACAGCGGGATGGGTCGGACGGCGCCGCCGGTCGGGCGGCGCCGTCCATTCAGGGATGTCGCCCGATCAGCGACGTCCTGCGTTCACTCGCGTTACCTGCACTGGCCGGAGCGCGGGCCGCCGGCGGTGTTCCCGACCTGCTGCAACGTCGGTTCGTTGCCGCTGCAGCTGAGCGGGCCGGAGATCTGGTTGTAGCTGAATCCGGGCACGATGTCGCCCGGCAGCGGGCCGCTGCCGCTGTTGTCGGTGATCTTCGCCGGGCCGCCGACGGTGTTGCCCGAGGCCTCCAGGCCGCCGGAGTTCCCGGTCAGGGTCAGCGGCCCGCTGACGGTGTTACCGGCGCAGGCGACGGCGCCGACGAGCACGAAGCCACTGCTGTTCCTGATCGTCACCGGGCCGCTGATCGTCGTCTGGCAGATGGAGACGGCGACCGCGCCGTCCGCGGTCACCGGCCCGGCGAGAGTGGCGCCGGAGAGGGCCAGCGCGCCGCCGGCCTTCACGGTCACCGGCCCGTTCTGCCGGCCGCCGGGGCCGAAGCACAGGGCCTGGCCGGCCGCGACCGTCAGCGGGCCGTTGCGCGTCGTGGTGACGCACGGCTGGCTGAATCCGACGGTGACAGCCGTCGGAGCCGAGGTGACACTCCCCGAGTGGGCCTCGTCGCCGCTGTAGTTGACGATGATCGGGTGCGTGCCGGGCTGCAGCCCGCGCAGGCTGACGCCGGCGGTCCCGTCGACCAGCGTCGCCGTCGCGAGAGCGACGTCCCCGTCCAGGAAGGTGACGGTTCCGGTGGGAGTGCCGGCGTCCGCCGGTGTCGGCGCCACGGTGGCGGTCAGGTCCACGGCCTGCCCGAACAGCGGCGTGGACGTGCTGGCGCCGAGTGAGACCGACGACCCGTAGCGGAACGAGACGGTGGCGTGCCCGCCTCCGTGGTTGACACCGGACACGAGGGAGACGTCCGTCAGCGTCGGCGCGGCATAGCCGCTGCCACCGCCGCCGCCCGCGCCGTAGTAGTTGCCCGGGTTGCCGCCGCCGGAGCCGCCACCGCCGCCGCGGTAGCCGCCACCGCCGCCGCCACCGCCGTTGCCTCCCCCGCCGCCGTTTCCGCCGGGGCCGCCGCTGCCCGGGTTGACCTGACTGGTGACCGGGTCGAGGTCGCCGCCCGCGATGCCCGGGCCGCCGATGACGGTGTTCGGGCTACCGGCGCCGTGCGCGGTCTGGGTGGCGCCTTTGCCGGCCAGCCCGGAGCCTGCGGGGCCGCCGCCCTCGCCGCCGTCAGCGCCGGCCAGGCCGCCGCCGTCACCGCCGTGCAGCAGGGGGCCGCCGTTGCCGGCGCCACCCCCGCCGCCGGCCACCATGATGCGGTCGTTCGGGCCGAAGGCACCGACACGCACATCCGAGCCGCCGCCGCCGGCCCCGCCACCGCCGTGGGCGCCGCCACCGCCCCTTCCGTGCCCGATCCCGCCGTCGCGGGCGAACTCGCCGCGCCGGGACGATCCGGGCACACCAGCCGCGCCGACCGTGATCTGCAGAACCTGCCCCGGGCTCACGGCCACGGTCGCCCGGGTCTGCCCACCGAGGCCGCCCGGAGCCCCGGCGTTCACCGGGTTCGGGGTGACATACCCGGCCGCGCTTCCGCCCTCGGCGCCGTACAGGTCGATGGTCACGCTGGTGACGCCGTCGGGAACGGTGAACGTGTCGGTGCCGGCGGTGGTGTAGACGCAGGACGGCGCCGGCGCCGCCGTGAGAGCACCCGCCGTGCCGCAGGCGGCAAGGCCGCCGCCGGTCTCGGCCGCCGAGGCGGCGGTAAGGGGAAATACGAGTGGAACCGCTGCGGCCGCCGCGACGACACCGACCAGAGCACCGGCCGTCCCGGTGATTCGGCGTCTGCGAACGAGTGAGCCTTTTCCATCGTCGGTTCGGGCCTGTGACCTCGGCCCGACCACCGCGAGATGGAAAAGGCTCAATGGACCACGCTTCAAGGAAGTGCACCGCCTTTTCGGGCCCGGGCGCTGTCGCCCGGGCCCGTGATAACCGCAGATAACAAAGGGACTAACAGTGGGCCTTTTCCATCGCATGACCCACGGCCGGGAACGGCCGAAGGCCCGAGTCGACGATGGAAAAGGCCCACACCGGGTCAGGGGGTCGTAGCAGAGGTCAGACGCCGTCGTCGGCGCACAGCGCCCAGGCCTCGGTATAGGTGTTCGGCGAGCTCGTGCCGCCGGTGTGGCTGTAGGCCGTCCAGTAGGACGCGGTGGTGGTGCCGTCGGCGACGGCCGTCCCGCCGGAGTTGCTCGGGTAGCTGCCGTTGAGGTGCGTCCCCTGCGAGCCGGGCCCGGTGAAGGCTGTGGTCGTGACGCTGCCGCCGCTGACGGCGGCGCCACCGCTGATCAGCTTGCCGTCCTGGCCGCCGCAGCCGACGGTGGCGGTCTGCCCGGAGGTCGCGGACGTCGGACCGCTCACCTCGGTGTACCGGACGGTCACGGTGACGCCGCTGACGTTGATCGAGTTACCGCTGCAGATCGCGTAGGCGTAGGTCGTGTTGCCGCTGTTGCCGCCGCCGCCGTTCCACCCGACCGCCGACCAGGCGTTCGGGTTGGTCTCTCCGTTGCCTGCCGCGATCTGGCCATAGCTGTGGGTGGAGTCGTTGAAGGTCGGGAAGCTGGCGATCGGCTTGAGGCTGCCGATGCTCGCCGGTGTGGTACGCGCGCCTCCCCCGAGCAGGACCGTGTTCGTCGGGCAGACCGCTGTCACCAGGCCCACCGTCGACGCGCTCGCCGGGCCGGCGACCTTGTTCATGACCACCTGGGTGTGATTGATCAGGTTGCTGGTCACGCACATCGCGTAGGGCGTGCTGGAGAACGCGGCGTCGGCCGCGCCACCCGCCCCGCCGATACCGAGCCAGTAAGCGATGTCGGTCCCGACGACGCCGGTCGTGCCGGTGTACTCGGTGCTGCCGTCGGGGCTCGGCGAGGTGCCGTTGACGTGGTTGCCGTTCGACACCGTGCCGGTGCCGATGGCCTGGTTGATACCGCCGCCGAAGGCCAGGCCGCTTGCACAGTCCGCATGGGTGGAGATCTCGGTGAAGGGGGTCCCGGGGCCGCTGGTCGCCCCTGGTGTCTTCACGGTGACGCCGACGGTGTTGGCATGTGCCGCACCGGGAAACGCCACGGCCAGTGCCACACCGAGGGCCAGCGTGCAGCTGACCCTGCGTGCGGGCATGCCAAAGAGCCTTGTCATCGGTTTCCCCCTCGTGACCTTCGCTTCGGTGCACGAGCGAGCGACCGTGCCCGTCCCCACCGGCGAATGACGTCTGTGTGAAACGCAGGATGTGCGACGCTGCACTACATCCGCTGATGCGGAGCAATTGATGACTATAGACCGCACCTACGGAACTTGTGGCAGATTGCTACGACTCACCTGTAGGAGCTGACACGACGAACCGCTGCTCCGGGCAGGTGGCCTCGGTCGCACGATGCCGATGGCGGACGTCAGCAGCCTCGCGAGATCACTCTCGGTGATGTTGCGGGGTCGGTCAGGCGGTGGCGCCGCGGCGCAGGGAGCGGTACAGCAGCTGGGCGTCGCCGAGGCGGCGGCGTAGCGTTCGTTCCAGGCCGGCGATGGGGTAGAGGTTCTGCGGGGCGCGGGCGTCCTTGAACTCCTGGGACGCGAACCGGGGCAGCGTGGCCTGGCTCAGGTCCGCGAGCTCGACGGCATGTTCGACGGACGTGCCGGAACCGCACTCGACCCGCACGATGCCCGCCCAGGGCGCGCCGGGGCGGCAGGGCAGGCGCAGGTACCAGCTCGGGCGATCCCAGCTGCGCCCCACCGTGAACACCGGGGTGCGTTYCCCCGGTCCCAGCCGCCCGACGACGGCCAGCGGCGGGCCTTCCAGGTAGGACGAGTGATGGGTCTTGACGAAGCCCAGCGTGCGGGGGAGTGCGCCGGCATGCAGGGGGCCGTCGACGACCAGCAGCGCGTCCGTGAAAGCTCCGTCGGCCCCGTGGGCTTCGGTGGCCTGGAACGGGTGGTGGGCCCGCAGGTCGCGGTGGGCGCCCAGGGCGGTGGTCATCTCCAGTCCGCGCAGCTCCCGCTGGAGGGCGAGGTTCAGGTCGTCCGGGCCGGCGCCGTCCGTCTGATGCAGGTGGTAGGTGCCCTCGGCGGTCCTGACGTCGCCGGCCTGGCGGGCCGACGTGAATAGGCCGCGGCGCACATGCGCGGCCAGCAGGTGGGCACCGGCGCCGCAGCAGCAGACGACACCGCCCGCGTAGGAGGCGCAGATGGCCGGTGCGGCGATGTTGGCCGCGGCGATGTTGGCCGCGGGGGCGCCGGCCGCGGGGGCGCCGGCCGGCTCGGTCTCGTGGATCCAGGCCCGGGCCTCGACACGGCGCACACCGTCGACGAACAGCACCGCGGACGGCGGCGTCACAGCGAGACCGCGGGCCGCCGGGGTGGGGACCGGTCGCCAGGCGGGCACCGGCACCTCCACGCCGGCGTTGGCCGGCGTCTTCGACTCCTTCAGGCCGTCGTCGGCGACGGAGGTGCCGTAGCTCGGGTCCCAGGCGTCGACACTGAACCGCATCCCGCCCACGCCGGCTCGCGGGGCCGGCACCGCGGACACGGTCGTTGCGGCGGTGGTCCGCCGGTGGCTGTCATCGCTCACGTGGACTCCCTCCGGATGGTGGAGGTGCGCTGGTCACGGGTGACGGCGAAGCGTACCGGCACCCGTTCGGCGAGAGCGCCGACGTGGGTGACGATGCCGACCATCCGGCCGCGGCCGGCGCTGGTCCCGCCGCTGGCGAGGTTCTCCAGCGCGGTCGCGACGACGTCCAGGGTGGAGTCGTCGAGGGTGCCGAAGCCCTCGTCGAGGAAGATCGAGTCGAGCCGGGCGGCGCCGGCCGCCGCCATCGTCGTCAGCTGCGCCGACAGGGCCAGGGCCAGGGCGAGGCTCGCCTGGAACGTCTCCCCACCCGACAGGGTCCGTACCAGGCGGCGCGAGTCGGCGTCGGCGTGGTCGACGACGAGGAACTCGCCCTGTTCGTGGGTCAGCTCGAACTGGCCGCCGGACAGCTCGGCGAGGGTGACCGACGCGTCGGAGACCAATGTGTCCAGCGCCGCGGCGACCAGCCATCGCTGGAACCGGTTCGAGCGCAGCAGAAGATCGAGCTGGTGTGCGACCTGCTCCTCCTCCCGCGCGCGGGCCAGGTCGGCACGCAGCGCGGCGGCCTTGGCACGTCGCTCGGTGACCCGACGAAGCTCGGCTTTCGCCTGTTCCAACGCGGACGACGTCGCCTGGGCCGCGGCATCTCCGACGGACCGCCCGCCTGGCCTGGGCCGTGGCACGGCGTCGGAGACGATCCCGCCGCGTGGCTGCCGCTGCGGCGGCGGGCTGTCCTGCCTCGGCAGCGGGATGCCGTGCGCGACGAGGACCTCGGTCAGCGCTCGCGTCACCGCCTGCCCGGCCTGCTCGGCCTGGCTGACCTGTGCGCGCAGGCCGGGCAGCTCGCGCTCGCGCGCCGACGACTCGGCTGCCGTCCAGCTGGTGAGCGTCGTCCAGCCGGCGAGCAGATCCTGGCCGTCGACCGTGGGCGCGCCGAGCGCGACGACGGTGTCCCTGGCGCGGGCGAGCACGGTCTGGGCGTCGCCGCGGGCCCGCTGCGCGGCGCGCAGGCCGGCCTCGGCGGCATCGGCGTCCGCCCGGGCGGCGCGCAGGCCCTGGTCCGCTTCCGTGACCGCCCGGTCGAGCTGGTCGAGCTCGGCGAGCGCCGCCGTCACCTCATCGGCGGGAGGGGCACCGGCGAGCGTCGCACGCAGCTCGGCGACCTGGCGTTCGGTGGATGCCAGGCCGACCGCCGCGTCACGCTCGGCACCGACCGCCGCGAGCTGGTCGGCTTCCGCCTGCCCGGCGGCCGCGTCGGCGTGGTCGTATGCGCGCCGGGCGTCGTCGCGGGCGGCGCGGGCCGCGGTCTCCTCGACGGCGGCGGCGGTCAGCCGCGCTTCCCGCCCGGTTGCCTGGTCCTCGGCCCAGGCGACCAGCCGCGCCCAGCTTCCGGCCAGGTCCGATCCGCTCCCGCCCCCGCCATCGCCCCCGCCATCGCCATCGCCATCGCCATCGCCATCGCCGTTGCCACCGGCACCGATACCGGGCCCGGGTCCGGTATCCGCGGGCTCGTCGGTGAGGACCGGAGCGCCGAGCACGACCAGCGGGTCGCGGGCGGATGTCAGTGCGGCGCGAGCCTGTGTCTCCGCCGCGGCGAGCTGGGTCACCACCTGACCGGCCTGGTCCGCCGCGCGGCGCGCCGCGGCAAGCTCCTGCCCGGTCCGGGCTACCTCCTGCTCGCGGTGGGCGATCTCGGTGAGTCCCGCGTCGACGCCGGCGGAGTCCGGGGCGTCGGCGAGGGCAGCCCGCAGGTCGTTGACGCGTGCGCCCAGCTGGTGTGCCTGCAGGCCGGCGGCGAGCTCGGTGCGGTCGGCCTCGGTCGCGCGCTCGTTCGCGAGGTCGAGGGCCGCGGTGGCGTCATCCAGCGCCGCCTGCGCCATCGCGAGGGCCGCGGGCGCCCCCGGCTGGCCGTCGCCTGCGGGCTGGCCGTCGCCCGTGGCCTGGGGGCCGGCCGGCTGCCGGCTGCCGGCCGTGGGCAGGGTGACGACGGTCTGCTCGCACACCGGGCACGGTTCGCCCGCGACGAGGTGCGAGCGCAGCGCACCCGCCAGATCAGCGGTTCGCGCGTGTTCCAGCGCCCGCGCGGCCTCGTCGCGGAGCTGTCGAGCGATCTCGACGGCGGCGACCGCGGTGTCCCGGTCGGCACGGGCCGCGGTGTGGACGGATTCGGCTTCGGCGCGGGCGACGAGCTGGCGGGCGAGATCGTCGTGGTCGGCGCGGGCGCGTTGCAGCATGGTGCGGTCGGGGGTGGCGGCGAGCGCGGTGCGGGCGTCGTCGTCGGCCCGTTCGGCGTCGTGGCGGCGCTCGGCGGCGCGGTCGGCGTCGTGCCGGGCGGCACGCAGCTTCCCGGCCAGCTCGACCACGCCCGCCGGGGTGCGCACGGCGGCGAGCAGCTCACGTTCGGCTCGCAGCCGGGCGACCTCGTCAGCCAGTGCCTGGGAGGTCCGTTCCGCGGCGTCCCGCGCCGCGGCGGCGGCCTCACGGGCGCTTCGGGCGCCGGCAACGGCCTGCGCCACCCGGGTCAGCTCGTCCCGCGCGGCGACGTGCGCGGCCCGGGCCCGAGGGAGATCGGTGAGGGCGGTCGCCAGGCCGTCGTGGTGGCGGCGGGCCTGCTCCAGGGGAACGCGGTCGGGCGCGGCGGCGACCGCGGCGCGGGCGGCGGTGTCGGTCCGCTCGGCCTCCTGCCGGGCTTGGGTCGCGTCGCCGGCCGCTGCGACGGCCCGCGCCAGCCGGGCCGTCAGCTCGACGACGTCCCCCGGCGCCCGGATCGCGGCGAGCAGGTCGCGCTCACGTTCGACCCGGCCCAGCTCGGCGGTGGCGTCCGCGGCGACGTTCGCGTGGGTGGCGAGCTCGGCTCGGGCCCGGTCCACCTCGCCGGTCAGGGCGGTCAGCGCGTCCACCCGGCTGCCGGCGGCGAGCTCGGCGTCCTCGGTGGCGTCCTGGTAGCCGGCGAGCTGCTCGTCGAGCACCGCGGCCCGCTGCCGGCGGTCACCGGCGCGGCCGGCGGCCGCCGTCCGGACCTCGTCGTAGACGCCGAGACCGAGCAGCCTGGTCAGGATCCGCTGCCGGTCAGCGGGCTTGGCGTGCAGGAACTCGGCGAAGTCGCCCTGCGGGAGCACCACGCAGGAGCAGAAGTGCTCGAAGCCGAGCCCGAGCAGGGCCTCGACGGCCCCGGTCACCTCGGAGTCGGCCGCGACGACCTCGGTCGCCTCGCCGGCCGCGCCGAGCCCGCCCGGGTCGAGCAGCTTCTCCAGCCGCGCGCCGCGGACGGAGACGGAGCCGCTGGCGGACCTGCGCAGCTCCCGGGCCACCACATACCGGGCACCGGCGGCGTCGAAGACCAGCCGGACGGTGCCGCGTACCGCCGTCGGGGCGAGGGCCAGTGACACCAGCCGGCGGTCGTTCCACCGTGGCACCGAGCCGTACAGCGCGAACGTCATCGCGTCGATGACCGTGGACTTCCCCGACCCGGTCGGCCCGACCAGCGCGAAGTAGTCGACCTCGGTGAAATCCACCGTCGCCGGGTCGCGGAACGAACCGAACCCGGCGATCTCCAGCAGTACGGGACGCATCAGCCCTGCCCTCCGACGATCTCGTCGTGCAGGGCGGCGAACAGCGCCTCGACCCGCTCGTCCGCGACGCCCTGGGCGCTGAGGTACTCACCGAACAGCTCGGCCGGCCCGCGCTGCCCGCCGTTGGACGGGCGGCTGGGCCGGTCCCCGTCCACCGGCCGCGCGAACTCCGGGTCGATGCGGACCTCGAGCGCGTTCGGCAGCAGCTCCTGCACCTCGTCCCGCAGCCCGGCCCGGGCCGGCTCGCGCACCAGCACCCGCAGCAGCGCGTCGCCGTACTCGACGGCCTGGTCGCCGAGCTCCGCGACCGTGCCGCGCACCGTTCGCAGCCGGCGCCCGGCCGCGATCGGGACGTCGATCCCGCGGGCGGGGATCCCCGGTGCCGCCTCGACGACCCGCACCACGGGGGTGTTCTCCTCCTCGCCGAAGTCGAGGGCGAGCGGTGAGCCGCAGTACTCGACGGGGCAGGGCGCCGGCAGCGTCTGCCGGCGGTGCAGGTGCCCGAGGGCCACATAGTGCGCGTCGGCGGGGAACGCGGTCGCCGGCACGAAGTAGTCGAAGATCGACTGCGCGAGCCGTTCGCCGCCCCCGAACCTCCCGCCGACGACGGTGAGGTGCGCGAGCACCACGTTGACGGCGTCGTCGGCGAAGCCCGCGGCGAGGCTGGCGAGCAGGTCCCGCACCGCCTGGTCGTAGCGGCCCGTCTGCTCGGCCGGGGTCTGCGTCACCAGCTCGACGGCCCGGACGGCGTACCGCTGGGACAGGAACGGCAGCACCGCCACCCGTACCGGCTCGCCGCTGCCGCGGGCCACAAAGGAGATCACCCCGCCCTTGTCCGCCCGGCGCGGGGTGCCGACGAAGGTGATCCCCGCCGCCGCCATCAGCGGGCGGTACGCCTCGAAGGACCTGGCATGGTCGTGGTTCCCAGCGATGACGATCACCTCGGCTCCGGTGCCACGCAGCCCGAGCAGCGCCTGGATCGCGAGTTTCTGTGCCTCGGCCGACGGCGCGGCCGACTCGTAGACGTCGCCGGCGACCAGCACGGCGTCGACCTCGTGGGCGCGGGCGATCCCGACGATCTCGCGCAGGACCGCCTCATGGTCGTCGAGCCGGCTGCGGCCCTTGAGCGACTTCCCGATATGCCAGTCGGATGTGTGCAGGAACCTCATGGCAGCGGTCCTTCTCGGCGGGACGGGCGTGGCCGGGCGGGTCAGATCGGCAGCGGGTCAGAAAGGCAGGTCAGAACGGCAGGGGGTCGTCGGGGTCGGGCAGCAGGTTCCACGGGTCCGGCCGGGCCGGCGTGCCCGGCCCGGCGGAGCCGCCCGGTTCCGCGGAACCGTTCGCTCCCGCCCCGCCGTGCGTCCCTCCCGGGCCGCTCGTCGTGGCCGGCGCTGCCGGCCCGGTGCCGTCGGTCTCCGACGGTCGGGTCGCCCAGGCGGGGAACGGGAACGAGACCGCGAGCGGGACGGGGATCTCGGGCTGCGAGACGAACATCGTGCCCGGCTTGGCCAGGGTCGCCCGGGAGCGCTGCGCCGGTGGCAGGAAGCCGTACTCGGGCCGGCCGGCCTCGGCCGTGTCCAGCCGGCCGACGATCTTGATGGAGCTGTTGGCGATGATGCGCCGCTCCACCTCGCTCGCGGTCTGCTGTGCGCCGATCAGGATGATGCCCAGCGACCGGCCGCGCTCGGCGATGTCGAGCAGGACGTCCTTGATCGGGCTGGCGCCCTCGCGCGGGGCGTACTTGTTCAGCTCGTCGAGCATGGTGAACAGCAGCCCGCCCGGCCCGGCCTCCTCCTTGCGCCGGGTCTCGTCGGCGAGAACCACTCCGACCACGAACCGTTGCGCCCGCTCCGGCAGGTTGTGCAGGTCCACGACCGTGACCTGCTGGCCGGTGGTGCTCACCCGGCGGCCGGGGCTGTCGGGCAGATCGGCCCTGATCAGCCCGCGCAGCGCCCGCAGCGACGAGCGCAGCCGGCGGACGAACGCGTTGACCGTGCCGGTGCCCGTCGCCGGCCCCGCCCACACCGCGCGGGTGGCGTCGTCGTTGACCCGGTCGATGACGAAGTCGACGAGGTCGTCGTACGTCCGCAGGGTCCGGCCCTCGACCGTGATCGCACCGTCCGCGCCGAAGGGCCGCGCGTCGAGCCGCAGCCGGTTCGTCACCTGGTGCACGACGATCGTGTACTGGTTGCGGTCGTCCTCCGCGTCGGCGAACACGTACGGCAGCAGCTCGTCGGCGCAGAACTCGCGCAGCGTCCACCAGAACGCCTGCACACCGGACGTCCGGGCGGTGACATGCGGCCGGCCACCGGTGTCACCGGGCAGCGGTGGGGCGAAGAAACCGGCGGAGGCGAACGGCTCGGCCGGCAGCCCCAGCTGCGCGTAGACGGCCCGGACGTTCTCGTCGATGCGGCTGTTGGGGTGGTCCAGGAACAGCAGGTCCTCACCCTTTACCGAGAAGATCAGCGCCTTGGCGTTCACCGCCTCCCGGCCGAGCACGCCGCTGCGGAACACGGAGTAGAGCAGGAACAGCGCGAAGCTGGTCTTCGTCGCGACCCCGGAAATGCCGCTGATCGACACGTGCGCGCCGCGGGTGCCGTTGAGGAACTCCAGGTTGACGTAGATCGGAGTGCCGTCCCGGCCGAGCCCGACCGGGATCGGGCGGTCCATCTGGTCGAAGTACAGCGCCGTCGCCCGCTCGTCACCGGTCGCCCGCCGGACCAGCTCACCGGGCCGCGGCGGCACGAAGATCTCCGGCTCGACCCGGGTGGTGGTGACCTCGGCGATCTCCTGCACCTGCGCGGGCAGTACCCCGTCGGCGATGAGGAAGACGTCCGAGTCGAACGACGCGCCCTCGTGCCGCGCCTCCACCTGGGTGACCACCCCGGCCGTCATCACCGGCCCGACCCCCGGCACCTGGCGCACCGTGACGACCACATCGTCGAGCTGCAGGTAGTTCCCCTCGGCCAGCGCGACGTGGAACAGCAGCGGTGTGGCCTGCTCGGTTCCCATCACCCGCCCGACAACCCCGCTGACCTGCTGCCCGGGGCCGGAGACCGCCCCGTTCGGAACGCCGGGCGCGTCCGGTACGGCCCCGCCCGGCCAGGCGCCGTTCGGTGCCGCGCCGCCAGGCCCACCGGCCTCCGTCACCGTCACCGAAACGCCACCTCCCCGCACACCCGATCACCGTGGGCTGCCGGCAGCCGCCCCACCGGACCGATGGTGCTGCTGGCGGCGCACAGCGCCTACATTCGGTGGATCGTATGCCGCACCCGGCGAAGCAGCCGGACCGCGCGGGCCCGCGCCTGTCGGATCTTGCCGCTGCTACCGCGCAGGACCTGATGAGGATGTTGGTTGTTCCGGCGATCGCAATCCTCAGATCCTGTCCGGCAGCAGCGGCGGCAACAGCGGTAGATCGCTGCGGCAGGTCGAGGAGTGAAGGATCGCGGTCGTCCGGACGACCGCGATCCTCCGCTCTTGCCTGCGGGCAACGCCAGTCGCGGCGGCGCCCGGCCGGAGCCGCGACTCGAGGAGTCGTCGCCGCGCGGCCACCGCGGCCCTCGTCAACGCCGGCCGGCGTTACTAACATCAGTGTCGGTAACATCAGTGTCGGTAACATCGATGTTAGTCTTGTCGTGTGCGTGAGGACTTCGTGGGGCGGGGCGAGGAACTGTCGCGGCTGGGTGCCCACCTCGAGGCGGTGCGTGGCGGCCGGGGCCGGCTGGTCAGCGTGCGAGGGCGCCGGCAGGCCGGCAAGTCCAGGCTGATCGGTGAGTTCGTCCGCCGGTCCGGTCTTCCGCAGCTGTTCGCGACCGGTTCGCGCCAGGCCACCCTCCAACGCGATCTCGACGGGTTCGTCGAGGACGCACGCCTGGACTGCACGCTGCCCGGTGCCGACGGGCTGACGGCGGGCGGGTTCACCAGCTGGGAGCAGGCGCTGCGCGCCGTTCACGCGGCCCTCCCCGCGGCCGGGCCGTCCATCATCGTGATCGACGAGTTTCCATGGCTGCTGGAACGTGACCCGGGAATCGACGGCACACTGCAGAAGCTGTGGGACAGGCTTTTCGAGGCCCGCCCCGTCCTGTTCGTCATCATCGGCAGCGACCTGGCCGTGATGGAGATGCTCACCGGCCATGACCGGCCGCTGTTCGGGCGGGCGCGGGAAATGGTCGTGGAACCGTTCTCCGTCGGCGACACCGCCCGGATGCTCGAGCTCGACGGTGACGGCACCCGTGCCGCGGAGGCGTTCGACGCCCAGCTCATCACCGGCGGCTATCCCCGGCTGCTGCTGGAATGGCGACGACTCGGTGGCCTCTCCGCCTTTCTCACCGAACAGCTTTCGGATGACAACTCCGAGCTCCTCGTCACCGGGCAGCGGATCCTCGACGCGGAGTTCCCCCGTGATCTGCAGGCGAGTGGCGTGCTGCGGGCCATCGGTGCCGGGGAGCGAGCCTTCTCCGCGATCGCGTCCCGGGCCGGCGTGGCGTCGACACCACTCACCCGCTCGCTGGACCTGTTGGCCGTCAAGAAGGTGATCGCGGTCGACCGCCCGTTGGCGGCTCGGGCCGGGACAGCATCCCGCTACCGCGTTGCCGATCCCTACCTCCGGTTCTGGCTGCGCTTCCTGGAAAGCGCGGTGGTCGACATCCAGCGCGGCCGGCCGGACCTGGCGCAGGCCAGGGTGGCCGGCGGCTGGGCGGCCTACTGCGGCCGGGCCGTCGAGCCGCTGGTCCGCCAGGCACTCACCCGACTCGCCATCGATGATCCTGTGCTTGGCGGCGCCGACTCCGTGGGCGGCTGGTGGCCGCGCAGCCAGATTCCCGAGGTGGATCTGGTCGGTGTTCGGCCGCATGGAGCGGCGAACGAGGTGACCTTCGTCGGCTCGATCAAATGGCGGGACAGTGAGCCGTTCGGCCAGGCCGACCTCGACCACCTGTTGCGGGACCGGGTCAGCGTTCCCGGTGGCGACACCGCGCCCCCGATCGCCGTCACCCGGACGACCACCCAGGTACCGGGCCTGCCGAGCTATGACCCGGCCCGCCTCCTGCAGGCCTGGTAGGCCCGCCTCCCGCAGGCCTGGTGGCCCGGCGTCCTGCGGATGCCCGGCGCGACAGCGCCCAGCCGCCCATCCTGCCGGCCTTCTGACCTGCAGCTCGGGGCTGCCATTGCTCAGTTCCGCAGCAGGCTGTTCAACCGGGCGTAGGTGGGGGCGCCGGTGAGAAAGCCCAACGTGCCGTGCTCGATGACCTCGGTGGCGGCCGTGAGCAGCCCGCCGAGAGCGGCCCGGGCGAACGCCGAGCCGAGGCTGACCCGCCGCACCCCGAGCGAGGCCAGCTCGGCGACCGGCCCGAGGGCCGGGCTCGCCAGGACGTTCACCGGCCTGCCGACCGACGAGCAGACGGCGCGGACGGCAGCCGCGTCCGGCAGGCCCGGGGCGTAGAGCACGTCGGCCCCGGCCTGCTCGAAGGCCTGCAGCCGGGCAATGGTGTCGGCGAGGTCGGGCCGTCCGTAGAGGAAGTTCTCCGACCTGGCGGTGAGCACGAAGTCGAACGGCAGCCCGCGTGCGGCCGCGGCCGCGGCGGCGACCCGGTCGACCGCCTCGGCGAGGTCCAGAACCGGCGCGTCGGGCACCCCGGTGGCGTCCTCGATGGAACAGCCGACGAGCCCGGCCGCCGCGGCGAGCCGAACGGTCTCGGCGACGTCCTGCGGGGTCTGGCCGTAGCCGCTCTCCAGGTCGGCCGAGACCGGCAGGTCGGTGGCCGCGGCGATCGCCGCGGCGTTGCCCAGCACTTCGTCCCGGCGCAGCAGGTTGCTGGCGTCCGGCCGGCCGAGTGCGAAGGCCAGCCCGGCGCTGGTGGTGGCCAGGGCCGGGAAGCCGAGGCCGCCCAGCAGCCGGGCCGAGCCCGGATCCGAGGCGTTGGCCACGACGAAGACACCGGTGTCGTGCAGCCGGGCGAACACCGCCGCCCGGCTGGCCTGCGCGGTCATGTGGCCTCGCCGCGGCGGTTCAGTGGACACACTCCGGAGGGCCTCTTTTCGGCTGTCAGCGGCGCGCTGTCCTGGCCAGGGCCAGGACGGCGACGAAGCCCAGGGTCATCAGGCCCGTCACGAAGGCGGTGCCGTAGATGTCGCCGATCACGAAGGTCCGGTCGCCCACGGTGATCTCGCCCGGCGGCGGTGAGAGGTAGAACCCGAGCAGCGGCAGGACAGGCAGTGCCCACACCACGCTCGGGAGGATTCGGGCTGCCTGGGTGCTCGCCGGCCGGTCGCGGGAAACTCTGGATTCGACGAGGGCGAAGAGCTGGAAGATGACCCAGCCGGTGAGAAGCCAGCCGAGGAAGTTCGAGATCGGCACCCCGTAGAACCCGCCGGGGTGGCGGTAGTCGTACCGGGCGTTGACCGTGGCGAACACCGCGTCGAAGGTGAAGTCCCAGCCGGCGAGAACCACGGCCGCGACGAGCGGCGTCGTGAAACGTTCGGCACCGGTCGGCCGGGCCGGGGTGGAACGGACGATTCCGGCGGCCAGCACCCAGGCGATCCAGCCGTAGCCGAAATAGGCGATCGGGACGACCAGCGGAATGTCCAGCAGGCGCGGCCCGCCGGTGTTGTGCTCGTAGAAGCCGAACGGGAACCCGCTGGCCACGCTGCTCGCTTCCAGCGCGAACGCGACGACGTAGCTGATTCCGAAGAAGGCGCCGATGCCCCGCCAGCCGGCCGAATACGAACCGTGCGCCAGGCTGAACAACAGCGCCACGCCGGGCAGCAGATCCATGGCGGAGTCGCCGAGTGACTCGCCGGCCCCCACGGCTCCCGCGATCGCGGCCAGCGAGGCGATCAACGTCAGGATCCAGAGGAGCACGCCGTGGATCCGTCCCGTGGGTCGTCCGCCGGTCCGGTCGCCGGCCGGGCCCGAGCCCACGTCGGACCCGTCGCCGGCACTGGTTCCGAGGGTTTCACCCGGACCGGTACCTGCGGTTGTTGGCCCTGGTAGAGCCGCGCTAGCCATCCGACGCCCACCCATCCACACCCGCGACCTATAGGTATAGAGATTTTAGGTGGATGTTGCTCCAGGTGCAGCGGTCCGCGGCGTCGCCGCCTGCGTGCGCCGCAGCCCGGGCAGACGATCGAACCCAGCGGCGGGCAGGAGATGACTCCCGCGGTGCGCCAGGCCCAGCGAGTGGGCTTGCACGAGGGCCTCGTCCTGAGAACGGTGAAGACATGAACGCCAGGCCACCGCTGAAACCCAGCCCGCCGCCGAACGCCAGGCCCCTGCTGAACCGCCGGCTGGACGGACTCGGGACGACGATCTTCGCGGAGATGTCGGCACTGGCGACGGCGACCGGGGCGATCAACCTGGGCCAGGGCTTCCCCGACACCGACGGGCCCGAGGAGATCCGCGAGGCCGCCGTCCGTGCGCTGCGGGAGGGAAAGGGCAACCAGTACCCGCCGGGCCCGGGCATCCCGGAGCTGCGCGCGGCGATCTCCGACCACCAGCGGCGCTTCTACGGCCTCGGCTTCGACCCCGACACCGAGGTCCTGGTCACCGCCGGCGCCACCGAGGCCATCGCCGCCGCCATGCTGGCGCTGCTGGAGCCGGACGACGAGGTCATCGCCTTCGAGCCCTTCTACGACTCCTACGCCGCCTGCATCGCGATGGCCGGCGCGAAGCGGGTACCGCTCACCCTGCGAGCACCGTCCTTCCGCCCGGATCTGGACGAGCTGCGCGCCAGGATCACCCCGCGGACCCGTCTCCTTCTCCTCAACACCCCGCACAATCCGACCGGGATGGTGCTCACCGCCGGCGAACAGAGCGCCATCGCCGCCCTCGCCGTCGACCATGACCTGCTCGTCGTCACCGACGAGGTGTACGAGCACCTCGTCTATGAGGGCACGCACCATCCCATCGCGGCCCTGCCCGGAATGCGGGACCGCACGGTCACCATCGGCTCGGCCGGGAAGACCTTCTCCTTCACCGGATGGAAGGTCGGCTGGGTCACGGCGGACGGCCCGCTCGTCTCCGCCGTCCGGACAGCGAAGCAGTACCTGACGTATGTCAGCGCGGGACCCTTCCAGTACGCGATCGCCGAAGCGCTACGGCTGCCCGACTCGTATTTCGACCGTTTCCGCGCCGATCTCGGCCGTAGGCGTGACCTGCTCGGTGACGGCCTGCGCGCGGCCGGGTTCGAGGTCTACCAGCCGCAGGGCACGTACTTCATCACCACCGACATCACGCCTTTCGGCGAGAAGGACGCCTACGCATTCTGCCGCGCGCTCCCCGAACGCTGCGGCGTCGTGGCCATCCCCAACTCGGTCTTCTACGACGACCCCGACGCGGGTCGCAGCCAGGTCCGTTTCACCTTCTGCAAGCGGGAGGACGTCCTGCATGACGCGACCGCCCGCCTGCGCCGGCTGGGAGACTGAGCCGGCCGGGCTGTGATCAAGGTGTTGGTGACGGGGCGGGGCTTCCTGCTCTGCTTCGGCGGCTCCTGGGCGCCGGCCCGGGCTGTCCGGCGAATGCCTGGTCGACAGTGGTGACGGTCGCGGTACGCGCGATCAGGGTGAGCGCGGCCTCGTGAAGCTCCTGGCTCAGGCTGGCGGTCGCGTCCGCGAGTACCTCGACATCGAAGTCGCGGTCGTGAGCCTCGCGGGCGGTCGACAGCACCACCAGGTCGGTCGACACGCCACTGAGCATGAGCTTGTCCACTCCCCAGGTACGAAGCCGCAACGCCAGCTCGGTACCGTAGAACGGGCTGATTCGGTGCTTGACGATGACCGGTTCGCCAGCGGCTCGCGGCAGCCGGTCATGGATCTCGGTCGCCCACGTCCCTAGCCGCAGTTTTTCCGCCGGCCGTGCCTCGGCGAACACCGGTGACCTTTCCGGCCATTCTGAGTAGTCGGCCGAGAAACCCACCACGACGTAGATCACGGGCAGCTCGGCCGCACGGAACCGCTCTATCGCCTCGACGGTCCGGTCGAGGACCCCGCGCTGCTCCACCTGCGCGGCGTACCCGTGGTGGGCGTACTGCCCGGCCGGATGAATGACATCGTTGATCATATCCATGACCAGGAGTGCGGCGGTACCCGTCATGAGGATCTCCTGTTTCGTGCCGTGGGCGTCGTCGGCGTTGCCGACTATCCGGCCGGCGAGGCCGGGCGAGACGGTCGGTGAACCCCGGTATTCACATTCATTCGACATCGGACGATAGCAGTCGGGCGACGAAAAATCGCGCCTTGCAACCATGAGGGATCTCGATGGAAAGATGAGTGAAATGCTGTTGTGTGGCCGGCCCCGGCCGAACTAGCCTCGTCGTGCCGGAACGACATGAAAGTCGAGGCGAAGATATGGGACGAGACGCGTGGCGCCACAGCGGACGGCAGGCCACCGACCTGGATTCCGATTCCACCACGGTCTTCGAGGGGTCCGCCGGTGCCGTATCCGGCGCCGTATCCGACGGCGGGGCCCGGCCAGCCGGGGCGCAGGGTGGGCGCCTGCCCGGCCTCGCTGGTCCGACGGCACCCGGCAGCACCGACCGGGCGCCGGACTATCGGATAGCGGTTGTCGGCAGTGGTCCCCGCGGGATGAGCGTGCTGGAGCGGTTGGCGAGCCGGCTGCTCGCCTCGCCGGTCGATCGAGGCGTCCATCTTTATCTGATCGACGGCGTCGAGGTCGGCTGCGGCCGAGTCTGGCGCACCGACCAGCCGCAGTGGTTTCTGATGAACACCGTGTGCCGGGAGGTGACGATGTTCTCCGGCCCGCCGGACGAAGGCCCGCCGCGGCCTGGGGCAGGGCCGTCGCTCGCGCAGTGGTGGCGCGACAACGCCGAGGACTACGTCGGGCCGGACGGCTACGCGCCACGGCGGCTACACGCCCGCTACCTGCGGTTCGTGCTGGACACCGTCGAGCGGGCGCTACCCGGGAACGTGGTGACGCACCGCGTCCCCGCCATGGTGGAGGACATCGAGCCGACCACGGACGGGTATCGGCTTGATCTTTCCGGCGGAAATGCGTTGCTGGTCGACCGGGTCGTCCTTACCACCGGTCATTCGCAACTCGAACAGACCGGCCGCCACCGGGTCTATGAAAGGTTCGCCGCGACGCGGCCGAACCTACGGTATTTTCCCGGCGAATCGCCGGCCGATCTCCCGCTGGATACCGTGCCGGCCGGTTCGGCGGTCGGGGTGATGGGGCTCGGCCTCACCTTCTACGACCTCATGCTGGCGTTCACCCTCGGTCGGGGTGGCCGCTTCCGCGAGGACGGTGACGGGCACCTGGTCTACCTGCCCAGCGGACGCGAGCCACGGTTGTACGGCGGTTCACGCAGCGGCATGCCGCTGCCGGCTCGAGGGCGTAACCAGAAATCATCCGAACTCGCCTTCACACCGACCGTTTTCACCACGGCCAACGTCACGAGAGGCCACGACTTCGGCACCCTGGACTTCACCCGTCACATGCTTCCCTGGATCATCGCCGAGATCGAGCTCGTCTACTACCAGACCGCTCTGCGTGAGCAGGGGGACGCCGAGGCGGCGGCGTTCCTGACCGCTGCGGCCGGCCGGATCGCGGCGACCGCCGTGCCGCCGGTGAGCGAGCTCGCGCGGCCGCTGCTGCGGGAGCCGATGCCGCCACTCGACTTCGAACGGCTGTGCCGGCCGTTCGTCGGCGCGACCTTCGACCACCCCGACGAATTCGATCGGGCGCTGACCGAGTACCTGCGCCGCGACCTGGAGCGCGCCGAGCGGGGCAACTACGCCGACCCGATCAAGGCCGCGCTGGACGTACTGCGCGACACCCGCTGGGTCGTCCGGGAGATCGTGGACTTCGGTGGCCTCACCCCGGACTCGCACCGCGACGGATTCCTGTCCTGGTTCGCGCCGCGCAGCGCGCTGCTCGCAGCCGGCCCACCGAGGTCGCGGTTGCGGCAGGCGCAGGCGCTACGAGACGCCGGCCTGCTGCGGGTGGTCGGTCCGGACCTCCAGGTCGGCACGGACGAGTGGCGCGGCTGCTTCACCCTGTCCTCACCGGCGGTGGCCGATTCGATCGTGGCCGTCGAGACCCTCATCGACGCGCGGACTCCGACCACCGACATCAACCGTGACCGGTCGATCCTCACCCGCAACCTGGTACGTCGGGGAGTCTGGACCGAGTTCACCAACGGAGCTGGTCCCGACGCCTTCCGGACCGGCGGCGTCGCCGTCACCCAGTCGCCCTACCACCCGATCGACCGCCGTGGCCGGCCGGATCGCGGCCTGTATGTGCTCGGCATCCCCGCCGAGCACACGCGTTGGTTCACTCTGGTCGGCAGCGGCCGCCCCGGCAGCTGGAACGAGTTCACCCGGGACGCCGACGCGATCGCCCGCGACGCCCTGGCGGGTATGACGGTGCAGGCCCCGACGCAGAGACGTTCGGCGCGGGACGTGCCCGCCGTCGCGCTCCGTTGACCGCCAGCTGGCCTGCCTGAGCGCCGCACCGCACCGCACCGCGCTGCACCGCACTGCCCGGCCCGGCCATCGGCGTTGGGCCGGGTCACGACCCATCGAGCACGACAGGAGCGATCACACCGTGACCACATCAGAGCTCGTGAACGACCAGATCTCATGACCACATCGGAGCTCAGCCGCGTTTCGGAGTCCGTGCCCGGCACCGTGGTCTTCCGGGACCTGCTGTCCGAGGCGAATCTGGCGGGACTCGACTGGCAGACCTGGCTCCAGCCGGACCGGAAAGGTGCTGAGGTCTTCGCGTTGTTCCCCGAGCCCCCGTCGACCGGCCTGCCCCCGTCGACCCCGTCGAACCCGTCGAACCCGCCGACCCCGTCAGCGGCGTCCCCGCCGTCCTCCGGCGTAGCCGCCTTCCTCACCCGCCTCGCCCCCGGCGCGCACGGCGACCTGCACGAGCACCTCGGGCACGAGCTGATGTTCGTCCTCGCCGGCGAGCTCATCGAGGACGACGGCAGCCGGTACGGCGTGGGCGACATCGTCGTCAAAGCGCCTGGCAGCGTGCATCGGGTGATGACGGACGCTGGCTGCACCGTCCTGGGGGTGCGGGCCGCTCCGACCCGCCCGGCTGGCGCGGGCGAGACGGCGACGACGGAGGGCGCTCCAGCTGCCTGACGACCCGATGGGCGACGTCGACGAAGGTGAGGGTCGACCGCGACTGACGCCCGCCGGTGGGAACGCCCAGCGCGACCTCCCGGTAGACCGCCGGGGTGAGCGACACCCCGCTCACCCCGGCGGGCAGCGACGACACGGCCCGTGCCGGCAGGATCGCGATGCCGAGACCGGCGGCGACCATCGCCAGCAGCCCGTTCAGATCGTTCATCCGGTAGCTGACCGTCGGTTCCAGCCCGACCAGCCGCAACGCCGCACGCACGGAGGGCTCGACCGCACCCACCGGGAGCAACAGCGGGTGCTCGGCCACCGCGCGGGTATCGACCGCGTCGAGTGCGGCCAGCTGGTGGGACGTCGGCACGAGCAGCTGGAACTCGTCGCGCCACAGTGGAACGGTGCTCAGGTCGGTTTTCGGCATCGTCACCACACCGACGTCCACCGTGCGCTGACGAAGCCAGCGGGCGATCTGTTGGTCGGTGCCCTCACTCAGCTCCACCCGCAGCCGGGGGGCCTCGACGCGGAGGACGTCGATCACCCGGGGCAGGAAGCCGCTGGTGAAGCTCTGGCTGGTGGCGAAGCGAATGGTTCCGTCCGTTCCGTCCCTGGCCAGCCGTGCCGCCCGGCGGATCTGCTCGGCCTGGGTGACGACGGCCCGGGCATGGTCGATCACAGCTCGTCCGGCATCGGTCAGGCGTGCCCCGCCTCGCCCCCGTTCGAGCAGTGCGCAGCCGAGATCGGCCTCCATGGCCGCGATCGCGTGGCTGACGGCCGACTGGCTGATGCCGAGACGGCGTGCGGCCATGGTGAAGCTGCCGCTGTCCGATGCCGCTACCAGAGCCGAGCACTGCGAGATCTTCATGGCCGGTGCCCGCCGACTCAGCGGGTTGTCGGCAGCAGGCGGCGGCGACCCGCTTCGTAGCTGGTGATCAGATCGGCGTGGAGCATCGTGTCGTCGATCGCGTCGGTTCCGGCGAGGATCCTGGCCCGCATCCGCGGGTCGATCTCGAAACGGCACCGATGCCCGGCCCATCCCACCTGCTGCCGCAGCAGGTCGACGGTCAGCGCGGTCGCCGGCTCGGCGGTCACGACGGTCCACAGCTGTTCGATCACGACGGCGGGCAGCACAATCGCGACCAGCCCGTTCAGCAGGGCGTTCTCGCGGAAGATATCGCCGAAACGCGGCGCGAGCACGACTCGGAACCCGTAGTTCTGCAGCGCCCAGACGGCGTATTCCCGCGAGGATCCGGTGCCGAAGTCCCGGCCGGCGACCAGAACGGTGGCGCCGTGGTGTTCCGGTCGGTTGAACACGAACTTCGGGTCCTGGCGCCAGTCGGCGAACAGCGAGTCCGCATGACCTGTGCGCGACGAACGATTGAGGAAACGCACCGGGATGATCTGGTCGGTGTCGACGTCACTCCGGCGCAGTGGCATCGCGGTGCCGGTGTGGACGGTGAGCGCCTGCACGTGAACCTCCGTCACAGGTCGGTGGGCGCGGCGAGGGTACCGGCGACCGCGGTCGCCGCCGCCACCGCGGGCGAGACCAGATGGGTACGCGAGCCGCGTCCCTGCCGGCCCTCGAAGTTGCGATTGCTGGTGGAGGCGGCGCGCTGGCCTGGCCGCAGACGGTCCTCGTTCAGCGCCGCGCACATCGAGCAGCCGGCGGCCGGCCGGAAGTCCGCGCCAGCCGCCGTGAACACCGCGTCGAGCCCTTCGGCGCAGGCCTGCCGACGGACCGCCGCCGAGCCCGGAACGATGATCATCTGGATGCTGTCGGCGACCTTGCGGCCCTGCAGTACGGCCGCGGCCGCACGGAGGTCCTCGATCCGGCTGTTGGTGCAGGAACCGACGAAAACCGTGTCGACCGCGAGGTCGCGCATCAGCTGACCTGGCCGCAGGTCCATGTACGCCAGCGCACGTTCGGCGGCCGTCCGTTCGGCCGGGTCGGCGAACGCGGTCGGCGCCGGGACCCGGCCGTCGAGCGAGACGCTCTGCGCCGGATTGGTGCCCCAGGACACGTAGGGAGTCAACGCCGAGGCATCGATGTCGACCTCGCGGTCGAACGTGGCGTCGTCATCGGAGACCAGCGTCCGCCAGTAGGCGAGCTCAGCGGCCCAGTCCGCGCCGGTCGGCATTCCCGGCCGGTGCCGAAGATAGTCAAAGGTGGTCTCGTCCGGCGCGACCACGCCGGCCCGGGAGCCGGCCTCGACCGACATGTTGCACAGCGTCATCCGGCCTTCCATCGACATCCGGCTGATCGCTTCGCCGCGGTACTCGATCAGGTGTCCCTGGCCGCCGGCCGTCCCGATCTGTGCGATCAGCGCCAGCACCAGGTCCTTGGCCGTGGTCCCGTCGGGTAGCCGGCCGGAAACCGTCACGGCCATGTCGCCCGGACGGCGGATCGACAGGGTCTGCGTCGCGAGGACGTGCTCGACCTGCTTGGTGCCGATTCCGAGCGCGAGCGCGCCGAACGCGCCCTGGGTGGTGGTGTGCGAGTCGCAGCACACGATCGTCATCCCGGGCCTGGTCAGGCCGAGTTCCGGGCCGATGACGTGCACGATTCCCTGAGTCGGCTCGCCAAGCCGGTGCAGGCGGACACCGAACTCCGCGCAATTGCTCCGCAGCAATGAAGACTGCTCCAGGGCGTCGGGACGCTGGATGGCCCGACTGGTCGACACCGTTGGTGTGTTGTGGTCTTCCGTGGCTACGGTGAGTTCCGGACGTCGCACCGTGCGACCGGCGGCCCGGAGGCTGTCGAACGCCTGCGGTGTGTTCACCTCATGGAGCATGTGAAGATCGACATAAAGAAGGTCTTCACCGGTGGAATCGCGGCGGACCAGGTGTTCTTCCCAGATCTTCTGGGTCAGCGTCTTCCCCACCAGGGTCTCCTGTCGGCAGGCCGGAGTCGGCTCGCTGATTGAACCCGGATCGAGATGTGTTCGCAACCTCCCGCCACCGGTGCCCGGGCGGCTTGAAAGGGCCGGTGAACCGGCCCTCCATATTTGGTTGATGTCATCCTCCCGGGTGGAAGGGTGACCGGATCAATTTCCTCCATCGGTCGATGACGAAGCTCTTTGGCGGCGGCGACACTCGCGTCGGGATTCGACTAACCCGGAGGTAATGCTCATGGAGCCGCTGGTTGTCTTCACCGACGACGAGGCCCGAATGCTGCACGATCGGCTCGACGGCGTCGACCGGAATCCCTACCGGGACTACCCGGCCTTCCGCCTGGCAGTCGCCGGCCTGGTCGAGCGCGGTGACGTGCCCGGATTCTTCGTCGAAGCCTGCCGGCGAGTCCACCGGGAGCGGACCGCGGGGGTCGCGGACATCCACGTGCTCCGCAACTGTCCGGTGGACGCGGAGATCCCGGAGCTCGGCAACGAGGACCCGTCCGCCCGGAAGCACGAATTGAAGAAGACGTTCATCGGCGAAGCGCTGTTGGAGCTCTTCGCGCAGCTGACCGGTACACCGCTGCTGGCGTACGCCCGCAACCAGGGCGACTTCTTCTCGGACGTCGTCGCGATCGACCGGTTCGCCGGAATGCTCACTGGGTACAGCGACAGCGAGCTGTTCTTCCACAATGACCGCACGGCCCACGAGGTCCGTGCTGACTATGTTTCGCTGCTCGGGATGAGGTGCCCGGCCGAGGACCTCGTGTACACCGGCTTCATCGACGGCCGCAACCTGCTGGAACACCTGGACGACCAGACGCGGCAGCGCCTTCGGGAGCCGAACTTCTTCACCCCGTTCGACGTCTACTCGCGCAGTAAGAACGCGGACCTCACCGGGTCGGAACGGCATCCGATCCTGGAGAACCACCACGCTTTCCGGTACCTCGACACGCGCACCACGGTCGCACCCGGAGCGCCGCTGTATGCCAAGGACGCCCTGCTCGAGATGAAGGACGCGGTGTCGCGCGCGACGCGGGTGCGTCACCGGATCATCGAACGGGACCTGCTCGTGTTCTCCAACCAGGACGGTCTGCACAGCCGGGAGAAGATCGACGTGGTCGACCCGGATCAGGTGCGCAGCCGCTGGCTGCTCAAGACCTACGCGTTTCGCGACGTCGCCGCGAGGGACCGGCACCGGGACAAGTGGCTGGACGGCGTGCCGGGGCGGGTGGCCGACTGAGCGCCGCGCCACGGCGGTCACCGCCGCCACCACCGGTCCTGCGCATCAGCCCTGCCCGTCCTCGTCCGCTCGCCCTCAGCACCGGAGGCCACCAGTGCCGACGCCATCCGATCGCCTGCGTTCGGTTCCCAGATCAGCGACCTACGCCGTCCTCGACCTGGTTCGGACCCTGCGCTCGCAGGGCCACGATGTCGTGGACCTGGGTGGTGGTGAGCCTGACTTCGACACCCCACGCCACATCAGCGACGAGGCGGTGGCCGCGATCCGCGGCGGGCTCACCCACTACACACCGAGCCGAGGACTGCCTGAGCTGCTTGAGGCCGTCAGCGAGAAACTGGCCAAGGACAACGACGTGCTCGTCGATCCGGCCACCGACATCGTCGTCACGCCGTCGGCGAAGCACGCGCTGTTCGTCTCGTTGCTGGCTGTGCTCGACCCAGGCGACGAGGTCGTCGTCCCGACTCCCAGCTGGGTCAGTTACGCGGCGATGGCCGGCATGCTCGGGGCGCGCCCGTCATTCGTCGAACTGGGCTCGCRCAGCGGCTTCCGACTGACCAGAGCGGCACTCGACCGTGCGCTGACTCCGCGGACGAAGGCTGTGCTGGTCAACACGCCCAACAACCCGACCGGTCGAGTGCTCGACCACGACGAGCTGTCGGCACTGATGTCCTTCGCCGTCGACAACGACCTGTTCGTGGTCTCGGACGAGATCTACGAGAAGATCAGGTACGTCGACCGCAGACACGTCAGCCCGGCGGCGCTGCCCGGCGGCGCCGTCCGCACCCTGACGGTGAACGGCTTCTCGAAGGCACACGCGATGACTGGTTGGCGGCTCGGCTACGTCGCCGGGCCGACCGAGGTCATCGGGGAACTCCTCAAGGCGCAGCAGCATACCGTCGGGTGCGCCGGTTCCTTCGTCCAGCGGGGTGGGGTCGCCGCCCTGACCGGCTCGCCGGGGCCGGTCGAGACCATGGTGGCGGAGTACACCGCCCGGCGAGACCTCCTGGTCTCGAGGCTCAGCCGGCTGCCCGGGGTCGACTGCGCCGCACCGGAAGGCGCGTTGTACGTCTTCCCCGACATCACCGGCGTCGGTCTCGGCGACTCGGCGGCCTTCACCACCTGGCTGCTGGAGCGGGCGCAGGTCGCGGTGACGCCGGGGTCGGCGTTCGGCCCCGGCGGCGAAGGACATGTACGGCTGTCGTTCGCGAACTCGCTGCCGGTGCTGGATGAGGCGCTCGACCGCATCGAGCGGGCGCTGCACGCGAGCCGATGACGGACTGCGCCGGGTCCGTCCGGTCCCCGCCGCCGTAGCCCACGGAGCCGCCAGACCCGTTCGGTGAGCACGAGCGGCCGGATGCGTACCCGGAGTACCCGTGGTCAGCGCATCGGCGCGGTTCACCGGTCCGGGCCTGCCGGCGATGCCCATGGCAGGCCTCGCCTCGACACAGCGGATTCGACGTAGCGAAGTCGTGAGAACTGATCGGAGCTCCGATGTCTGACCTGCAGCCGAACGACGACTCCCCGACGCGGCGCACAGCGCCCCGACCGACCGACCCTGACACCGGCCAGCCGGGCGGGCCAGCCAACGCCGGATCGGCCTCGACAGAGGCCGTACGGGGCGTGCTCAGAGAGCCGGGCCGAGCGTTGACGGTCGCCGCCGCCGACCAGGTCTACCTTGAGGCGAAGCTCTGGATCTGAGGGCCGGCTTTCACCGGGCCGCCGCCAGCAGCGGCGGCCCGGTGACCTGCTCCCGCCACGAGGAGACGTCCATGGCGAAGGTCCGCTCGAGGCCGTCGACGCCGGACGGCGTCACCTGGATCACCCGTGGACTGCGGCCGGGGCGTACCCAGCCCAGGTCGAACAGCCGATGGGTCATCGCGGCACCGAGTGCGCCGGCCAGATGGTGCTGGCGCCGTTCGCTCCAGTCGACGCAGTAGCGGGTGACCGGGCGGCGGGGAGGAAGACCGTCGAGGTCCACCCCGAACTGCCGCAGCTCGGACCGGCCCCGCGCGGTCACCTCGTAACGGACGTCTCGACCGTACGACGCCGGCCGGTCGCGGCCGGCCCTCGTCGAGGGGTGGACTCCGTTGTGCCCGGTGAGCAGCTGGGCGTCCAGCAAGGCACGCATCAGACCGACGCCGAGCATGCCGGCGACATGGTCATAACAGGTGCGAGACCGGCGCAGGCCGTCGACATGTCTGCTCTGGCGCAATGACGTGACCGGCAGTGGTGGCGAGATGACCGCGAGCGCCTCGAGGGCGGCGGCGACGTCGGTGCTGGCCAGCTCGTAGTACCTGTTGCGCCCTTCACGGCGCACCGTCACCAGGCCGGCGTCCACCAGCTTCGCCAGGTGCGCGCTGGCCGTCGCGGGACTCACCCTGGCCTCCGCCGCCAGGACGGTGGCCGGAATCGCCCGGCCGTCGCACAGCGCCTTGAGGATGCGGGCCCGGGACGGGTCGGCGATCAGCGCCGCCGCGCGGGCGATGTCCGGGTCGGCGCATGCTTGGTCAACCTGCTGATCGAGGTTCACGACCCGCACCCTACCGCGAACATGCTTCGTCGGGGGACGAAGCTTTTCTCGCTGACACTGAGGCCATGAACGCCGTAGACACCGCGCTGCCGCGAGTGCCGGCCTCCGCCCCGGCAGCCACGCCACTGGCGCTGGGTCCGCTCGTGGTCCTGAGCCTCGGCTACTTCCTGGTGATGCTTGACGTCACCGTCGTGACCGTGGCGGTGCCCGAGGTACGGCAGTCGCTCGGAGCCGGGCCAACCGGCCTGCAATGGGTCGTGGACGGATACAGCACCGTCTTCGCCGCCCTGCTGTTGCTCGGCGGCGGTCTCGGGGAGCGGCTCGGTCACCGCCGCGTCTTCATGGCTGGCCTCACACTGTTCGCCGCCGCCTCGGCGCTGTGCGCGCTTGYGGGGACCACCGGCGTGCTGATCGCCGGCCGGATGTCGCAGGGCGCCGGCGCGGCCCTGCTGGTACCGACCTCGCTCGCCCTGCTCGCCGGCGCCTACCCGCAGCGGTCCGCCAAGGCCCGCGCGCTGGGACTCTGGGCCGCCGTCGCGGGCGTGGCGTTCGCCGCCGGGCCGGTCGTGGGTGGGTTCCTCGTGGCCGGGCTCAGCTGGCGCGCCGTCTTCTGGATCAACGTTCCCGTCGTGGCGCTCGCGCTCCCGCTGACGACGCGGTATGTGCCGCGACCAGCCGCCAGCGACCGGACCCGCCGGATGGACCCGATCGGGCAGGTGTGCGCCGTCGTCGGGCTCACGGGCATCGCGGGCGCGCTCAACCAGGCGGCCTCGTCCGGTTGGACGTCTCCGACCGTGTTGCTCGGATTCCTGGTCGGTGCCGCCGGCCTCGCGGCCCTCGTCGCGGCCGAGTACCGACTGGACATGAGGTTCCGCGGCGGCCTGACCGCCCGGCCGCCCATGCTGCCGCTGTTGTTGTTCCGCAACCTCGGATTCAGTGCGACCGCGGTGATCGGAATCCTTCTCAACCTCGGCTACTACGGGATTCTGTATCTGAGCACTTTGTACTTTCAGGAACAACGGGGGTACGACGCGCTGACCACCGGCCTGCTGCTGTTGCCATCGGTGTGCATGGCGCTGGTGGCGGCACCGTTGTCGGGTCGGCTCACCGCCCGGTACGGCCCGTACTGGCCCATGGCGGCCGCCCTGGCTCTCGGCTCGGCGGGGTTCCTGGGCTGGCTGGCGGCCGGACCGGACAGCCCCTACCCAGCGCTGCTGTTCGCCTTGGTCGCGACCGGCCTGGCGACTCCGATGACGGTGCCAGCCGCAACCGCCGCGGTCATCGAGAGCGTGCCCGCCGATCGGGCCGGTACCGCCTCCGCCGTGTTCAACGTGGCACGGCAGATCGGAAACGCTGTGGGCGTGGCGCTGTTCGGGACGTTGATGGCGACGTCGTCCTCACCGACGGCCGGCCTGCACCTGTCGGCAGTGATCGCTTCCATCGCCTTCCTCCTCGGTTCCGTGCTGGCCCTGACCGCCCGGCGTCAGCACGTCGCCGTGGCTCCCTGACCGTCGTGCCGAGAGCAACGAGAACAGGAGTATGAGATGAGTGTTCGGGTAGCGGTGAACGGGTTCGGTCGGATCGGTCGAACCGTCACCCGGATCGCGCTGGACCGCCCTGGYGTGGACATAGTGGCCGTCAACGACCTCGAGCGGCCAGAGCTGCTCGCTCACCTGTTCACCTACGATTCGACCCATGGCCGGCTCGCCGAGAAGGTCGTCGTGGACGACGGCGATCTGGTGGTCGCCGGGCGTCGAATCTCGGTGGTCCAGGAACGCGACCCGGCGGCGCTGCCCTGGCGCGAGCTCGGGGTGGACCTGGTCGTCGAGTCGACCGGAGTGTTCACGGACGCGACGGCCGCCGCGGCGCACCTCAAAGCCGGCGCGTCGCGCGTAGTGATCGCGGCACCCGCGACCAACGAGGACGCCACGGTCGTGTTGGGGGTGAACGAACACGTACTGCACGAACGCCACCAGGTCGTTTCCAACGCATCGTGTACCACGAACTGCGCGGCGCTGTTGGCGAAGACGTTGCACGATGCCTTCGGCGTCCGGCGCGGCCTGATGAACACCGCCCACGCCTACACCTCCGACCAGCGCCTGCAGGACCTGCCGCACCGTGACTACCGCCGGGCCCGGGCCGCCGCCGTGAACATCATCCCCACCACCACCGGCGCCGCCAAGGCGATCGGCAAGGTGCTGCCCGCCCTCGCCGGCAGGATCGACGGCCTGTCCATGCGGGTACCGGTTGTCGACGGTTCCGTCGTCGACCTGACCGTCGAGGTGGCGACCCAGGTGACGGTCAGCGACGTGAACCTGGCGTTCCAGAAGGCGGCGAGCGGTGACCTGGCGGACCTGCTGGTCTACACCGAAGATCCACTCGTGTCGGCCGACATCGTCGGAACAGCGGCTTCCTGTACTTTCGACGCCGCCCTGACGATGGTCAGCGACGTCGACGACGCGGGGTCGCTCGTCAAGGTCGTCGGTTGGTACGACAACGAGACGGGCTTCTCGCATCGGACCCTCGACCTGGTGGAGCTCCTGGGCCGCCACGTCACCGCCGCCCGTTGACCTGTCCCGGTGCCGTGATTGACGTGGGCGGCGACCTGCCGCCCACGGAGATCACACGATCAGCGCGATCTGATCTTGAGTACCGCCTCGAGTCGGTTGCGCGCTCCGAGCTTCGGCAACGCGTGGGAGACATGGCTCTTCACCGTGGCGGGAGACACCTGCAGCACGCTCGCGGTCTCGGTGGTCGACATCCCCTGGGCGAGCAGGCTCAGGACCTCGAGTTCTCGCTCGGTGAGCGCTGATCGGCGGCTGCCGCTGCCACTGCCGCCGGCTCGGGCGGGCGTAGCCGAGAGCCCGGCCGGTCGCACCATTGTTTCGAGGCTCGGCGACAGCAACGTGTACCCGGCGCCGACCGCACGTACCGCGACGGGAAGACCTTTCATCTCGGCGTCCTTGACCAGAAAACCAGTCGCGCCTGCGGCAGCTGCTGCTGCCAGCCTCGCGTCGTCCCATTCGGTGGACACGGTCAGTACGGAGATATCCCTCGCCGTGATCTCGGAAATCAATTCGGCGGAGTCGTCTCGTGGTTCTGTGGACAACACGACGACGTCGGCGTCGCTTAGATTCTCCCACCTCTTGACCGGTATCGAGCTGTCGACGCAGCCCAGCAGGTGGAGAGTATTGTCCTGATCTCTCGCGTTGCGCACCACCCTGCTGAGTACATGCCGCGATATCGGATCGTGGTCCGCCACCAGGACATCAATTCGCAGGATGTCGGCGAGGCTCTCGGATGAGTCGATGGCAGCTGGCTCGGGCGAAGCACGCGACGATCGGTCGGCTGTGGCCTCGTCCGCTCTGGAGCGCTGGTCGGCGTCGACACGGCCGTTCACGGTCGGGGTGGCGGCGTAATGCGTGATCACCAATGCCGTCTCCTAGGCATACCTGCCTGGTAGCTTGTCCACGCGACAGGATTCTCGGCGGCGGATGACGACGGGCCGGAAGATCCCACCAGGCATCGGGAGGGAAGCTGGGTGTGAAACCTCGAGCGGTGCCGACTTCTACGGCGCGGGGCCGCCGCAGCGTGAGCCGGATTCCGTTAGGCGTTCAGGATGCGATGGCCTGTGAAGACTCGGTGTTCGCGGCCGGCTACGGCGGACGGCCCGGCGAGGTGGGAAATCCGAGGGCGACCATACTTCTACTATAGCGAGCCCATCGCGGAACGATCGAAGCGATTCCTGATATTCGGAGACGCACCCGCGCCCGCTTCTGGGGTGACACGTCTGGCGAACTGTACCGGCGACGTCGTCACCTGCGAGAATCTATGAAACCCACATGTCCGGGATGTCGCCGGCCGCGCGGTCTCGAAAAATTCCGGTAGCCCTGTGAGGATGGCCACAGATTCGGGGTGTGTGAAGATCGTTTTCGGTCAGGGTTTCGGTGGGTTTGGCCTGGCGCCAGTCCCGAATCCTGATCGGATGGTCCGTGCGTGGTCCTTTTCTGGTCTCCACGGTGTGGTGGGTTGCATCCTCCGGATCGGTTGGCCGTGTTCCGGACATGGCGTGATCGCACCGGGTTCCGGTGAAACCCGCATCGTCAGGAAGCTCCTGGCTGGCCTGGCTGGACGGACGGTCGACAGCCGAGGGGAGGGGCCCACACCACGTAGGGCATCCGGCGGATCTCGGCGCCAGCTCTGGCGCGGCCTGTCAGAGTCCGCCGGTGTCATCCGGGCACGGCCGGGGCCGGAGAGCCCAAGGAGGCCCAGCGAGGCCAGACCCCCTGGTAATCCGAGGGTTTGGCTGGTGATCGAACAGTACCCCCAACGGGATTCGAACCCGTGCTACCGCCTTGAAAGGGCGGCGTCCTGGGCCGCTAGACGATGGGGGCAGCGGGCCGAAGCCAGGCGAGGATCCGCCGCAGCGTCGGCATCAGAACAGGGCAAGCATAGGGGATCCTCCGTCCCTCCGACAAACGCCCACCACGCCGCCCCGGCGCCGGGGGCCGCCGGGGCCGTGAGCCGGTTCGACAGTGCCTGGTCGGGGCTTCCGGCCGGTCAGCGGAACCGGGGCGCGCGCCCGACATCCCGCGGCCAGGTGAGGGCGGGCCGCGGGTCCGTCCGGCGGTAGCGGGAGCGGAAGAAGGCGCGTACCGGCCGCCCGCCGATCGCGATCGTGTGCTCGATCCCGGCCGACGGAACCGGCGGAACCGACCGAACCGACGTAAGGGGCGTGCGCGGCGACAGGTGGGCGCGCGGCGCGGTGTCGGGCACGGGGCTCAGGACGTCGAAGGAGAGCGTCACGTCGTCGGACTGCCACCGTGGTGTGTTGGGGTCGTACACCCGCAGGGTGACGCGCCGCCCGCGCTGCTCGTAGGCGTAGGCGAGGACCTGGTGGTTGAGCCCGAGCCGCATCGGGTCGGCCGAGCGGGTGGTGATGATGCCGAGCGGGCTCAGCAGCCCGCGGTCCAGGTCGTGCCGGATGTGCGGCCATTCCCTGGCCACGCTGGCCGAGGTGGCACCGGGCAGCCGCAGCCAGCCGCGGACGAGGTCGGTGTCGGCGTCGGCTGAGCTCATGAGGCGGTAGTAGCGCAGCACCCCGCGCGGGCCGTCGAAGCTGTCGAAGAGCCGGCGCACGATGTAGCGGTACAGCGGACTGTCCGGGTCGGGTGGCGTCGCCGCCGCCGGGGGCGCGACGCCGAACTCGAACATGTCCCGGACGGCGTAGATCATCCCACCGCACAGGCCCCGGCTGGCGTCGCCGATCGGGATCGAGCCCAGGCCCGGTACGGGGACCCGCAGCACCGGCTGGCGGGGAAACGCGTTCGTGAAGGTAGCGCAGCACCCCGCGCGGGCCGTCGAAGCTGTCGAAGAGCCGGCGCACGATGTAGCGGTACAGCGGACTGTCCGGGTCGGGTGGCGTCGCCGCCGCCGGGGGCGCGACGCCGAACTCGAACATGTCCCGGACGGCGTAGATCATCCCACCGCACAGGCCCCGGCTGGCGTCGCCGATCGGGATCGAGCCCAGGCCCGGTACGGGGACCCGCAGCACCGGCTGGCGGGGAAACGCGTTCGTGAAGGCGAAGGCATGGCTGCTCGGCTGGAAGTTCGACACGGCTGCGCGCGTCAGTGCGCTCCCGTTGGTCACCCTTCCATTTTCACGTCTCCGGTGCGGTCTGCGGGCGGAAACGACCGCCCTGTGGACGAGTGCGG
Source organism: Frankia sp. CcI49 (assembly GCF_001983215.1). NCBI lineage: Bacteria > Bacillati > Actinomycetota > Actinomycetes > Frankiales > Frankiaceae > Frankia > Frankia sp. CcI49. The sequence continues at coordinate 284,717 of NZ_MOWP01000028.1, forward strand.
GAATGCTCCGTCGGCCCGGCTTCGGCACGGGAGGGCTTTTCGGTCATGGGCCGCGCCGGAGGCGTCTTTCCCGATGGCGGCCGGCCGAGGTCCCGGACAGGCGGGCGGACGGGGTCCGTGCGGCGGGGAGGCCGGTGGCGCCGGCGCGGCCGTGACCACCCGGACTACCTGGGGCACCCGGGCCGCCTAAGCTACCCGGACCGCCCGGGATGCCTGGGATGCCGGGAAACTCCGGGCCATCCGGGAGACCTGGCCACCGGGCGCCGAGCGCGTCCCGGATCGCCTCCGTCAGCGCCGTCGGCGTGAACGGTTTGGGGAGGTAGGCGTAGTCGAGGGTGGTACCGCCCTCGGCGAGCATCCCGCGGCTGTAGGCGGAGGTGAAAACCACCGGCAGGCCCGGGAACATCCTGATCAGCTCCTCGGCGAGCTGTCGGCCGTTGCGGCCGGGGAGGATGACGTCGGTGAGCAGGAGGTCGATGGACGTCAGCCCGCGAGCGAGATCGATCGCGGTGCGGCCGTCGGCGGCGGAGACCACGAGGTAGCCGGCGGCGCGCAGCACCCGTTCGGCGAGGTTGCGCACGGCGTCGTCGTCCTCGGCGAGCAGGATGGTCGCGGATCCCCGCGCCGGCCAGCCGCCTTCGCGCCGGGGCCAGCAATCCTGCCCGGCGAATCCCGCTACGGGCACCGCCGGAGGGGACGAACCGCCCGCCCCGTGGTGGTCGTCCGCGTAACGGCGGTTTCCGGCCGCGGTGGGGCGGTCGTCGGCGAGGGGCGCGGGTGCGTCGGCGCACCCGGCGGTCCCTGGGCTCCCGGCGGCCCCTGCGCTCCCGGCGCTCCCTGCGAGCCTGGCGCTCTCGGTAGCCCCGGCGGCCACGGTGGGCCGGCCGGGGCCGGAGCCGGTGGGGCCGGAGTCCGCGAGCGCGGGCAGGTCGACCCGGAAGGTCGCGCCCAGACCGGGGACGGAGTCGACCTCGACGTTGCCCTCCGCCTGGCGCACGATGCCGTAGACGGTGGCGAGCCCCAGCCCGGTGCCCCGCCCCAGCGCCTTCGTCGTGTAGAAGGGCTCGAAGATCCGGGCGCGGACGTCATCCGTCATGCCGTGCCCGGTGTCGGCGACGGTGAGGCGGACGAACGGGCGGGCCAGTGCTCCGCGCAGGACGGAGAAGCCCAGCTCCGGCGCCGTGTCGTCGGCGATGTCGACCCGGATGAACAGCCGGCCGCCCTCCGGCATCGCGTCGCGGCTGTTGACGACCAGGTTGACCAGCACCTGTTCGAGCTTTCCGCGATCTATGCGGACCACCGCCGCCCGATGGGCGGGCATCACCATGAGCTCGATGTCCTCGCGGATGAGCCGGCGCAGCATGCCCTCCAGCCCGCGGACCAGGTCGTTGAGATCGACCGGCCCCGGCCGGACGTCACTCGTCCGGGAGAAGGCGAGCAGCTGGCTGGTCAGCCCGGCCGCGCGCCCCGACGCCTCGCGGACGGCGGCGAGATCCCGCAGGACGCCCTCGTCGAGATCGGTGCGGGCCAGGATGAGCGTCGCGTACCCGTCGATGACGGTGAGCAGGTTGTTGAAGTCGTGCGCGATGCCGCCGGCGAGCTGGCCGAGGGCGTCCAGCCGCTGCGCCTGGCGCAGCTGGGCCTCGATGTTCTTCTGCTCGGTGATGTCGGTGACGATCGCGAGCGTTCCGTCGAGGGCACCGGTCGGGCCGATCCGCGCGGTGAGCGCCACCTGGGCGCAGACCTTGCGCGCGTCGGGGTGGCGCAGCCCGACCTCGAGCCGGCGGGGGGTGCCGGAGCGCACGACCTCCAACGCGCACTGGATCTCGTCCCGGTCGAGATCGGAAACCAGGGTGACGAAGGGGGTTCCCGGTCGGATCTGGCCGACCAGCGCGGCGAACTGTGGGTTGCAGTAGGTGATGGCACCGTGTGAGTCGAGGAGGACGACGCCGTCGGTCGTGGTTTCGACGATCTCGCGGTAGCGCTCCTCGCTCTCGCGCAGTGTCCGCTGTGTGGCCTCACGAATCCGTAGATCCTCGAACAGTGCGGTGCCGCGGACCAGCGCGGGAAAGCGTCCGCGCAACGTCCAGTACCAGATGCCCACCGTGGCGGTGAGGACGTCCCACCCGGTGGTGAGGAACTGGACGTCGATCAGGCTCGGGTCGAAGGCGGCGCCCGAGCCGTCCGAGGCGCTGTGCGTGGGATGACCGTCCGCGTGCGGATTGTGGAAGATGTGCGACCCGTGCCCGATCGCGCAGGTGAAGAAGATGGCGGCCGTCGCCAGGCCCAACGGGTTGTTGCGCCACTGGCCGGAGCGCCACAGGCCGCGGGCGATCGACAGGCAGATCGCCAGGTACGCGGCAGTCGTGGCGGCGTTGGCCAGGATCGACGTCGCCGAGCCGCTCATGGGCCGCTGTCTTCGCCCAGGGGTGCCCGCGCGGTGCCGGGAACCCGGATCGCCTGTGTGCGTACGGAGACGGCCTGGAAACCAGGCCCACGAACGGCTTCGTGATGAGCGCAGCGATCTGCCGTCATTGCAATTAAGTCGTCACTTCTGGTTACGGAATCCCCCACGCGCCCATCTTGCTCCGGTCCTTGGCCGGGCGGAATACGGACCACTGTGGTCCCGGGTGTGGCTGTGCGGTCCCGAGCGTGCCGGCTCCGCCGCAGCTGCCGAGCGAAACCTGAGGATCGTGGTCATTGCGGCGACCGGAATCCTCAGATCTTGCGGGCTTCGGCTTCGGCTTCGGGCAGGGCCGCACAGGTGGTCGGTGTCGCCGCACAGGTGGTCGGAGTCAGAGCTGAGGCAACTGCGCCGGGGCGACGACCGTGACGCGGTTGCGGCCAGGCTGGGCGATGTACAGCGTGCCGTCCGCACCGACGGCGAGCTGCCTCGGATCCCGGACGGGCACCACCCCGGGCCGCGACGCGATCACGGCGACGACTCCGTCCGGTCGGACCGCCAGGACCCGCTCCCCGGACGGGTCGGCCACGTAGCAGGTGCCGTCGGGGGAGAGCGCGAGACCCGTCGGCGTCCCCATGTCGGTGCTGGTCGCGATGCCGCCGTCGGCCGCGGGACGTCCCCCGTAGCCGGTGCCGGCGATCGTCTCGACCCGCCCGTCCAGCCCGACCCGGCGGACCCGCCGGTGCTCCGGGACGGCGACGAGCAGACGTCCGTGGGCATCCGTCGCCAGTGCGACGGGCCGGCCGATCGCCGCCCGCTCCGCCGGCCCGCCGTCACCGGAGAAACCGGCAGAGCCGGTACCCGCGACCACGTGGGCGGACCCGTCCAGGTCGATTCGCCAGACGCGGTGCCCGTCGGTGTCCGCGACCAGCAGCGTGCCGTCCGCGGCGACGGTGACGGCCCGCGGACGTCGCAGCGGCACGGAGGTCGCCACCGTGATGATCGTCCCGTCGGGTCGCACCCGGCGGATACGGTCGTTGAAGGAGTCCGCGATCAGCAGCGATCCGTCGGGGGCGAGCGCGAGGCCGGCCGGGCTGTCCAGGTCGGCCGCGGTGGCAGGCCCGCCGTCGCCGCCCAGCCCCGCCTTTCCCGAACCGGCGACGATGGCGACGACGGCAGGAGCGCCATCGGGGCCGGTCACAGGGCCGGTCACGGGCCTGGCTGCGGGGCTGGCCGCGGGGTCGATGCGCAGCACGCGGTGCGCGAGCGGTTGCGAGACGTACAGCAGGCCGTCGCCGCCGGTGGCCAGCCCCAGCGGGCTGTCCACGCTCAGGTGGGCGATTCCCCGGCTCGGCGCGCCCGCCCCGGCGGTCCGCCGGCCTGCCCAGCGGCGTAGTCGCCCGCCGGCCCGGTGCACCGTGTCCGTCCGTGGCACCGGCACCGGCACCGGAGCCGGAGCCGGAGCCGGAATCGGAGCCGGAGCCGGAGCCGGAATCGGAGCCGGTGGGGTGGGCGCGGGCGCTGCCGGAAACCGCGTCGCGGTTGGCGCGGACGCCGCCAGGTTCCGGACGACATCCGGAATGTGCAGGGGCGATGTGCAGGCGGTCAGCCAGCCCGGCCCGAGGTCGCGGGCGGCCGCGTGGGCGAGGGCCAGGGCGAGGTCCAGCGCGCTGCCGGGCCGGGACGTCGGCTCGGGCGCGAGCGCGTGCCGGACGACGCTGCCGATCGCGGGAGGCAGCATGCCCCGACCGGGCTTGGGCGCCCTGGCGCGGCCGGGGGGTGTGGGTGCGAAGCCGGCCGGCCACGCCACCGGCGGGGTCCGTCCGGTCAGCAACTCGTGGAGGACGACACCGAGCGCGTACAGGTCCGTGGCGGGGCTCAGACGCGCCCCGGTGAACTGTTCCGGCGCCATGTACGCCGGGGTACCGACGATCGTGTTGGGCCCGCCGTCACCCGCGGTGGTCGCGGCCATTTTCGCGACCCCGAAATCGGTGACCTTCAACGTGCCCTCGGCGGTGAAAAGTACGTTGTCCGGCTTGATGTCGCGGTGGATCACCCGCTGGCGGTGCGCCGTGTCCAGGGCCGCCGCGATCGCCAGCCCGTACCCGACGACCTCGGCGATCGGAAGCCCGCCGGCGGCGCGGGACCGCAGGGTCCCACCGTCGCACAGCTCCATGACGAGCAGGCCGAGCCCGTCGTCCTCGACATAGTCGAAGATCTCCACGATGTGCGGATGACGCAGCCGGGCGAGCAGCCGCGCCTCCGCCGGAGCGACGGCCGGCAGAGCGAGGACCTTGACCGCCGTGCGCCGGTCCAGCCGGATGTGCCGGGCCTCGATCACCAGCCCGAACCCACCCGACCCGAGCACACCGAACAGCTCGTAGCCCGGCAGCGCGGCCTCGACCCGGGCGCGGTCGAGGATCACGGAACCATCAGATCAACCAGTGTGGCGACGATCAGTCACAAGGCGGATCGTAGGGGAGATCGGGTACGAACTGCCGCCATTCGGCCTCCGTGATGCCCACGCCGGCCCGCTCGCAGATCCGGTTCCCGACGCGGTCGACGTCCAGGTCCCATACGACCCCGGGCTCGGTGGCGACGGCGCCGACGAGGCGCTGGCCGTCCCGGGTGAACGCGATCGCGACGACTCCGGCCTGGTCGCCGGCCGACCGGGCCAGCTTCTCGACCAGCTCCGGATCATCCCGGTCGGTCACATCCCACACCCGGACCGTGTTGTCGTTGCTCCCGGTGACCAGGTACCGCCCATCCGGGCTGTACGCCACGGTGAGCACACCGATCGTGTGCCCGGGCAGATCCGCGAGCTGCCGGGGCCTGGCCGGGTCGGTGACGTCCCACGTCGTCGCGAACGGCCCGGCGGCGCCGACGGCGAGGCTCCGCCCGTCCGGAGAGAAACGGACCTCCCACACCCCGCCGGGGAACTCGGGCAGCTCCGAACGCGGCCGCAGCCGCCGCGGGTCCGACACGTCCCAGATCCGCACGGACCGGTCCGCGGCCGACACCAGCGACCTGCCGTCCGGCGAGAAATCCAGGAAGCGGACAACGGACCGGTGCCCGGCCACGGAAGCGAGCCGCCGTGGGCCGGTCGGGTCGGTGACGTCCCAGGTCTCCACCCTGGACTCGAAGCCGACCCCCGGGTTCGTGCTGAACCCGCCGACGGCGAGGGTCCGTCCATCCGGGCTGAACAGCACTCGCGACGACCCGCCCGGCGGGCCCTCCACCGCCGCGAGCCGCCTGGGATGGCCCGGATCGGTGATGTCGTACAGGACCAGGTTCGAGATCGTGCCGACCGCGAGGAGACGCCCGTCCGGGCTGAAGGCCGCCGAGCCGGTCAGATCGTTGTCGTCCACGAGGACGTCCGCCACCGCGCTGAGCAGCCGCGGCGCGTACGTCTCGGTGACGTCCCACAGCTCGACCGCCTCGTCCGCGGTCACCGCGACGACACCCGTCGCGGAGCTGACCGCCAGCTCCTGCTGACCGCCGTACCGCCCGATCAGGGCAGGGCCGGGCATCTCCCAGACCCGCAGCGCACCGTCGGCCGAGACCGAGGCCAGGCGGGTGCCGTCCGGGCTGAACGCGACATCCCACACGTTCGGGCCCTCCTGCAGGAACGTCAGCCGCTCGTCGCTGACGTCCAGGTCATAGATCGAGACGCCGAGGAAGCGGTTGCCGGCGATGGCGACCAGGCCACCGGACGTACCGGACCGACCGGATGAACCGGACGGACCGGGCGGGCTGGACGGGCTGGGCGGGGCCGCTGCCACCGTCGTCAGCCCGGCGGTGCCGGAACTGCCCCGCCCCGCGAACGTCAGATGCATCGGATCGGCCCCGGTGAACTTGCGGACGTAGCCGCTCAGGCCGGCCGTGTACACGGTGCGGCCGCCGTCGGCGAACGCGATCGCGCGGATGGCACCAGCCTGGTCCTCGCTCGGGCCGCCGTCCTCGAACAGCGCCGCCACGGGCAGCGGGTTCCCCGGATCAGCCACCGACCAGACCAGCGCCGAGCCGCCCCTGTCGCCAGCGGCCAGATACCGCCCGTCCGGGCCATACTCGACCGCCATGATCGGCGACCTGTGCAGGAACAGCTCGCCGGCCTTCACCGGACGGCGCGGGTCGGCGACGTCGAACAGGTAGGCGGTGTTCCCGTACCCGCCGACCGCGAGCTGATCGGACGTCGGGCTGAACGCCAGGGCGTACACCTCGGTGTCAGCCTGCTCCAGCGTCGTCAGCAGCTTCGGCGCCGTGCGGTCGGAGCGGGGCGTGCGGTCGGAGCGGGACGGGTGGTCGGAGTGGTCGGAGATGCCGGAGATGTCCCACAGCTTGGTCAGGCCGTCGGCACCGCCGGTCGCGAGCACCGTTCCGTCCCGGTTGAAGGCCACCGCCTTCACCGCCCGACCGTGCCCCCCGCCCCGTTCGTCCGGGATCCGCGCCAGCGGCGTGGTCCGGCGCGGATCCCGGGCATCCCAGATCGCGGCCGTCCAGTCGTCGCTGCCCGTCGCGATCAGCGAGCCGTCCACGCTGTAGGCGACCGTGCCCGCCGACTTCGTGTGCGCCAGATAGCGACTCGGCACACCGGCGCCCCCGTTGAACGCCGACAGCACCGCACCCCGTGCCTCCGGGGTGTCCGCGGTGCGCAGCGCGACCAGGGCGAGCTGCGCGGCCAGCGCCGGATTGTCCCGGCGCGCCGCATCCGCCTGGGCGGCGATGCGCTGAGACAGCGCCCGGTCCCGCTCCCGCGCCGAGGAGACACTCTGGTCGTAGGTGACACCGGCCAGCGCCCCGGCCACCAGCAGCAACACCGCCAGCGCGGCGACGAGCTGGCGCAGGCGCCGCGCCCGCCGGGCAGCCGCCCGCTGCCGTTCGGCCTCCGCACGCACACTCTCGTCGAAGAACCGTCTCGCCGCCTCGGACAGCACCCGGCCGCCGCCGACCCCCGCCTTCGCCAGCTCACCGACCGCCGCCTGTGCCAGCTCATCAACCTGCGCCAGCTCACCAACCTGTGCCAGCTCACCGACCCACTCGCGCGCCGCGGCGAGACGGCTGCCGGCGAACAGGTAGGACGGATCCCGCCCGTTGCGCTCCCACACCTCGGCGGCGTCACTGAGCTGCTGCGCCGCCACCGCACCGGTGCGGTCCATGTCAAGCCACTCACGCAGCCGCGGCCACGATCGCAGCAGTGCCTCATGCGCGATCTGCAGGCTGTCGCGCTCACCCTCGGCGTCCGCCTCGACCAGCCGGGCGTCGACGAGGACGTCCAGCACCGTCGCCGCCGCGGCGGAGGGAACCTCCGCCAGCAACGTGGCACGGCTGACCCGCCGCCTGGTGTCCGCGCCGTTCTCGCCAACCCTGATCATGCGCATGAGCAGCGGACGAACCGCCTGCTGAGCCTCGGCGTCCAGCCGGGCGTAGGCGGCCTCGGCCGTCTGCGCGATCGCTCCCGTCAGCCCGCCCACCCGCAGGTAGTCCGCGACGGTAAGCGAATCCGCTCCGGCCGGTGCGCCGGTGCCGGAGTGCGTACTGCCGCCGGTCTGTRCCGGGGCGTCGGGGTGCGTACCAGCGCCGGGGTGCGTACCGGTGTCGGGGTGCGTACCGGCGCTGGACTGCGTATCGGCGTCGGCATGCGCACTGGCGTCGGCATGGGCACTGGCGTCGGCATGGGCGAACCACGTGGCGCGCAGGGCGTGGGCGAGAAGCGGCAACGACCCCGGGTCGGCGACGAAGCCCGCACTCGCGCGCACACTTGCACTCGCGCTCGCGGCGGTGCCCGTGCTCGCCCCTGCCCCTGCCCCTGCCCCTGACGTCGTGGCGGCTCCAAGATCGTGCAGGACAAGCTCGACGAGCGCAGGCTCGACCTCGCGGCCCACCGAACGGGCCGGCCGCACCACGATCTCGCGGATGTCGTCGGCGGCCATCGGCCCGACCACGATCTGGTTGACCTGCAGCGCCTCCACCAGCTCCGGGAAGGCGGCGCACGGCCCGTAGAAGTCGGCCCGCAGGCCGAGCACCACGACGACATCCCCCATGGCCGTCGCGCACAACGCCCGGACGAACGCCTCCCGCTCGGCATGGTCGTCGCAGTGGGTGAAGATCTCCTCGAACTGGTCGACGGCGATGACCATTCGTGGCCGGCGCGTCAGGGCTCCTTGCGATTCCGCCGTGCCCGCCGTGCGTGCCGTGCCCGCCGTGCGTGCCATGCGTCCTGCTGTGCCGGTGCGAGCTGTGCGGGATTCGGCCGTCGGCGGGTCGGTGCTGACCGTAGTGTCGCCTCCGGCCGATCCGGAGCCTGCCGAAGCCACTGACCCGGCGGTCTCGGCCGACCCGTCGGTCTCGGCTCGCCCGGCCAGAAGCTCGCCGAGGATCAGCCCGAGGTGCTCCGGCTCGCCCCGCAGGCCGTCGCGGAGCACGCGCGCTATCGCGGGCATCCCGAATGCCTCGACGGTTCGCTGGACGAGGTTCTCGAGCGGATGCTCGCCGGGTGTCATCACCAGCCGCAGCCATTCACCCGAGCCGCTCACCGCCCCGCGGGCAAGAGCGGGCAACAGCCCGGCACGCAGCAACGACGACTTCCCGGACCCCGACGCACCCACGAGCACCAGTGGCCCAGGCCGTGACGCCGCCGACTCGACCTGGGCGAGGAGATCGGAGACCAACTGGTCACGCCCGAAGAACCACTGCTGACTCGTCTCGTCGAATCCCCGCAGGCCCGGGTACGGGCAGGCGGCGGCATCCGCGTCTTGCGCGGCTTGCGCGGGCAACGAGGCGGCGGCCGCGGTTTCCACCGACGACGCCGCGGTCTCCGCCGATGACAATGCGGAGGGAGGCCGAGCGGTGGCGGCCACGAAGCTTTCCGCCGACGGCGGGAGCGGCGGAGGGCCCTCGATCACCTGGGTCGGCACGGCCTCCTTCACGACCAGCGGAGGCGTCCGGACCAGCGCCGCCTCTCCTGCAGGCGCTGTGACGTCCTTGGCGTCGGTCGCCGGAGACGCTGGGGAGCCGGTCTCCACGTGGCCGGCGGCTTCCACGACGCCGGATGTCTCCGACTGCGGCTGCGACGCTGGTCCTGAGGGTGCTCCAGGTCCTCCGAGCGCCGCAGGACCTGGGGGGACCGGGTCGCCCTTGCCGAGGCCATCATGATCGGAAGCCTCGGATGCCATGGGACCCTCGTTTCCGCCGCCAAATCGGAATCGTCCGTGTCGTAACCAATTGTGCACTCAGGCGATCCGACCGGGGCGTCGGTCGGCTGATCAACGGAACGGCGCGGGGGCTGCGGCCGACGTACCTCGTGGTCAGCCACCCGGGGCCAGGTTTCCCTCGGGCCCATGCGTGCGAGAGAAGAAGCCGGGCGGGCCAGTCGCCAGACTCCCCGGCGCCCACGCCGCCAGTGCCGGCGCCTGCCCACGGCCGAACCGACCCGGTCCGGCCGCCCAGCCCCCTCGATCCAGGTGCTCGGCCAGGCTGTGAAAACTTCCCGTCCCCCAGCGGCCGGATGGGGCGCAGCGTCCTGTAGCATGACCTCCAGTTCGACAGTCGCAGGTCCGGGGCACCGGCTCAGGCGGTCTGGAAAAGACATTTGGAGCAAGGCCATCCGATCCTCTAGGATGGGCAACACACAACTGAAGATGAACATGGTCCCGTGGTGAAGTCTGGAGTTCACGCCGCCCTGTCAAGGCGGAGGTCGCGGGTTCGAATCCCGTCGGGACCGCGTTTTTTGAGCACCACATGCAAGACATGGGCAGGTAGCTCAGTCGGTACGAGCGTCCGCCTGAAAAGCGGAAGGTCGGCGGTTCGACCCCGCCCCTGCCCACAGGATCTGGCACAACCCGAACCATGTCCTGGTCGGGAATGCGGAACGTCGGCGTGATGCCCGACCGCGATCTTACACGGATCTCTTCGATCAGTGTGTGTAGGACTGCCCTGCGTAGGGGCTTGCCGCCTTCTTTCGCTGGAGCTCCCGCCAGCAAGGTCAAGATGAGATCCTGGATGTCGCCGATCTTCGCGAGTGGCACCGGATCGGGCGGTTCCTCCACCATCTCAATTTTGATCTTGTCGTGTTCGTCCTGGACCTGGCCGAGCTGTGTCGCCAGTTCCCGGATGCGTTCTCCGCAGGTCTCCTCAGGCATGGTGCCCGCCTCGAACGCGGTCTGGTATTTGCGGATCTTGCCGCGGATCGCGTTGATCTGGCTTTCCAGCCGGGCGAGGTGTTCGCCGTGGTCTTTCTGGGGTTCCGCCGTTCTCGTCTGGTGGGAGGCGATGGCGGCATCGAAGATCGTCGAGTTGCTGTAGGTCCTGATGAGGGCGTTGAGGACGGCGTCCTCGAGGGCCTCCGCGGGCAGCCGGTCGTTGTCGCAGCGGCTCTTGCCGAAGCGTTGCCGGTTGTGGCAGATGTAGTAGCGGTACTCGCGGGATCGTCCGTGCGCGAGGGCTCCGGTGTAGGCGGCGTTGCAGCGGTCGCAGACGATGCGGCCGGTGAGTTCGTACTCGGCGGGGTTCGAGGCGCGCAGGCTGTGATCTCTGGATCGGGCGTCGAGGGTCTTCGCGGCCTTGGCGAAGGTCTCGCTGTCGACCAGAGGTGTGTGTGGGGCTGGGTGCCAGGAACCGTCGTAGTGGATCTCCCCGGTGTAGACGCGGTTCCGGAGGAGGGTCGTGATGTAGCGGTCGGACCAGAGTCCTCCGTCGCGGGTTCGCAGTCCCTTCTCGTTGAGGTGGTTCGCGATCGCCTTGCTGCCGAAACGGCGCCGGGTGTACAGGTGGRAGATTTCCTCGATGACGAGCGCCTGATCGGGTACGGGGACGAGGAAGAGCTTGTTCTCGTCCACGGTGTAGCCGTATGGCGTTCTGCCGGCGTGCCACCCGCCCTTGGCAGACTTCGCGCGTAGTGCCTTTCGGATACGGTCGATCATGGCGGCGCGTTCGAACTCGGCGAACATGCCCAGGATCTGCATCAGCATGCGGCCGATGTGGGTGGATGTGTCGAACGGCTCGGTGGCCGATCTGAAGGTGACGCCTGTCTTGTCGAGCTCGTCGACGATCTGGCAGAGGACCCGTAGGGAGCGGGCGATGCGGTCGACCCGGTAGACGAGAAGGACGTCGTAGCGGTGGGCTCGGGCATCCGATATTGCCTGGAGTAGCCCTGGGCGGTCCATGGTGGCGCCGGACTTGCGGTCGCGATAAATCTTGACGATAGTCCAGCCTGGCTGGCTCGCGACGAACTTCCTCAGCCCGGCTTCCTGCCCATCCAGGGAATAGGGCTGGTTCTCTTCATCGGTCGAGGCCCGGAGGGAAAGTGCCACCCGGACAGTCGGTTGTGGCATGGCCGAACCCCACAGGGTGCCCGAGTCCGGCGCGGTCATTCGGCGCCCCGGCTCTCGCCGGTTGCCGGGTTGGTTTGTGGCTGGCGTTCCCCCGCCGGTTGCACGGGAAGTGTGTGGAACATCGGCTTCTCTCGGTCCTGTTCTATGGATTGATGCCGTCGGATCGGCGACGGCGATTTTCGCTCTCCACATTGATGGTGTCAAATTATCTCAATTTCCGGAGTTATTCCCTGATGGGGAATGGACCCGTCGGGCGGGAAATGCAGGGCGATTAGGTCGGCGAGAAACTGAACGGCATCGGTGAACTGCTGGGGAGTCATCGTGGTGAGGAGGGCCGGGCGCAGGGGAGGTAACCCGGAGATCGACCTGCCCGCCTTCGGTGGCGGCGGGCTGGGCGCCGCCGGTTGGTGCGGAGCGGGTCCGTCAGGGGCCTGCTGCGCGCGACGAGTGGATCTGCGGGGCCAGGTGGGTTCCGTTCCGAACTCCTCGGAGAGATCTGCCGGACCCGCGCCGCACCCCTCTGTGTCAGTCTCGGATGAGACACCCGCTTGGTGCGGGTTGGCTACAGGGGGCTTGATCGGAGATCCTCGTGTTCGTGGAGTCAGAGTCGCAGGAGCGCCCAGGCGGGTCCTCGCCGTCGCGGCGTGATCCAGCGCCGCGTCCGTCGCGGCGGGTGTTCAGCACGGCGTACAAGCTGCGGATCGTCACCGAGTACGAGAACGCCCCGCACGGTGAGAAAGGCTCGATCCTGCGCAGGGAAGGGTTGTTCTCGTCGCATCTGGTGGAGTGGACCCGTGCCCGTGATGCGGGTGCTCTTGGGGGATCCGGCATCACGACCCGGGTACCCGCGGAGAAGAAGCCGGTGAAATCGGCGGAACAGATCGAGTTGGAGAAGMTGCGCCGAGAGAACGAGCGGTTGAAAGCGAAGCTCGCGACGACCGAGACCGCGCTGGACATCATGGGAAAAGCGCGCGTGCTCTTGGAACAGATCTCCGAGAGCACGGACACCGAGAAGCCGTAGACCAGGTTCTGAACGGCGCTTTCGACGAGCTGCGCGCCGCGAGCGTTCCCGTGACACAGGCGTGTGCGTATACCGGCCGGTCGAGAGCGACGCACTACCGTCACGTGGCGCCCGGTGGCCGGGTGCATGGGCCGTGGCCGGCGCGGAACCCCCCGCCGGCGGCACTGAGCGACGCCGAACGCGCGCGGGTGCTGGCGGTGCTGAACAGCCCGGCCTACCAGGATCTGGCCATCCCGCAGGTATGGGCCCGTGAGCTGGACGCCGGCCGGTACTGGTGCTCGCTGTCCACGATGTACCGGATCGCCCGCGCGGCCGGGCAGACCCGGGAACGTCGCGCGCACGCGACCCATCCACCGAGGGTCCGTCCGGAGCTGTCCGCGACCGGACCGGACGAGATCTGGTCGTGGGACATCACCGCGTTGAAAGGACCACAGAAGGGTATCTGGTACAGGCTGTATGTCATCCTCGACATCTACTCCCGGTATGTGACCGGTTGGCTTGTTGCCGCGGCCGAGGACGCAGTGGTCGCGAAGGACTTCCTCGCTGACGCCGTCGGCCGGAACGGGGCAGCCCCGCGGGCGATCCACGCGGACCGTGGCGGAGCGATGGTCTCCAAGCAGGTCTCCGAACTCCTCGTCGACCTGGGGGTGCACCGGTCACATTCACGGCCACGGACCTCGAATGACAACCCCTATTCCGAGGCACAGTTCAAGACTCTCAAGTACAGCTACGATTTTCCCGAACGTTTCGGGTCTCTGGCTGATGCCCGGGCCTTCTGCGAGGGATTCTTCACCTCCTACAACCACGACCATCGCCACTCCGGGATCGGGTTCCACACCCCGGCCTCGGTCCATTTCGGTACCGCGKAGCAGGTCCAGGCCCACCGGCAGGCCACCCTCGACCGTGCCCGCGCGGCGCACCCCGAGCGGTTCGCCCGCAGGCCACGGCCACCCCGGCTACCCGAGACCGTGTGGATCAACCAGCCAGTTCCGAGCCAACCGACCAACGACCAACTGTCTCAGTTGACTTGACACCTACCGCACCCCTGACTCCCACCGGCGGAGAGACACGATTCTGACGAGGGAGTCTGACGGTGATCTGACTGTTATTGCGTCTGCAACTTGTGTCAGATCACCGTCAGGTCGCGTTCTCCCAGGTCGGAGCCGTTGTCAGGTCCGCTGGCCGAGTGTGGGCGGGGGTAGGCGGCGGGCGCGAGAAGAAGGATGGCCGCGGGGGCGGTGACGTGGGGCCGCCGGATGTCTGAGCGGTGTGAGCGTTGTGGAGGGCGACGAGGCTGAGAAGGGATCAGTCGGTTGCCATGTAGGCCGGCGAGACGGGTGGTGGCGCGGACGGCGGTGACGAGGTGTGCGGCGGTGACGGTGTCACGAGCGGGTCGTCCGCCGCGCCGGCGGGTACGGACCGCGAGGAAGCCTCCCGCCCGGGGGCGGTCCTTTTGCGTGAGGGCACCGAGATTGCGGAGAAACGTGTGCGGCGTGGCCGGTAGGACGGACGGCCGATGATGATTCTGGTGTCGCGTTCCGGTAGTGCGGGACAACCGAGGTGGCGGCTGGCGACCGGGGTGGCTGCTCGGGTCCGAGTGAACTCCAGGGCGTCTGACGGTGATCTGACACAGATCTGACACAGATCTGACACCTGATCATTCTTCGTCCTCGGAGGTGATGTGTCAGATCACCGTCAGATCGCTTCCGTACGCTCTTTGACCCCGTCTACCTGGGCGTGGACGAGTGTCAGATCACCGTCAGATGCGGTGTGGCTTCCTGGAGCCGACGGAACACCGGCTCCAGAAATGGGAGACATCCATCTTGCTGCGTGACTTTGACAGCGACACTGACAACGCCCCGGCGTCATCGTTGGGTCGGCCCGAGATCGTCCTGGCGCTGACGGAATCCCCGGGAGGCTCGGGGGTGAACGGCGCCGATACCCCGACGCGGGCGGATCGGTGGTTCGGTCCGTGGGAGACGCGGGCGGAAGTGGTCGGGTCGCGGACATCATTGGCGGACCGGCGCGTCACGGGGGAGTTTCTTCCGCGTTCATGGGAGCCGAACGCGTGCAAAGTCGAGGCGGTGGGGATGGGGATGCCGGTGCTGTGTCATAGCGCTGCCACGCCGGCCCTCTCCTACCGCGGGGAAATCGCCGACCTCGACGAGGAGATACCGATCGGATTTAGCGATGTGCTCGCCGGTCTGCCGGCCGCACAGGCAGCCAAACGGAAGGCGATCAGCCCGAGATGCGGCCGCCTGCCGAAGGTGCATCATTCGCGGGGTGCGGCRTTGGCCCAGATGCCTGCCTCTGTGCGGCCCCCCTCCGGCGGGGATGTACCCCCTCCCTCCGTCGGCCCCTCCACCGGGGGCTCCGACGAAAGACCGGAGCAGGGCACGGCGCCGCCGGCTGTGGATCGCCTGCTGATCGACCAGGCCGACACCACCGCGTCGCGGGTCGCCGCAAACCGGCACACCCGCGTGCTCGAAACCGGGCGTGGCCTCCGGCTCGCCCCGGTGGGAGGCGGCCAGTGAGCGCCGCCGAGCAGCGGCTGCTGGCGGTGGCCGGGCGGGTGACCAGCCGGGACCGATGGATGTTCGCGATGCTGTACGAACACCGGGTCCTGACCAGCCACCAGCTGACCCGCCTCGCGTTCGGCGGTGACCGCATGGCCCGGATGCGCCTGACGACCCTGCACCGGCTCCAGGCCGTCGACAGGATGCGCCCCTACTACGGCCAAGGCCGCGGCACTGGCCCGTACCACTACATGCTCGGGCCGGTCGGCGCGGCGATTCTTGCCGCCGAGCGCGGCCAGAGCATCGCCGACCTCGGCTACCGCCGCGACAAGCTGCACGCCTGGATGAGCTCGCCACACCTCGGCCACCTTGTCGGCGTCAACACAGTCTTCACCGCCTGGGTGTACGCCAGCCGCACCCGCCCCGACAACGAAGGACTGACCGTCTGGTGGTCCGAACGGCGTACCGCCACTCTGTGGCAGAAATGGATCCGCCCAGACGGCTACGGAACCTGGCAGACCGCCCAGCGCCGGCTCGACTTCTTCGTCGAGTTCGACACCGGCAGCGAATCCCTCTCCCAGGTCGTCCGCAAGATCCCCGGCTACACGAGGCTCGCCGCCTCCAGCAACCTGATCAGCCCGGTCCTGATCTGGCTGCCATCCGCGTCGCGGGAGCGGGAACTACGAGCCCGGCTCGCCACGGCCCCGACGGGTGTCGTCGTCGTCACCGCCGCCCCCGACCCCCTGACCGCCCCGGCGACCGTGGCCGACCCGCCTGACCTCGCCCCTGCCCGGCGGGTGTGGTTGCCGCTGCATACCGCCATCCGTACCGACCTCGACGGACTCGCCACCCGCTATGGCATTTCGATCCCCGCCCGCTCCCCAGCCGACGACCCCGACCCGCACGGCGACCACGAGGACGAGGTCGAGACGGACCCGGCACCAGCGCCCCGCCTACCCGCGCCGCGGTTCGGGTCGCGGTCCCCCCTCGGTCCGGCGTGAGCCGCCTTGCCGTTGGACACGCCGCAACACCGTGCTGGCCGCTGTTGACACAGTCGAGGCCACCCCTGGGCGCTGGGGCGCCCAGGGGCAACCCCGGAGAACGAGGATTCGTGTTCCACGCCCCGCACATCATGGGCATCACCCATGCTGGAATTCGTATACGCGAACGCGATATGAATATGGTGGGCGTGGGCGCCCGGCTCGCTGTTTCGTGGGAAATTTTTCCACCTCGATCGGCCCGGCGAGCCGCGTGTACCGGAGTCCCCTCCTGTCATGCAGGGAAACTTGAAACCCCCACCCTCCGTTATACCCTCCATTATTCCTGCGGATATCTACTCCGATATTCCCTCCAATTAGGGATGGAGGGGGAGTTGGATGGTAAAAGTGCAGGTCAGCCGCCTGTGGCCCCCTCCGACGGTCGGCCAGGCTGCGCCGCCCGGAGGCAGGAAGATTCACGTGCGGCGGCCCGGCACCCGACCCGGGAGCATTCATCGACGTTCTTCTCGGAAGCCCCGGCTGGGTGTCGTGGTGGCGGGTGCCGGGTGTGGTGCCGGTCTTTCACGCCCTGTCCCGGGGCGGGAGGTACCAGTCGTCGAGTTCGCGTAGCCGGTCGATGACCCGCCGCAGGACGAGCGGGTCGCTGTCGAAGGCGACCGGTCGGGCGGGAGCCGGGATGGGCGCGGGCGCGCGGGTCGCCAACGTGGCGGTGCTGTGGGAGGTGGCGACGGCCCGCGTCATCCTGGCCGGGAGCTGCGCCCACACGATCTTGCCGCTGGTTCTGGTCCGGTACCAGGACCATCGGCTGCTCAGGGCATCGACCATGAGCAGGCCCCGGCCGTCCTCGCTGTCGGTGTCCGGGGTGGTGACGCGGGGGCCGGCGTCGTTGCCGTCCCACACCTCGATCAGGACGGTCCCGCCGGTCGCGGTGAGCCGTATCGCGATGACGTCGCCCGGGCGGCTGGCTTTCACCGCGTTGGAGGCCAGCTCGCAGGCGACGACTTCGGCGAGGTCGACGTCGTCCCGGGCGACGGACCATCCGGTGAGCGTGCGGACGGTGCTTGCGCGCACGTCGGGAACGGCGGCGGCCGTGGGCGGGAAGTGCGCCACGTCCACCCGGATCGCCGTCGAGATGCCCTCGGTCCCGGTCATGCCGGTCCCCGCATGGCGCTGCGTGTGCGGTGGCCGGTGATCGCGGCGTTCATCCGTTTGTGGGCCGCGCGGGCTGGCGGTGCGACGGGTCGCCCATGGCTGGGGCGAGACCGGGGAGGTCGCAGCCGGGGAGAACGGCGAACTCGGCCCAGGCCACCAGCTCGCAGCGGGCCTGTGACAGGCGGYGGCTGACCTTCGCCACCTGGTCGTCCACGGTCAGGGGAAGGCGGGTCAGCGCCTGCCGCAGGCGCTGGTGCGCCCACTCGTGGGCGGTGTCGAAGTCACCGAACGCGCCCAGCGGCCGTCCTTCCGCGTCCCACACCACGAAGCGGTGTTCCTCCATAGGTCTTCTCCCTTGCCGGCTGGAAACGATCTCCTGGCGTGTCCTGTGCTCCGGGTCCCCGCGCGGTGACGGGCGGCGCTGGGGTACTGGCAGAATGCACCCACGGAACTCTCATACGCAAGTACGTATGACAGATACGTGAGTCAGTGTTGATCGGCCCGAGGCAGGGGCTGGCAGACTGCTACCGGGAGAAGGGAGGGCGATGCCGAGCACACCAGGCCCTACCGTGCGGCGCCGGCGCCTGGGCACGGAGCTGCGCCGCCTGCGGGAAGCCAAGGAACTGACCGTCGACCAGGCCGGGGAACACATCCACCGCAGCGGGCCGACGATCAGCCGGATGGAGACCGGCCAGTTCCGGTTCGTCCTGCGTAACGTCTCGGACCTACTCGACCTCTACGGCGTCACCGACGCCGAGCAGCGCCAAGCCCTGCTCGCGCTGGTGAAGGAGAACCGCAGGCCCGCCTGGTGGCACTCCTACGGCGATCTCGTGCCCCGCTGGTTCCAGGTCTACATCGGCCTGGAAGCCGAAGCCTCCACGATCACGACGTTCGAGAGCCTGCTCGTCCCCGGCCTGCTCCAGACCGAGGACTACGCACGGGCCGTCATCCGCGCCGCCTCACCGGAGCTACCCGCCAACGAGGTCGACCGGGCCGTGGAAGTCCGGATGAACCGGCAGAAGATCCTCACCGGAGACCAACCCGTGCAGCTGTGGGCGATCCTCGACGAGGCCGTGATCCGCCGCCACGTCGGAAGCCCCACCGTCATGACCCGGCAGCTGGACCGACTGATCGAGGCAGCCGAGCAACCCGCGGTGACGATCCAGGTCGTGCCGTTCACCGCAGGCGCCCACGCCGGCATGATCGCAAGCTTCACGATCCTGGGTTTCCCCGACACCGGCGGAGCCTCCGAGACGGTCTACATCGAAGCCCCCACGGGCAGCCTCTACCTGGAGAAACAAGCCGAGGTCCGACGCTACGAAGCCTGGATGAACCAGCTCCGCAGCTCCGCCCTCGCACCCACCCCCAACACCCTCTCGATCATCAAAGCGGCACGTGAGGACCTACAACGATGACCACCCACGGCGCGGACGCCCCACTGAACTGGCGCAAGAGCAGCTACTCCGGCGGCACCGGCGGCAACTGCGTCGAGGTCGCCACCCTCCCCGACGGCGGCCGAGCTGTCCGCGACTCCAAAAATCCAGACGGACCGGCCCTGCACTTCACAGCCACCGAATGGGCCGCCTTCCTCGCCGGCGTACAGGGCCACGAGTTCGACTGAACGTCCAAGGTCAGTCCTCGGGAAGGCAGGCTCAGTCTTCCCGAGGACTGACCGTGCGCCCTCGGGAAGGCCGAGCCTGTTCCAGGGGACTGTTGCTGGCGTTGTTCCGCTTGCCTGCTCTTCACTCCAGGCTCTGACGTGCCGCGGCGAAGAAGGCCGCTTTGTAAGCTTCGAGGTGCTCGGCAATGGTCACCTGGTCAAGTTCCCTCCAAACGGCCTGGTTCAGAGCGTGTGAATAGGCGGTAGCTGGTTCGTGGACGATTTCAAGGCAGAGCAGTTCAACGCTCTTCTCTGCTATTCGGAGTCCGTCCATGGCTGGTCTAGCGGTGCGATACCAATCGTCGCCAGTAACCCATCGTACCGGTCGCGCGTGCGCGACCCCTTCGGCCTCATAGGCGAACCTGATGAACTCGGTCAGTGTCCGAATCTGTTCGGTTCGACGTGCCTCCTGGATTTCTGACACCCGTCGGCGCTCGTCGACTCCTTCCAGCGACCGTTGAGCAGAACGTTGCGTCAGGTATGTCAGTCCGCCGCCGACGACTACGCCGACCATCGAAGATGCTGGCACCCAGAAGTCACTCACCATGAACTAGGTACTACCAGCATGCCCAAGTCGCTGCAGGCGGAGGACACCCCGGCGTGACGGCTTTCTGGGGCTCATGGCTCTCCTCGACGTTGCTGACGCTGCTAACCGGTGAGATGGCGTATGGCGGCCAGTACGGCGTGCGTACGCCCGTCGGTCAGCGCAGGCGTGGGCAGGTAGGGAGTCGCGCCTCGCCTGGCGAACGGGTTGGGTGCTAGCTTCATCGAAGATGATCCTCCGGGCGGTGCCCCGTCTTGGTTAGACGATGGGAAATCAGGCCAGAGCAGCGCTTAGGTGCCTAGACCTGAAGAGTGGAAGGTACTGCGGTTCGACTCCGCCTTGAACCGTGGTCTGGCCGAGAATACGAAACGTCGGCGCGATGCACGATTTTGATCTTTCGCGGACGTTTTCGACCATTGGCTGCTCCGGCAGTAACTGCGTCGAGGTCGCCATCCTCCCGGACGGCGGCCGAGCCGTCCGCGACTCCAAGAACCTAGACGGGCCGGCCCAGCGCTTCACAGCCACCGAATGGGCCGCCTTCCTCGCCGGCGTACCTGGTCGCGAGTTCGAATGATCATCCACGGGTTAGTCCTCGGGAAGGCATGCGCGGGCCGCCGCGTGGGCGAGGGTCGCTTGTGCGCCTGCGGGCAGGCCGAGCCTGTTCCAGTGGAAGATCACCAGGTGGGCGAGGAGAGCACGTAGGCCCCGGTTGAGGGTGCCGGCGGTGGCTGCCGCGCCCAAGCGCTGCCCTGCCTTTGCGAAGGCGTCGCGCCATGGGGTGGCGAACGCGGCCGGCCCGCTGGTTGCGAACAGCGGCGATCCGGCGTGGGTAGGCGCTGAGAGCAGGACGCGGAGCTGGGCGGTGAGCCCGGCCCGCGCGGCAGCCGCGGGCGGGTCGGGGCGCATCGCCGCGATGCGGGTGAAGACGTCGCCGCGCTCGTACCAGTCGAGGCCGGAGGCGGCGCACATGGCGCTGATCAGCAGGACAGACAGCTCTCGGTGGTCCAGTGGCGGGTTCTCCTGGCGGAGGTAGTCGAGGACTCCGGCGGAGTCGGCGCAGAACAGGGCGTGGGCGATGCCCATCCCGGTCTCCCCGCCGAACGCGGCTGCTTCCGGCTCGTAGACGGCCGGGTTCCACGCCGCGATGGTGCCCGCGCCCGCCAGGCCGTCCAGCAGCTCGGACACGGCGTCGGCGTCGGCGTCGAGGAGGCGTATGCGCCAGCCTGGGCTCTTGTTCATGTACCACCAGCCGGCCGCGGCGTGGTCCGTGACGAGCGCGTCGAGCCGGGGGCCGAGGCGGGCCGCCAGGGTGCGGTCGGCGGGTTCGGGGCCGGCGGGATGGACGTACACCTGGTGCCATCGCCCGTGGGCGGGTCGTTCGAGGGCGGCGAGCCCAGCCAGGTGGTAGGCGTCTGCCGCGTCCGCGAGGTCCGCCGGTTCCAGGCCCACCTCGGCCGCGGTGGTGGCGAGGTCTCCTCCGGCGAGGAGAACGCGGATGGCGTCGGCGACCCGGCCGGCGGCTGGTGCGGTCAGGTGAGCAGCAGGCATGAGTCCCATCCGGACACGGGCGGGGTGGCACGGCGGGCGGTCTCCAGCACGAGCCGGACCCCGGTGTCACCGGTGAGAAGCGCGGGTGTCCCGTCGGAGATGGCTGCCTGTCTCGTCAGCCCGGCGGCGACTTCAGCCAGGTGGGCGCCGAGGCCGGGTGTGATCGCGTCGGCGGCGGCGCGGACGGCTGTCTGGTAGACGCCGGCGAGGCCGTGGCAGAGGCCCGCGTCGGGGAGCCTGGCGAGCTGGGGCCCGGCCAGGCAGTGGGCGAGGGCGTGCTCGGCTGCGGCCTGGCGGGCAGGGTCGGCGGTGGCGATGCCGGCGAGTTGGAGGGCGCGGGCGATCCCGGGCGTCCCGTAGCACCAGGACGGCCGTCCGGCAGACAGCTGCGCTGGGTACCCGGCGCGTAGATCCTTGCGGCTGAGCCATTGTGGCCACCACGGCCCGTCGTCCGAGTGCTGCTGCCATCGGTCAAACCAGGCACAGAGAATCTTGATCGCGTCCTGTTGCCCCTCCACGGTGCGCCCTCGCCGGGCGGCGAGGGCGAGGAAGGCGAGGATGCCGGCCGCGCCGTGGGCCATGCCCAGGTTCGCGTGGCCGCCCGGGGTGGGGGACAGCGGGTCGGGGTCGCGAGCTGCCCACCAGCCTGGTGCCTGGAGCCCATCGAGGGGGAGGGGCCGGGTGGCGAGCCGGGTGAGGTAGGTGAGGACGTCGGCGAGGGTGTCGCTCGTCGGAGCGGTGCGCAGAAGGATGAGGCCGAGGCCGGTGAGCCCGTAGAACAAGTCGTACTCGCCGAACGTGCCGGGAGCGCCGTCGGCCATGCGGTTGCGGGCGGCATCCAGCCGCCCGCGGGTGATGCGGTGCAGGTGGCGATCGAGCGCGCTCGCGGCGGGCGCGTAGCGGGGCTGCCCGTCCGCGGCGGCAGCGTGCAACACGAAGCGCAGGGCGGGGGCGCCGTGCACGAGGCATCCGCTCGGGCTGCCGTCCACCGGCCCGGACGTGGCGAGGACCAGAGCTTCGTGCGCGTCCTGCCAGGTGCCGGAGCCGGTGAGCGCGAGTTCGACGCGTAGCAGCGCGAGGCCAGCCGCGCCGTGAGCGAGGGACTGGGCAGCCGCCTGATCGGCGTTGATCGTCGGTGATGTCACAGGTGGCCGGCCTTTCCGAGCTGGCGGAGGGCGGCGGCGCGGGCAAGCCGTCCGGTCTGCTTCTCGAAGCTGGGATCAAGGCCGACCGCGCGCATGTGGTGCTCGTGCAGAAGGGTCCGCAGCAAGGTGCTCGGGTCGCGCTGTGCGGCAAGCTGTCCGTGGTAGGCGGCGAGCGCGGCGTCGCGGTCAGCCCAGGCCTGCGCGACGGTGTCACCGCCGGGCATCGAGGCCAGTGCGCGGGGGCCGCCGGCCGGGTCGGTCAGGTCGCAGGCCAGGTCACGCAGGTCGCGATCCAGCGGCCCGCTTCCCTGGTCCAGGCAGCGGATCAGGGCCCCGTAGCCGGTCGTGGCGTCGGGAGCGAACGCAGCCGAGATCCTGGCCATCGACGCGGCAGCGAGCGCCTGGCCCGGCACACCGTCGGCGGCAGCGGCGAGTTGGGCGACGGCCGCGGCGGTGTCGGCCGCCCAGACCTCTTCGGCTGCGGCGAGGGCGCTGCCCGTGCCGTACCGGCCGGGCTGTTCGTAGTACGGGACGAAGCTCAGCGTCGCGGGCAGGCCCCGATCCGCCAGGCCGGCGGCGAACCGGGAGAGTCCGGCGGCGAGCAGGCCGAAGCGATCCGGGTCGGTCAGCCGTAGGTGCAGGGCGATGTGCTGCGGGATCTCCGGGTGGATCATGTCGCGGTAGCGGCGAACCCACCAGTGCGCGACCTCGGGGCGCAGGCCGTCGGCGAGTCGGGGCAGGTGAACGGCGATGAGATCGTCGAAGCGGGCCGGGTTGCCGGTGATCCGGGCGCAGACCACCAGGCCTGTCCCGGGGTGGTGCACGTCGCCGGGCGTAGCGGTGACCGGCAGGGGGCGCCGTGGTGGGCTGGCCAGGGTCAGCGGGATGAGGAGTTCGGCGGGCCGGCCGAGCCAGCCGTCGGTGCCGGCCGGGCTGTCCTCGCGGAGCTCGGCGCGCGAGAMGCGGGTCAGATGGGCATGCAGGAGTTCCCGGTCGAGGGAGTGCTCGAGGTCCAGCGGTAGCCGCTGTTCGCCGTCGCAGAGCACCACGCGGCTGGGAAGTCTCCACCGGTGCCGCCACGTGGCCAGCCGCGTCTCGAAGCTGGTGCCTGGAGAGCCGTCGAGGGCGGCCTTCTCCAGGCTCCAGCGGGCGGGGAACAGGATCGTCCTGCGGTAGCGGATGCGAGGCACGTAGGGCAGGACGCGGGCCGCGCCGACGTCGAAGGGGCGTAGTTCGGCGCAGCGGGCGTCCGCGACCTCGGCGAGGAACCGGGCGAGCGGTGGGGTGAAAGCGGTCATCTCCAGCGCGTGCGGGATGTGCGGGACCACGCGCTGACCGGTGGGCAGATGCACGAGGTAGAGCTGCGCCGCGTCGGCGGTCACGGCCAGCTCGTCGACGGAGACGGCCATCGCGGTGCCGTCGGGATGGTCCCCGACCGGAAGGATCGTGTCGGCCAGGGGCGCGACCCGGGTCATGTGCTCGGTCCGGGGCACCCGCGGCCGGAACGACACCTGCACCGTGACGGTGTCCTCCTGCTGGTCCGCTGTGCGGAAGGTCGCGGCGAGTGCGTCGCGTTCGGTGGTGGTGAGCAGGTGGGTGAAGCGGCCGGCCATGCTGCCGGGGACGCGGGCCGTCCCGGTCACCTGCAGCTGGAAATGCCCGGCATTGATCGCCTCGGTGGACAGGGCGTGCAGGGCGACAGCGATCTCGATGCGTGCTGGCGGCACGACCGCGTCGGGATCACCGACGGTGAGGGCGCGTACGTCGTCACCGGTCAGGCGGATCTCGTCGCTGCCGTCCAGGGCGGCCTGGTGGATCAGCGCCAGCAGGGCCGCGTCGCGTTCGGTCAGCGTCCGCCACACCGGACGTGGCGCCGGCGCACCGAGGTAGCCGTCCGGATAGCCGAGGCTGGAGTCGGCGACCAGCTCCCGTACCGGCACCAGTGCTCCGGGGCCGTAGCGTTCCTTGAACCGTGCCTGGTACTCCAGCCAGGACATCGCTCCGAATGGCCAGGTTGTCAGGCGGAGAAGCACCTCGGCCGCGGCGGTGGCCTCGTTCAGCACCGCGTCGGGAATCGTCACGTCTGCGTCGAGCCGGGTGTCCAGCGCCAGCGGGCGGTCCATGGCGGGCGTCAGCGCGGCCATCCGCGTGCCGGCCGCCGCGCGCAGCGCGGTCGCGTCGGACGGGTTCGCGCAGTCGTTGTGCGCGGCGAGGATGCAGACGATGTCCGCCAGCTCATCCAGCACTGGGGCGACCTGCGGCACCCCACCGGCACCGGCGGCGGTGCGGAGCGCGGCGCACAGGTACTCCAGCGGGTCGCCGGCTGTCATCGGCGGATGCAGGTCGGTGAGCAGGAACTCCTCGTCGAGGAGCTGGTCGAGCAGCGCGCGGACGCGGTCTGGCGCCGCCCTGGGGAACCGTTCGGTAAGGGCGGCGGCGAGCCCGGCGATGCTGACCGGTGTTCTGGCCAGGTCGATGGCGGCCCGCACGGGGTCGGCTGCGCGGATCGACGTCTCGCGAAGTGGGCCCGGCTTCCGGGCGTCGAGCGGAGCGCGGCGGGCCAGGATCAGCCGGCCGTCCCGGAAGGTCGCGGTTGAGTTCGCCGTGACGGTGAGCCGGTCTCGTAAGGCGGTGGTGCGGGCGAGTTGGCGCGCCAGGGTCGCGATCCATTCGGCATCCGGGCGCGCGATCACCCGGTGGGCGCCGCCGATCGTCGCCCTCGCTGGTCCGACGTGGGCGGGTGCGACCCCGGCGAACAGGCCGAACGGTGTGACGCGCCGCTGCCACCGCAGCAGGTAGGACGCCAGTGACAGCGCCGCGCGCCGCAGATCCCGGGCAGTGCCCTGCCCAGGTTGGGAGACGACACCGTTGACCCAGGCGGCGAGGTCACTGCTCGCGGCGGTGACCGCAGCGCGGACGTCGTCCCGTGACCAGGTCTTCGTCAGCCAGGCACCGCCCTCGGTCTCGACAGCCCCGAGATCGGCCAGATCCAGGTCGTGTGGCAGGTCAAGATCTCCGGGATCTGTCGTCGACCGGAGCAGAACCACGCCGTGATGCCGGTATCGCGCGGCCATGCCGGGCTCCTCGGTCAGGCGGCAACAAGGTCATCAGGCTCCGGCACCGCCGGTGTCCCCGGGGACACCGGCGGTGCGGGCCGTGTCAGGGCGGGGTGTCGTCAGGACGGGTTGTCGGAGGAGGTGGAGCAGGCGCTCGGCTTGCAGGTCGTCCCGCAGTTGTCGTCTGTGGCGCACATCGTGATGACGAGCGGGCCGACCGCCTCGATCACCCGAAGATCAAGGTCGACGTCGAACGGGTCAAGGTCGCTGGGAGTCGCAGCGGGCGCGAGAACTGCTGAGGTCGGCGTCATGGCTACCTTTCCTGGGCAGGCGGGGGCCCGAACGGAGTACCGGAATGTGCGTTGGCGAAAGGGCTGCAGATGTTGGAGGCGGAACGTCAGCTGACTGGGGGCCAGGCGATGATGGCCGTGCCGTGGATCTTGTGGAACTGGCCCGTGGGAGCGTCGGAGGCGGGGATGGTGGTGCCCACGGGCCAGTAGGCGAAGGCGTCGTCGGGGATCTGCCGGCCGTGGGCGTCCCAGGCCTTGATCTGGGCGACCAGAGCCTCGGCCGCCTCGGTGGCGTGCGGCCCGTATCCCCGGGCACCGAACTCGCGGTCCCCGCCGGGCAGGTCACTTTCGCGCAGTTCCATCACGCCGAACGAGTCGTCGAGCACCGCTCCGAAGGGGAACCAGGTTCTGCACACGCCCTCGGCCGCCATCGGCGTGCCGGGCCCGGCCTCGACGCGGCAGAACCCGGGCAGGAAGCCCGCGAGCCACAGGTGCAGGTCGCCGAACTCGCCCTGGTCCGGGATCGTGACTCCGGACCAGGCCTGGACCGGGCCGTGCTCCAGAGCGCCGGCCAGGGAATGCGGGTTGTCGATCTCGGCCTCGTCGAACAGGAGCGTCACCACCCCGCCAGCGGGATCGCGCATCTGAAGACGGCGCTCCCCGCGCGCTCCCAGGCCCTGCATCGGCACGAACCCGCACAGCTGCGCCGACGTGCTCACCCAGTGCTCGCCCGACCGGCGCAACGCCAGCGACCGGGTGAACGTGTTCATCCGCAGCGGCACGACGATGACGCCGCCGTCGGTCAGCTGTTCCAGCCACGCGGGGGCCAGGTCCCACGCCCCTACGGTGACCACGATCGCGTCGTAGTCCGCGTACGCCGGCACGCCGTGCTCGGCGTCCGCGGTGACAACGATGACCCGGTCGCCGTAGCCGGCGGCGTCCAGGCCCGCGGTCGCGCGGGCGGTCACCTCCGGATCGATGTCCACGGTCACCACCTGGCCCTGCTCACCCACGACGTGCGCGAGCAGGGCCGCGTTATAGCCACCGCTGCCCACCTCGAGGACCTTCATCCCCGGAGCGATACCCGCCTGGGCGATCATGTGGGCCTGCAGCCACGGCGCCGACACCGTCGACATGCTTACCCCGTGCGGGCCTGCCTTTGCGACCACCGACTGGTCGGCGTCGTAGGCCTTCTCCAGCGGGGTGCCCTCCGGTACGAACAGGTGCCGTGGAACGGTCCGGAACGCGGCCTCCACCTCGGGCCCGCTGATCCAGCCGTCGGCGACGAGCCGGTCGACCATCGCAGCCCGCCTCTCGTCCGCCAGGTCGGGGTTGGTCGCGTCGGGCGCCTGAGTCACGTCACGCTCCAGTGGTGGTCGTCGGGGGCGCGATCACCGTAGGACCGGCGGGATCACGACGGCCAGGAGTGTGCCCGAGTGTGGCAAGCAGGACCACGGTCACGGATACGCGGCGGCGATCAGATCACGGGCCCGGCCACCGAAGACGGCGATCTCGCTCAGACGCGCGAACATCTGCGCGTAGAGGGCGATCTCGGTGGGCTGGGTCACCGTCAGGTATCCCGAGACCAGCTCGACGTTCACCTGGTCGTTGTCGAAGATCCAGAAGTCCTCGACGGGGCTGGCCATGCCACGATCGGCGGAGACCGGGATGACGCCGAGGGACACCGCGGGCCACGTCGTGACCTCGGCCAGATGCGCGCACTGGCCCCGCATGACCGCCGACCCGCCGAAACCGTTACGCAGCACGGACTCCTCGACGAGGAAGGCGGCGGTCCGCTGGTGGCGGCGCAGGACACGCTGACGCTTCATCCGAGCCGCGACCGCGGCCTCGACATCGTCGTGAACTCCACGGCGCTGCTGGTAGGCACGCAGTACAGCGCGGGTGTAGTCCTCCGTCTGGATCAGGCCGGGCACAACCCAGCAGCTGTAGCCGCGGAACTGGCGGGTCCGCTCATACAGCGGCAGCCGCGCCTCCTGGGCGTGCCGCAGCCCGGAACGCTCCATCCGCCGCCACTCGACCCACATCCCCTCCGCCGAGTGCAGGGAGGCGAGCAGATCCGCGGTCTCGCCCTCGGCGCCGCAGATTTCGCACCACGCGCGGACGTCCGCCGCCGATGGGGGCCGGGTGGCATGCTCGATCTTCGAGACCTTCGTACGCTCCCACCCGGCACGGGCAGCCAGCTCGATCGCGGTCAGACCAGCATCGCGGCGCAGGTCACGAAGCCGGCCCGCGAGAAGCTGACGGGCCTGCTGGGCACTGGAAGACGACGACGGCTGCACAGGAGCAAGACTGCCGCGACGACGCGAAGACCGTCGTCAGACCAGCTCGTAGTCCTCGTGCGGCACGGCCCGCTCCCACACTGCCTCGAACGCCGCCGCGCACTGAGCGGCGATCGCCGGGTCCGGCGACAGCCGGGTCTGAAGGAACTCCCCACCGCCGGAGAAGTAGTTGAACTGCGCCCGTTGGCCGTCGAACACCCAGAAGTCGTTCGCCGGGAGTAGCAGGCCGGTCGCCAGATGCCGGGGCAGCCAGCGGATCTGCTCGCCCGCAGCGACGTTCGACGCGGTCGTCGCATGCTCGAACCTGATGTAGTCGCTCACCGGCTCCGACACCACCCGGACCCGGCGCACGTCGACCCCGCGACCGGTCACCTCGCCGATCAGATCCAGCCACGGCCGGGGCGCCAGCCGCCGCTGGAACTCCTCCTCATCGCCGGCGAGCCACGCCCGAAACCACGGGTCCCCGCCGTCATAGGAATCCCGCAGCTCCAGATGCACAGCGGAAGAGCCGCACGCGCGAAGCAGCGTGTCGAACGGCGGGTCGGGCTCCTCAGCTACGCCCGGGATGCGGCCCAGGACCCTGCTTGCCTCGCTCGTAGGTCCCACTCGCCGCCTCCACGATGAACGCCTTCATGACCGCCGGGAGCCGGACCACAGCCTCGGTCGACCCGAGCGGGCTGTGCCGCGCGACCTCCGCGAGCGCCTCCCGATCCGTGACCGACTCGCCTTGGAACCACAGGTCGCCGGTGTCCTCATCTACGAAGACCGCCGGGCAGCCGTTGTCAGGCGACCCCGGATCGATACCCACGAAACTTAGCCGCATCAGGGCCTCCGAACTCAGGAGTGTGCCGAAGTGGGCCACCCCTGCACACTCAGCCAAGCAGGCACGGTTCGTCAAGACCTGACTACGATGCGGAAGCCGCCCAACTGTGGGGCGATCTCTTTGATCGACGCGCCCTCGGCTCGAGGCAACCTGCTGATCTCCACGCGCCGTTGCCGCGACTGCGACCCAGAGCCGACTGAACGTTCCGCTGCTCGTGGAGTCGCCGGAGAGGCTCACAGGGGGATTTTCACGGGACCTGCTGGCCTCGGCGGCCGCCTGGAACCGGATCTCCGCCGGGGGCAGGCCCAAAGGCCAGCGGCTATGCGACTGGGCCTTGGTCGTCACCACCGACAACGGCCTGCCCGGCCACCACCACCTGCCGGTTCGCCGCTACATCCCCACCGGTGAGTCGGCGTATGCTGGACCCACAGCCCCGGCCGGTCCTACTGGCCGCGCTCGTCCGGGTTGCTGGCACTCGCTGGACCGTCGAAGAGAACTTCCGAGCCGGCAAGGAATTCGCCGTCCTCGACGAGCACCAGGTCCGCCGCTCCTGCACGGCCGATGGCAACAGGAGGACCCTCTGCGGGCTGGGCAGCGAGGCCGGCGCGTAGAACGGCTCCAGGGTCGGGCCTGTCACGGTGATGTCGATGGTGGCGGGTGAGGTCGGAGCCGGTTGCCTTCCAAACGCGAGGTGATCCGAGGTCGCTTCAGTGTCTCCTTGAAAGAATATTTCAGTATGGATAAAACTAACGTGGGTAAAGAGTGCGGTCCACGAGTCGATATGGCTGCCATGGGTCGTGAGTTTCGCAGAACACTGAAGCGTTGAGTGGATTGAGGGCACCTGTAGGACGCCTCGGCGCAATAAATAGCTCGTGGTCATCGATCCGAGCGCTACATCCTGACGGATGCTCACATCGGCGTCTCGTAGCGACGAGGCGAAGGACCCATATTCCTTGGGGGAGCGAGATAGCACCCAACCTTTGATGTGCGAGAAATCGGACCGCCCAAGGAGCACGATCATAGAGCAGTGCAGAACTGCTCTTTGTCTTGTTGCACCAGCCGCAGGCTAAGCGTAGGTTGCCGCTGTCCGTTGCACCTCCGCGGGCGACCGGTCGGACATGATCGATCTCTAYTTGGAGATCCCGAGCCACCATGCCTCTGGGGCGAGTAAAGTCGACGAAGCGTGGCAGAGATGTCCCAGTCTCAGTTCTTCGGGAGAGTCTAAGAAATCTTTCTCGGGCCAGATCGCTGAAGCGATAACCGCACAGCCAGCATCGTCTCGGTTCGGCTGCTGCGCTCCAGATCTCTTCACGAAGTAGCGCGGTGATTGCCAATCGAGATCTACGTATCTCCTGCCGGCTTTCAATCTCCGACCAGGCTACCTGAGTAAGGGTCCGGGCTATGGTTCGCAGCTCGTCTTCGGGGAGCTCCCCATCGTCCTCGCGTAAGCGCTCCACTACTTCCTTGTAAAGCTGGCCGATGCCGAGATTCTGATCTCCATCGTAGCGTCTCGGATCTGAGAGGCTATCGAGATACCAACGTACCCAGGTGAGCGCAACATCTGCTTCAATCAGCCAACCATTTTTACCGCGGARCTCACCCGGAACGTTCTGCAACGACAAGCTGCGTAGGGTTGCTTCATCCCATTCTTGCTGCCACACGTTGCTGGCAGCCGATACGTAGCTGCGGAGAGCGTGAGCGCTCATACAGCCTTGAAGTTTCGATACCGTGAAACTGCGGGCAGTCGCTGCGGGTCTGACCGGTAGTCAGTCCAAATCTTTGCCCACGTGTCTTGGACTGCTTTCTGATCTTTCTTTACACCATCCATGTGCCACGAGCGAGCGAAGTATCCTCTATTGACTCCAGACAGCCAGTCGCTGAACGTCCGGTCCACGTCGTCAACCGAGTTGAGTGCTTCACTGTAAGTGCATAGCCATTGAAAGTAATCAGCCGACAGAATCGTTAGGCTAATTTTATTGAAAAGATTGCTCCTCCTTGTATCTCCCCACCCATTCTCGGCGTCAGGGTCGGGATCACCGAAATAATCCTTCGTGAGTGAAAAAAACCTGATAAAGACGGCACGCCACGGGCCGTCGGGTGCCTTCCATGCCTCAAATTTTCTTTTACCCTCGTAGGTCGCCACGAGAGCAGAATCTGGGAGAAAGAAACGCTTCCATTTATCTGCATGGTCAACGCGTGAGCCATAAATGCGGCCTCCGCGTAGTTCCCGAAATATGGAGCTCAGGCCGCGTAGTACATTCCATTGGAGATACTCAGGCCTGTCACCAGCCATACCGGTTTGCACAACGCCCCGGAATGGACTATCGTCGGCGCGGGCGAGGTAGGCTATTGCGCGACTGTCGTCGAGGGGAATAGCGGCAGCCCGTAGACGCTCGGCGACGGGTTCAAGCTCCTTGGTTGAGAGACTTGTAGAGACAATAGTCCCCAAGAGAGCCTTACCCATCGGGGTGGCCTTCTGATTAACCACAACAAACTGGAAAACATGCTCGCTTGGCGAAGCATCGAGAAGCAGCGAGACGGGTAGGCGACGGGCATGCCGGTCAATAGCGGCACGGTCAGCTGCCGCTCCATCCATTCCCTCATCGATAGCGGAGAAGATGTCCTCTTGACCGGAAGTATTCGCTACCCTCTTGGCGACTTCGACTGCGCCGCGCAGGCGATGTTGCCCATCGACAAGGACAAGAGGTCTGAGATAAGAGAGCATTGCTGTTTTTGTGAAGCCCAGAATCTCGGGCATCCGAGACCCTTCGGTCAAGCGCCGAAGGACCTCGATCCT